>DASUGD010000041.1:0-32571 GCA_036274195.1 Gemmatimonadaceae bacterium | reverse complement strand
TGAAACTCGACTCTGACCCCAATTCCGCTACTGTATAGAAACCGCCCGCGGATTCAGGTCCCCCGTGTAGTACCCGATCAGCGTCCGCTGGAACAGCAGCGCATACCGCGCCGAGACGAGCGCGCTCTGCGCCTGCACCTGAGTCGCCCGCGCTTGCGTCACCTCGAGCAGGGTCGCGGCGCCAACGTTGTACCGTTGCTGCGACGTCTCGAGCGCCAGCTGCGCCGCTCGTAGCTGCGCGCTGGCTGCCTCCAGCTGCTGCTTGTCGGCCACGTAGTCCAGGTACGCCCGACGCACCTCGAGCCCGATCTGCTGTTGACGATCCTTGAGATCGAGTCGCGCGTTGTCCTCGGCGATCTCCGCTTTCTGCGTTGCGAGATCCACGGTGCCGCGGTCGAACAGCGGAACCGAGAATCCGAGTGAGATCGCCCCGCCGCGTCGCTGGTTGAGCTGCTCATAGAAGCCGAGCGACGTCGCACTGTTGTACGCCGAGTTGTAGCCGGCCGTGAGGGAAAGCGCCGGCCAGCGCCCGCCCTTGGCCGACTTCACGCCCTGCTGGGCCGCACTCACAGCCGCTTCCTGCGCAAACAGATCCGAACGCTGCGCGAGCGCACGCGTGAGCAGGCTGTCGAGGTTGAAGCCGACCGAGTTGATGTTCGCCGTCGTCGTGTCCAGCGCGGGCGGCGTGAACACATAGTTGCCGCGCGGATCGAGGTTCAGCGCCTGGATGATGTCGACCTTCGCCAACTCGAGCGCGCGTTGAGCGTTCACGAGTTGCGAGCGCGCCGCGGCAACCGTGGCCTGCTGCTGGTACAGGTCCGAGATCGCGCGCGACCCGGCGTTGACATACGCCTGGATCTGCCTTTCCTGTGCCTCCTGCGCCTGGAGGTTCTCCTGCTGAACGCCAACCTGTTCCTGCTGCTGCACGAGCGCCAGGAAGTTCGACGCGACCGTGAACGCGACCGTCTGCTCGGCGCGCTGTACGTTGCGCTCGCCCGCGTCCTCGGAGAGCTTGGCGCTTCGCAGGTTCGCAATGTTGCTCAGGCCGTTGAACAGGGTGACGCTCGACGAGATGCCGGCGTTCACCGACTGCGTCGTCTGGTCGATGATCCGGCCTTCTGCCTCGCTGAACCCTCGGCCGTAGTTCTGTCCCGTGGTGGTGTTGAACCGAAGATCCGGCAGGAGCGAGAGGCGCTGCTGCTTGACGGTCGCCGAGTTGAGCGCCGAGGCGTTGTTCGCCTGCCTGAGCGCCGTGTTCTGCCGCAGCGCGATGTCGATCGCCTCGTCGAACGTGATGGTCCGTGTCGGCGCCGCGGTTTGCGCGACGAGGGTGGTCGGCCGCGCCGCCGTCGCCGGCGGAGCGGTCTGCGCTCCCAGAGCCGACGTTAGGCAGACGAATGAGACGAGATATCGAATCTTCATGGATCTATACCTTCACGTGTTGTGGAAGCGTCCCAGAGAGACGCGCGGTTTTCCGGTTCCCCCATTGTCCCGAGCGAAGCGAGGGATCACCCGGTTCCCGATCATTCGTACCGCAAGGCCTGAATGGGGTCCAACGCGGCTGCCTTCCGCGCCGGGTAATACCCGAAGAACACACCCACCGCCGCCGAGAACCCGATCGCCAGAGCGACCGCCTGGATCGGTACTTCCGTACTCCATCCGGTGAAGCGAGCGACGAGCGACGCGCCACCCACACCCACCACCAACCCCACCGCTCCGCCGAGCACGCTCATCACGATGCTCTCGACGAGGAACTGCGTGAGCACGTCGGACCCCCGCGCGCCGATCGCCATGCGAATCCCGATCTCGCGCGTCCGCTCCGTCACGGATACGAGCATGATGTTCATGATCCCGATGCCGCCGACGATCAGCGACACCGACGCGATCGAGGCGAGCAGCCACGTCATGATCCTCGTGGTCCCTTGCGCCGCGTCCGCGATCTCCGTCTGGTTGCGCACGGTGAAGTCGTCGTCGCCGTCGCCGATCTTGTGGGACTCGCGCATGATCGCCATGGCCTCCTGCTGCGCCGCCGCGATGTCCTGCTGTGACGTTGCGCTCACGAGGATCTGCCAGATCCGCGTGTTGCCGGAAAGCCGCGTCTGCGCCGTCGTGTAGGGGATGATCACGACATCATCCTGGTCCTGCCCGACCGCATTCTGTCCCTTCTTCGCGAGCACACCGACGATGTCGAACGGCACGTTGCGGATCTGGATCTGAGACCCCACCGGGTCGACACCGGGGAACAGATTGTCGGCGACCGTCTGCCCAACGACCGCGACTTTGCGCATCGCTCGCACGTCGTTGTCCGTGAAGAAATCGCCGGAGCTCGTCTGCCAGTCGCGCACCGTCTGCCAGTCCGTGCTCACGCCGTTGATCATCGTGCGCCAGTTCGTCCCGCCGGCGAGCACCTGGGTGCGCGTCATGACGACCGGCGTCACGCCGGCGAAAAGCGTCCCCTCGCGCTTGAGCTTCTCCGCATCGTCGACCGTCAGGCGGTTGAACGCCTGCGCACCCTGACTGACGCCGGACGTGTTGCTCGCTCCGGCCGTGATGACGAGCAGATTGGTGCCTAACGCGTTGATCTGGTTGGCGATGCCGCGCTGCGCCCCCTGACCGACCGCCACCATGATGATGACCGCGCCAACGCCGATGACAATGCCTAACATTGTTAGTAGCGTCCGCATCTTGTTCTTCTTGATGCTCTCTCCGGCAACCCGGACCAGCACTGAAGTCTTCATGCAACCTCCTGGACCATGAGACCCGGGTCTTCCTCCTCCTCGGGCTCCCTTGCCAGCAGTTCCCGCAGGTCAGCCGCGGCGTTGTGTCGCTCTTCCACCGAATGGTCGCGCCTGATGCGCCCGTCTCGCACCTCGACGATCCGCTTGCAGTACTGCGCGACGTCGGGCTCGTGGGTCACCATGACGATCGTGATCCCCTGCTCGTTCAATTCCTGAAAGAGCGACATGATTTCGACCGTCATGTGGCTATCGAGATTGCCCGTCGGCTCGTCGGCGAGGAGCAGCGTCGGCTCCGTGACGAGCGCACGCGCGATCGCCACGCGCTGCTGCTGACCGCCGGACAGCTCGCTCGGCTGGTGATCGAGACGATCGCCGAGACCCACACGTCGCAGCGCTTCCGCGGCGACCTCCTTCGTGTTCTTCCAGCGGCCGGTGCGATCGTAGAGCAACGGCAGCTCCACGTTGTCGAGGGCCGACGTCCGCGCCAGAAGGTTGAAGCCCTGGAAGACGAAGCCGAGCTTCTGATTCCGCAGGTCCGCGAGCTGATTGCGGTTCAACCCGTCGACCCGGATCCCGTCGAGCCAGTACGATCCGGACGAGGGTGTGTCGAGACACCCGAGCATGTTCATGAGCGTGGACTTCCCCGAGCCCGACGCCCCCATGATCGCGATCATCTCGCCCCGCTCGGCCGTGAGGTCGACGCCACGCAGTGCGTGGACGATGTTGTCGCCCATCGTGTAGTCCTTGCGAACGCCCTCGATCCGGATGACCGGCGTCGCCGGCGTGTCGTTCGTGATGACGTTAGGCATCGTCAGAACCCTCCGGGCCCACGACGCTGCTGCTGGAACGGGCTATTCGTCGGGGAGGCCGCGGTCGTCGGCGCGTTCGTGCCCACGATCACCTGCATACCTTCCTTCACCTCCGGCCCAATGACCTGTGTGTTCTGACCGTCCGAAATGCCGGTCCGGACGCGCATCATCGCCGGCTTGCCGTTGGCGCCGACGTACCAGAGCTGGGCGAACCCACCGCGACCACCCGACGATCGCGACCGTGTCGCTCCGCCTGCGCCGGGAGTGCCGCCGTTGCCCTGGCCGCCCTGTGCGCCGCCAAACTGGCCGCCGGCTCCGTTCCCGCCAGCGGCCGCGCGCGCCTTTCGAATGCTGTCACGCCGCGCGGCAAACACCGCCGAGTCCGCCGCCGTGCGCGGCGCTCCGGTCGCATTGGTGACGCCGGCCGCCGCCATCATCTCGGGCGTCGCCCGAAAGCGCAGCGCGGCGTTAGGTACCATCAGGGCATTCTCGGCCGAGCCGGTCAGGAACGAGACCGTCGCCGTCATGCCGGGGAGTAGCGTGCCCTTCGGATTGTCGACAGTCACGACGACCGTGTAGTTCACCACGTTCTCGGTCGTCGTCGACTGCAGTCGCACCTGGCGCACCTTCCCGTGGAACGTCTGATTCGGGTACGCCTGGACCGTGAAGCTGACATCCTGGTCTTTGTGGATCGAGCCAATGTCGCTCTCGTCCACGTTCGCGAGGATCTGCATGTGAGACAGGTCGTTCGCGATCAGGAACAGCTGCGGCGCCGAGAGACTCGCGGCGACCGTCTGGCCAACGTCGACATTGCGTTGGACGACCACGCCGTCGATGGGCGCATAGATCCGGGTGTAGGCGAGGTTCTGTTTCGCGCGGTCCAGCGCGACCTGCGCCGATTTCACGCTCGCCTGTGCAACCGTGTAGTTGTACTGCGCGGTCGTGAACTCGGTCGCCGTCAGCACTTTCTGGTCATACAACGTCTTGTTGCGCTCGTACTCGGCCTTCGACCGATCGAGGTCGGCTTGCGCGCGGACGACACCGGCCTCAGCGTCGAGCACGGCCTGCTGCGCGAGCGTCGGGTCAATGCGAGCCAACAGCTGACCCTTCTTCACGCGGTCGTTGAAGTCGACCAGTATCTGGGAGACCTGACCCGACACCTGAGTGCCAACCTGAACCGTGGTCACGGCACTGAGCTGGCCCGTTGCCGACACGGTGGATTCGAGATTCCCGCGAGTTACGGTCGCGAACCGATACGATGGCGCTTCGCGCGCCTCGGCGTTCCGGTAGATCCACAGCCCCAGAGCGCCCGCGGCGACGACGATGGCCCCTACTGCGAAACGCGCTTTCTTGGTCATGTGTTCCTCACAAGTCACGGCTCGATTTTCGACAGCGAGCCTAACGGGATTTACCCGTCTCCTCTCGTGAGGAATACGAATCAAGGGCCGTTCCGTGCTGGCCGAATTCGCCAAGTGCACTGGGGCGTCACGAACTGCACGAAGACCTGAACGGACTGCGAAGGCTGGCGGCGTCGACCGCTGGCCGCGAACGGCCACCGTCAGCGGGTGCGCGCTTTCCTGTCGTGCATCTCGTGTACGTCGAGGTGCCGTTCGTTTGAGCCGCCCTGACGGGTGGCCGCCGTCGGTCGTATCCTTTGATCGTGGCCACTGCGTCGCTTCCACTGACCGATTCTGTCGCCCCGAGCGAGCGCCGAAGCATGGGGTTTCCGCTGAACCGCGCGGAATTGTTGCTCATCTTCGCGTTCTGGACCGTGCTCGCTGTGCTCAACGCCGCGAGTCGGCTGCTCGACCCGCGCGGCCCCGCCTTTCAGCAGCCGTTCCCGGCGTCGACACCCATCACGCTCGCGTTCGCCGAGTACTACCTGTGGGCGGTGCTCACCGTCCCGATCTTCTGGCTCTCGAGTCGCGTCAGCCTGGAGCCGCGAGGTAATCGACTGGGAAGAGTCCTGTTGTTCCTCGGCGTGGGCGTGGTCACGGCGATGTTCGTGGACATCGCCATTCACTTCATGCGCGTCTCGCTGCTCGACATTCCGCCGCGACCGCGTCGCGGCCCACCGATAACGTGGCTCACAGGCATCGAGCGGCTGTGGTTCCTCGACGACCTCACCGTCTATTTCGCTGTGCTCGCGGCGGGCATCGCGCGCGACATCTTCGCGCGCTATCGCGCCCGACACGATGAGACGGTTCGGCTGACGGCCCAGGCTGCGCAGCTGCAGGCGCAGCTCGCGGAGGCGCGGCTTGCAGTGCTGAGCGCGCAGCTCAATCCGCACTTCCTTTTCAATACACTTCACGCGGTCTCGTCACTGGTCGAACGCGACCCACGAGGCGTTCGCCGCATGATCGCTCGCTTGAGCGAGCTCCTTCGCGTGACGCTCGAGGGCACCAGCGAGCAGGAGATTCCGTTATCGCGCGAGCTCGAGCTGCTTCGCCTCTATCTTGATATCATGCAGGTCCGCTTTCAGGGACGTCTGGACGTCGACGTCCAGGTGGACGACGCCGTCATGGACGCGCTCGTACCGAACTTCGTTCTGCAGCCGCTGGTCGAGAACGCCGTGATGCACGGCGTGGCGAAGGTGGAGGGCAGTGGCAGGATCGAGCTGCGCGCCCGCCGCGCCGGTGACGACCTCGTGATCACGGTGCAGGACAACGGACCGGGAATCGACGCCGCGATCGCCACCGACAGCAATGGCAGCCTGGCACGTTCCCGTACCGAGACGGGCGGCACGGGTGGCGTGGGGCTTAGCAACACGCGGGCGCGGCTCGAGCAGCTGTACGGTCCGGATCAGAGCCTGTCGCTCCGCCGCGCGGGGCACGTCGGCACCGTGGCCGAGATCGTGTTGCCCTACCATACGGCAGCAGACCTCCACGCCGAAGCGGCACCGGCGACCGCCTAACGTCGATCCATGGCCGAACGCCCGCCCATTCGCGTGCTGATCGTGGACGATGAACCGTTGGCGCGCCAGCGTCTCGAGGACCTGCTTCGCACGGAAACCGGGGTGGAGATCGTCGCCAGCGTCGACAACGGCGAGGCCGCGGTCGACGCCGTTCGGTCGCTGCACCCTCACATCGCGTTTCTCGATGTGCAGATGCCCGGCAAAACCGGCATCGACGTCGTGCGGGAGGTCGGTCCCGACGCGATGCCGCTCACGATCTTCGTGACCGCTTACGACCGCTACGCCCTGCAGGCATTCGACCTCGCCGCGGTCGACTATCTCGTGAAGCCATTCGACGACGAGCGCTTCGAGCAGGCATTCCACCGCGCCCGCCGATACGTCGAGCTCGAGGAGATGGGAGAGCTGCGCGAGCGACTGCTCGCGGTGCTGGAAGGTGGTTCGCGCGGCGGCGCGTCGAGCGCACCGACCCCGCCAGCGTCAGGCGCATCGCCGTATCTCGAGCGCATCGCGGTGGAGATGCGTGGCAAAGTCCGCGTCGTACCCGTCTCGCAAATCGAGTACATCACCGCGAGCGGCCCGTACGTCGAGCTGCACACCAGCGAGCGCGCGTACCTCATCCGCGAAGCGATTCATACGCTCGAGGAGAAGCTCGATCCCAGTCGGTTTCTCCGCATCCACCGCTCGATCATCGTGCGGGTGGACCTCATCGACACCTTTCATCGCGGTGCCGGAGGCGACTACGAGGTCCAGCTCAAGAGCGGCGCGCGCCTGCGCGTCAGCCGCTCGCGCCGCGAGGAGCTGGAACGGCGGCTGGGCGTCACGAGCTGACGTCGGGCTGCGGATGCGGGTTACCGGCCCTACGAGTCGCGCAAGGCTGTGATGGGGTCGACTCGCGATGCTCGCAGCGCGGGGAGAAGCGCGGACAGGACCGCGACGAGCCCCAGGAGCGCGGGCGCCGCGAGGTAGATTGCCGGGTCGTGCGCGCTCACGCCGTAGAGAAGGGCCGAGATCGCGCGGCCGATACCTAACGCGGACAACACCCCGGCCATGAGCCCGATGCCGACGGCCCCCAGCCCGTGGGCCATCACCGTGCGCACGATCTCGATCGGCCGGGCGCCGAGCGCCACTCGCACCGCCAGCTCGTGCGTGCGTTGATTCACGGCATATGCCACCATCGCATACACGCCTCCCACCGCCAGGACGAGGGCGATGATGGCGAACGATCCGAGCAGCAACATCGCGAACCGACGTGGCACGCTCGCCCGCGACACGACGCTCTCCAGGCTCTCGAGACCCACGATCGGCAGTGTCGGGTCGAACGTCCGCACCACGCGCCGGACCGCTGGCGCCAGCGCCGAGGTCGACCCACTCGTGCGGACGACGTAGCGCATGTAGGTCGACGGCTCGCGCTCCTGCGGCACGTAGATGTCTGCGCCCGGCGGACTCTCGAGCGACGTGTGCCTGACGTCACGAACGATGCCCACGATGGTGAGCCACGCCGAGTCGCCGGTGATACGCACGCGGTGCCCGATGGCGTCCTTGCCAGGGAAGAGCGTGTTCGCCGCGGTCTCGCTGATCGTTGCGACGCGCCACCCATCCGCCGCGTCGCTCGCGGCGATCGCCCGGCCACGGCGCAACGACATGCCCGCCGCGGCGGTGAAGCCATCCGTCGTTAGGCGGTACGGCACCTCGGCCGGTCGGTCCGGCGGTACGACCGGGCGGCCCTCGATCTCGAGCTCCGTGGTCATGTTGCCGCCGGCGAGCGGCACGTGCGTCGACGCACCCGCCTCCGTGACGCCGGGAAGCGCGCGCAGCATCGCCACCAGTCGATGATGCGCTTGCGTGATCTCATCATTGGTGCGGTAGCTCGAAGCCGGCAATCCGAGCTCGAACGTCAGCGCGTTGTGCGCGTCGAACCCCGGATTCACTCGGAGCAGACGCGCAAAGCTCATGATCGTTAGGCCCGAGCCGATCAACAGCATTGCGGCGAGGGCGACCTCCACGGCGACGAGCGCGTCGCGCGTGCGCGCGCCCGATCGGCTGCTCGACACCCGACGGCCGGCCTCACGCAGCGCGTCCCCGGCTGGCGTGCGGGCCGCGTACAGCGCCGGCGCAAGCCCGAACGCGACGCCGGTGAGCATCGCGAGCAACGCTGCAAACGTGACAGCGCGCCAGTCCAGCGCGATCTCGCTGTTCGACTGGAACGCGGGCGGACCGAGCCGAACGAGGATCGCCACGAGCCCGCGGGCGAGCGGCAGCCCGATGATCGCGCCGATGGCGGCGAGCGCAACACTTTCCGTCGCGAGCTGTCGAACGATCCGCTCGCGTGTTGCGCCCAGCGCGGTACGAAGCGCAACCTCGCGCGCACGGGCCGCCCCGCGTGCGAGCAAAAGGTTCGCGACGTTCGCGCAGGCGATCAGCAGTACCAGTGCCACCGCCGCCGACCCGATCACCAGCAGCGGACGCACGTCGCTCGCGATGTCCTCGCGCAGCGGGATGACCCGTGCGCCCCATCCCCGATTGGTTGCAGCGAAGTCGATCGCCCTTCTCGCGGCAAGCGATGTGAGCGCCGACTGTGCCCGCTCCACCGACACGTCACGCCGCAGTCGGCCGAACACGTACAGGTAGTGCGCCCTGCGATTCGCGAGCGTCTCGCCGTCGAGAATCATCGGCCGCCAGAGATCGGTTGCCTCCGGCAACGGATACCGCAGCTGAAACCGCTCGGGCATTACGCCGACGACCATGTACTTTCGCCCATTGAGCGAGAGCTCACGCCCCACGATCGACGAATCCGCTCCGAACCGCTGACGCCAGAACGCATGAGAGAGCACGACGACCATGTTCTTGCCGGCCGTGGCCTCCTCCGGTACGAACACGCGCCCGAGGAGTGGAGGAGTGCCCAGCGTCTGGAAGAAGTCGCGCGAGACGGCCGTCCCGTGGACGCGAATCGGTTCGTCCCCACCGGTGAGGTTCGGTCGCCATGAAGCTACGGCGGCGACGCCGTCGAATACCGCTCGTTCCGCGATCCAATCCCCATACGTACCGGGCGAAACCTCGTTCTTCCCCGGCGCGACCCCACCGTCGGCCTGCGGCGGCGATTCCCACAGCGCGACCAGGCGCTGAGGGTCGGCGTACGGCTCGGCGCGAAGCAGCAACGGGTCTACCACGCTGAACAACGCGGTGCTCGCTGCTACGGCGACGGCGATCGTGAGAATCACGACCGCTGAAAATCCCGGATTGGAGCGGAGCGAGCGAACGAGATACCGCAGATCGCGGAGCAGCGTGTCCATGCACCCCTCGAGGTTGGCGTCATCGAGCGTGAGGTTGGCGTCATCGAGCGTACGGTGGGACAGGCGATTCGCGCAAATCGTTCGAGCGCCTATCGCGACCGCTGACGCGGCTTAGGTTGGTGCGAACCGCCACGCTGCCCGTACCGTATCCGTGCCCGCCTCGATCCCCGACTCGTTCCAGGACCGCCTCGACTCCCTCGAGAAGACGGTCGCCAATCTCGCGCGCGACCTGCGGGCGCTTCGCGCCGTTGTCGAGCGGCTCGACCAGCAGCGTGACGGTGCAACGTCACACTCCATTCAGCCCGAAAGTCCTCCGGCCCCCGCCATTCCGGAACCAGCGCACCCACGTCCTGACCAGGTGACGGGCACGGAGCGGCCGGTCTCCACTGACCCGTTGATCGCCACGGAGCGGCTACCGGTCCCCGAGCGGCGATCTCTCGACCTCGAGTCGCTCATCGGCCGGTACGGAACCCTGGCGCTCGCGTCCCTCACGATTCTCCTCGGCGCCGGCGCGTTTCTGAGCTGGGCGATCGCGCACGGAAAGATCGGCCCGGGGCTCCGTGTGTTCCTTGGCGCGTTAGGTGCCGCCGCCGTCGCGGTTGTCGGCTGGCGACTCCGTGCCCGCGGGTCGGTTCGATTCGGCAGCACGCTCCTGGCACTCGCCCTCGCCCTGGTCCACGTCGACGCGTGGGGCGCCGGTCCCTATCTGAAGCTCGTCACATCACCGGTTGCGCTCAGCATCGCCGCGGCGGCGTCTGTCGCGTTGGCCTTGCTCGCGTGGATGAATGACGAGGAGGCACTGTTCAGCGTTGGCGTCGGTGGCGCGCTCGCCGCGCCGTTCGTGACGTCGAGCGACTCCGGTAACATCGTGGCGCTGCTCATTTATGGCTACGTCGTCCTCGCCTCGGGACTCGCCGCGCTTCGCCACCGAGCGTGGCGCACGGCCTTGATGGTTGCCACTGCCGGGTGCTGGCTCTACGTCGCCGTGACCACCGCATCGCTCGACCTGAACCAGTCGAACGTCCGGAACTACCCAGCCCTGTTCGCCATCGCCATCGCGTGGACGGCGATGGCGGCGACAGGCGGCACGTGGGGCGCGCGGATTTCGCGGTCGGCGCTCATCGCCTTGTTTGGATCGCTCGTGTCACAGGCGACTGACCGAGCTCCCGCCACGGACCTGCTCGTTCTCGCCGCGCTCGGAACCGTTACGGCGTACGTGACGGTCTTCGCCTCCCGCGAACGCGCTGGGGACGACCAGCCGCCGAAACAGCCGATCTTCACCGGGGCACTCGTCCCGCTGGCGTTAGGCGGCGTAGCCATCGCCACAGCCCCGGACACGGTGCTGGCGAGAACCATCGTGTCGCTCGCGTGGACGGTGGCCGCCATTGTGGCGGCCTTCCTCCAGCCAACGGCGCGATCTACTCATGTCATGGTCGGTGGAATTGCGAGCGGAGCCACTCTGCTGTTCGCGCTCGAGGGCAAGGCCGTCGCATCCTGTATCGCGCTGTCCGCGCATGCCGCTGCGATGTCGCCGCTGCTGCAGCGATTACGAACACGTCTCCTCGGCGTTCCGATCGCGTTAGGTCTCGCGATCCTCACGCCCTGGACGTTCAGACTGCTGGTCGACCGCGTGCCATATCAATACACTCCATTTTTCACAGCACCATCACTCGCGGCGCTGGCCATGTCGGCGGCGTGGCTCGTCGTGTCGTGGAACGCGTACCGCGCAGAGTTGGCGGGCGGTCCGGAAGCCATCCAGACTCGCACCGCCGTCCGGCTCGCGGGCTCCGCGGTGACCTTTCTCTGGGGGAACACAGAGCTGTCTCACGCCTATTCGGCCGACATCGCGACGTTCTTGCTGGTCCTGTACTACGCGGTAGTCGGCGTGGCCGCGATCTTCGTCGGCCGTGCGCGCGCGATCAGAGCTCTGCGACAGGTCGGCCTCGGCTTGGCAATCTTCGCTGCGCTCAAGGCGATCGCCGAAGCATCGTCGCTGGCGATTGGGCTGAGGGTCGGGAGCTATTTGCTCGCAGGCCTCTTCCTGTTGGCGGTGGCGTACTGGTACCGAGAGACGGATCGGGAATGGGGAATCGGGAATCGAACCTGACGACGAACCGCTAGCGAGTCTCGTCTAACGACTATCGATCGTCGCCAGCCGGTCCAGTATGCGGTTCGCGATACCTTTTGCGTCCCCCTGGTCATCGTTCGTCAGGATGATCACCACCGCCCGCTTCTCCGGCACACGTACGAACGCGCCGCGACGTCCGCCATCCGCACCGTACGCGGCGAGCCGCGTCAAGCCGCCGGTCGTTTCTGCCTCCCACCCTTTCGTGGCGTCGACGTCGCGCCACGTGTGCGGATTCTCGAGCCCGAGCGCGAGACGATAGAGCTCATCCACGCTCGACTGCACCTGGCCATCCGCCGAAGCCGCGGTCTTGTGCATCCCGATCGGCGGGCTCACCTGCCGCGCAACACACCGTTGAAACGGCGTCATGGCAGCAACGGTTGGGGATATGGTGTCCGCCCGCGCGCTGTCGCGAGCCCCTCCCGGCCCCCGGACCGCTGGAGCGTCCGGGAGCTGCGAGCACAGCGCAGCGAACACGCCTGACATCGCTCCGAGCGCGAATTGCGGCACCGTGGTCGTCGGCATGTAGCGCGGCTGAACCGGAATCCCCCAGGACTTGTTCACGAGCACCTTGCCGTCCTGCGCCACGAGCACGGTCGCGCCAGCCGCGGCAGGATCGGTGTATTTCGCGAATTCCGAATCGACGAACGCAAGCGTGAGTGGTGAATCGGCGATCGCCCGGCGAACGACCCGGCGAGCCCCCAGGTTGTACGTGTCGCCGGGGCGAAGCGTGAGGAACGGAGCTCCCGGATCGTTGGGGTCGTTACCGCCGTACACGAACGCCTTGCTTCGTCCAATGATCGTGGCAGTGTCGCCGCGGACCACCCACGCCGTTCCCTCGTCCTCCGATATCCCGAGTAGCTTCGGGTACTTCGATATGATCGAGTCCGCGAGGTCCGGCAGGCGCTCACGCGCGACGACGTGCTGATCGATGCCGACGTTGCGAAGATAGGCGAAGCCCTTCTGGTAGCCCGGATAGTCCATGATCCGGTTGTTCTGCGACGGCGCTCCGCGCACGAGAAAGTCTCCGAGAATCGAGGCACCGGCCGAAGACCCGCCGACGACTCCACCTCGCTCGAGGACCTCGCGGAAGGCCTTCTCGGCCCTAGTCCCTCCGTAGTCCTCCACCAGGTGGTACTGGCGTCCGCCCTCGAACCACACGCCCTTCGCTTTCTTGATCACCGCGACGAACGAGTCGGAATCGGCGACCTTCCGGTCCTTCGTGAACAGCACGTGGACGTTCGTTGCGCCGGCCGTCTTCCACCCACGCGTGGCCGGACCGTCCTGGCTGTACGAGTCGGCGCCGCCCGCGTTTGGGACGTCGATGATCAGTGCGCCCGGCCCGCCAGCTGCCTCGATGAACTTGGCGTATATCTCGGGACCCATGGCCCCACCACCAACGACGATGACCGTGCCCTTCGGCGGCCCGACCTTCGTCGGCCCCAGCGGGCTGGCAGGTCGAAACGGCGCCTGACCCAGCACGATCGTCGGGCAGAGGAGAGCAGCAACGGCCGCGGAACGCAGACGGCGCATGGAGAGGAGCCTCGCGTGGATACTCCTCGTCTACGCCACTCGCCCGTGAGTCGTTGAGGGGCGGGGTGTCATTCCGAGCGCTTGCCCGCGAAGCGGGCAGGTCAGGAATCGCAGTTCTCCCGATAGAGGGGCAACCCCTCGCTCGGGACGACGACCAACTACCCCCGACCGAGCAGCCGCCTAACGTGGGCCCGCTGGAGATGGTAGATCCACGACCCGTACAGCGACGCCCCGACGAGAGTCACCCATCCGAGCGCGCTCGCTCCGCCGTTCACCCCGAATCCCTCCAGGACCTCTGCCACGAGGGCGACCGTACCGCCCCACGCGGCAATGTGCGGCGCGCTGTTCAGGAATCGTGCTTCGAGTCGCCCACGAAACTCGGCGAGCATGTAACCGAGTAGCGTGAACGCAGCGACCAGCTCGACAAAATGGAGCACAGCCCCGGGACCCAGGTCCGGCCTCACCCCGAAACCAATCGACCAACGCCACGAGGGTGCCACTGCCACAGTCGTCGGTGCCACCAGCAGGAGCAGGTACGCCGCGTAGAACGGAGCGCCCTCCCAGAGCGCCCTCGACTCGAAACGTCGATTGATGGGGCGCGCTCGAGCCTCATCGGCCGAGCGCACCCACACGAATGCACCAATCGCTGTGAGCATGACGAAGAGGACGATTGACGCGCGCGGCGCTAGACCGGGGAACGCGCCAACGAGAAACCACGCGCATGCTGCGCCCGCCATCATCTCACGGGATACACGATGGTGCGGTCCGAAATGATGCCGCCGGGTAGCGGCAATCAGGCTCGCCCCGAACAACCCAAGGGCGAACAACGGCCAGAGCAGAGTCTCGGATTCCGCGCCGGCGAGCCCATCCAGCCAGAGTAACGGAACCAACAGGTAGACGAGTCCCATGAGCGGCAGCTCGAGCGACAGGCGCCCGACCGTTCTGGCGTCCATGGCGATTCGGCGCGAAAGCCGGCGTTGCAGGCCGGCACCGATGTAGGCCCCGGCGCCGTTGGCGACGACGTCGGAAAGCGATGCGTACCGCGTGACCTCGAAGATCTGGATCGACTCGATCGCCGCGCTCGCCAGCAACGCCACCAGTGCGATCTTGTGCAGGGGCACGCTCGCGTCCTGTCGAGCTACCGCGTAGAGGAACCCGAGGGGGACGAAAAGGGCCACGTTGGCGAGCACGTCGACGACCCCGCCGCTGAGCATCACGCGCGGCTCAGACGGGATGGCGAATTGGAACGGGAGCAGCGTTACGACCGCGGTGATCGCCGCAACGTACGCGAGCAGGGCGGACGCGAGGCGTGATCCCGTCGCGGTGCGTGGTGCGCCTGGCGCGACGGGTACTTCGACGCCGTCGGCCGGAATGACGTGGCGGGCGAGTGGTTCGGCCAACTTGAGGGCGAGTTCGTCGCCGGATGGCGGTGGGTTGAACGCGTGCGATGGACGTTGGGGCAGAGCTGTCGGGTAGGAGACGACCGACCCACGTGACCCGTCGCGCGGCGCGCCGCCGGACCACTGGATGCGCCGCCGTGAATCCGGTCGACGTGACGGCATACATTGTGGGCATGTGATCTATGGTCATGTTGGCCGTTCTCGACGCGGCCCCGGGTCGATAAGTTTGAAACGAGCCCACAATCACTTCGCCGCGACGCGTTCGCGCGCCGTCACCCACTCCCGAGGCTGCGACATGTTCGAACCAGGGTCTGCCACAGGCACGCTCGACACCGCCAGCACGACCGTACAAGCACGCCGCATCTCGGCAATGTCGGAAGGCATGTCTGGCTCCGAGATCTTGCGGATCGCGGCCGAGATTCGCGCGATGACCGAGGCAGGCCAGCGAGTGTGCAACCTGACCGTCGGGGATTTCTCGCCGGCGGAATTTCGAATTCCGAAGTTCCTCGAGAACGAGATCGCCGATGCCCTGCGCCGTGGGGAGACGAACTATCCGCCGTCCAACGGTGTCGCGCCGCTGCGCGAATCCGTGCGGCGGTTTTATGAACAGGCGCTGGGGCTCAAGTACGAGGCGAGCTCGGTGCTCGTGACGTCCGGATCGCGGCCAGGGATCTACGGCACGTTCCGCACGGTGGTCGATCCCGGCGATCGCGTCGTTTTCCCGGTGCCATCGTGGAACAACAACCACTACTGCTATCTGACCGGCGCGGTCCCCGTCCCGGTGGCGACGACCCGCGACACCACGTTCCTGCCCACCCGTGAGCTGCTCGCGCCCGTGATTCGAGGCGCACGACTGCTCTCCCTCAACTCGCCGCTCAACCCGACCGGCACGGCGTTCACGCCGGAGGCGTTAGGCGACATCTGCGACCTGGTGCTCGAGGAGAACGCGCGGCGCCGCAACGGGGAGCGGCCACTCTACCTGATGTACGACCAGGTCTACTGGATGCTCACGTTCGGCGACACGCGTCACGTGGACCCGGTATCGCTGCGTCCGGAGATCGCGCCTTACACGATCTACGTCGACGGCGTGTCCAAGGCTTTCGCGGCTACCGGCGTACGGGTGGGCTGGGTGGTAGGCCCGAAGGACATCATCGACTCGATGAACAACTTCATGGGGCATGTCGGCACGTGGGCGCCGCGTGCGGAGCAGATCGCGACCGCGCGCCTGCTCGACGCGCCTGACGCGGTGAGCGCGTATCGGACGCAGATCACGGCGGGGCTGCAGCAGCGCCTCAACGCGCTGCACGACGGCATCGTGGCAATGCGAGCTGCCGGGCTTCCGGTCGACGCGACAGCTCCCATGGGCGCCATCTATCTGAGTGCCCGTTTCGCACTGAACGGCAAGCGTACTCCGGATGGCCAGACGCTGCGCACCAACGACGACATCCGTCGCTACCTGCTCAAGTCCGCAGGCTTTGCCGTCGTGCCGTTCCAGGCGTTCGGAGTGAAGGAGGACACGGGCTGGGTCAGACTCTCCGTCGGCGCCGTGTCGATGGCTGATATCGAGCGCGGTCTTCCTCTGCTGCGAAACGCCGTGGAGTCCGTGTCATAATGACAAGCAGTTGAGCCACGTCCTATTTAGCTGCGCGAGACGGGGTCGGATACGAATCCGGCCCCGCTTTTTTCGCCGGTCACCCGTCGCCGGTCGCCAGTCACCCACACGGGCCTTGCCTATCAGCGATACTCGAGCGAGCTTCCCCGGAGCTACTCCGTGGAAGATGGCATGGGAACCGCTGCCGCAACCGAACCAATGCTCCTGCAGGGGACGCTGGACCTGCTCGTCCTGCGCACCCTCGCCTGGGGTCCGCGCCACGGTTACGCCGTGGCTCGCTGGATCCGCGAGACGAGCGATGATGTCATTCTCGTCGAAGACCGCGCGCTCTATCTCGCACTCCATCGCCTCGAGGAGAATGGCCTCATCGAGAGCGAATGGGGCCTTTCGGAGAACAACCGGCGCGCGCGCTACTATCAGCTGACGGCCTCCGGCAAGCGTCAACTCCAGAACAAGGCCGCGAGCTGGACGCGCTACGTCGAGGCGGTGTTTCGCATTCTCGAGTCGGCCGAAGGAAGGGCACCAGCATGAGCCGCGAGAAACGGGTGACCGGCATTCGCCGACTGCTCAATCTTCCGGAATCGCGCCGCCGCGTGCAGCACGACGTCGACGACGAGATCCGTTTCCACCTTGAAAGCCGGATCGCCGAGCTCGTCGCGCAAGGCATCGCGGCCAACGTCGCCCGTGATATCGCAGCGCGCGAGTTCGGCAACGTCGCCGAGGCGCGGTGGGAGATCGCGCGCGTGGACCACCGGCGTCTGACGCGCGAGCGCCGCCAATCGTGGTGGGAGACCTTCGGTCAGGATGTCGCGTACTCTGCGCGGTCGCTCCGATCGCAGCCCGCCTTCGCCGCCGTCGTCGTCCTCGTTCTGGCGTTAGGTATCGGTGCCAATGTCACGATGTTCGGCATCGTTGACCGGCTGCTGCTCCGTGCCCCGTCACACGTCACGGATCCGCAGCGTGTCGTGACCATCGCGACGGGACAGAGAGTCGACGGCGGCGATCGTCTGCAGCGAATCCTGTCGTATCCGATCTACCGCGACATGCGGTCCGCTACACAGGCCTTCGAGCAGGTAGCGGCGTATTCCTCTGACGACATGGCGTTCGGCCGAGGCCGCGAGGCCCATGCGCTGCGCGGCATGCGAGTGTCGGCGAATTATTTCGCCGCGCTCGGAGTTCGCCCCGCAGTCGGCCGATTCTTCCTCCCCGAAGAGGATGGCAACCCGACGGCGCCGCGCGTCCTCGTCCTCGGCTACGGTTTCTGGCAGCGCCAGTTCGAAGGTAGCCCGTCGGCGATCGGACGCACGATCACGATCGGCGACGACGGGTACACCATCGTCGGCGTGGCGCCTCAGGGATTTACCGGCGTCACGGACGACGTCGTCGATGCCTGGGCGCCGCTGAGCGCCGGTGTTACGACACAGGAGTATGCCGGATGGCTCCGCGGTCGTCAGGCGTACTGGCTTCACCTGGTGGCGCGCGTCCGCGGTGGCCTGACGCCAGACCGGGCATCGGCGATCGCGACCGTGGCGCTCCGCTCTGGCGCAATTCGCGATGGCGAGTCGCCGAAGGAGGTCGAGTCGTCGAGTCCGAGCGTGCACCTCGCGTCCGTCCTGCCGCGCGAGGCTCGCGCCGACAGCACCGAGGCGAAGGTCGCGGTCCTGCTTGGCGCGGTCTCCCTCCTCGTGCTGCTCATCACGTGTGCGAACGTGGCGAATCTCCAACTGGCGCGCGGCGTCGCTCGGCAGCGCGAGGTCGCCGTGAGAATCGCGCTCGGGATCGACCGGGCGAGGCTCGTGAGACAGTTGGTCTACGAGACGGTGCTGCTCGCGCTTGCGGCGGGTGTCGCCGCGATTCTCGTCACGATCTGGGGGGGCGGCCTCGTCCGGCGGGTTCTGTTCACGTCCGACCTTGCTGCTGTAGCCACGGTCGATCTGCGCCTCGTCGCGTACACGGCCCTCGCCGCCGTCGTCGCTGGAGTCGTGAGTGGTCTCCTTCCAGCGCTGCAATCGAGTCGCCCCGCGGTTTCGGACGCATTGCGCGCTGGGGCGAGGGCCGGCGGTCCCGTGCGTTCACGCACGCGTACTGCGCTCCTCGTCACGCAGACGGCACTGACGGTCGTATTCCTCGTGGGTGCGGTGCTCTTCGTGCGAAGCCTTCGGCGCATCCAGTCCTTGCCGTTAGGCCTCGAACCCGACCGGGTTCTGGTCGTCAAAGCACGGACGTCCGGCATGCGAATGGCCGAAGGCGATGGTGATGCATTGTACGACCGGTTGCTCGACGTGGCCCGCGCCGCGCCGGGCATCGAGAGCGCGGCGATCGCCGGCGGGCTCCCGTTCTCCACGTTGTGGGCCGAAGAAGTGAAAGTCCCGGGTCGTGACTCGGTGCCCCTGACGCAGGCGGGTGGCCCGTACTTCAACGCCGTATCGAACGACTTCTTCCGCACGATGGGAATCCGCGTCCTGCGCGGGCGTGGCTTCACGGAAGCCGATCGTGGCGCATCGTCGCGCACGGTGATCGTGAACAAGACGCTTGCGGACCTCTGGTGGCCTAACGAGGATGCCGTCGGCCATTGCATGAAGGTTGGGGGTGACACGATGCCCTGTGCACAGGTGGTCGGCGTGGTGGAGAATACTCGGCGGTTCCGGCTGATCGAGGATCCCGCCGTGCATTTCTATGTGCCGCGTGAGCAGGCGCCAAGGTGGTCGCACACCGGTGTGCTGGTGGCCAGGCCGCGGGGCGATGCCGCCGAGTCCATCGAGTCGCTGCGCCGCGAGCTGCAAACGCGGGTGCCCGACGCGCCGTTCATCGATGTGAGTCGACTCGACGACCTCGTGAACCCGCAGATGCGCGCGTGGCGGCTCGGCGCGACCGCCTTCGGCGTGTTCGGGCTCCTGGCCGCTGCCGTCGCGGCGTTAGGCCTGTACAGTGTCCTCGCCTACGACGTGTCGCGCCGCCTCCGCGAGCTCGGCATTCGTGTCGCGCTGGGGGCGGGAAGCGGCGACCTGCGGCGGCTCGTGGTTGGCCGCGCCATCCAGGTGGCCGTCGTTGGAGCGCTCGCTGGCTTCGCCATCGTGATCGCCGCCGGGCCAACGGTCGCACCGCTTTTGTTTCAAACGTCGTCGCGCGACCCTTCGGCGTTTCTGATCTCGGCGGCCGTGCTCTTCACGGTGGCGCTGCTCGCGGCAATGGTGCCCATGCGACGCGCGACGCGCGTGGATCCCATCGTCGCGCTACGCGCCGATTGAGCGGTCGGGTCGCGACGCTGGATCGGGCGGGACGAAGTGACGCACTTATCCGAAGACGAAGTACGCCGCGAATCCGGTCGCCGTGGCATACATCAGCGGATGCACGCTCCGCCACTTGGCCGAGAACACCTTGATGACCACGAAGGTGATGAACCCGTAGCCGATGCCATGCGAGATGGAGTATGTGAACGGGACCGTCGCCATCAGCACGAAGGCCGGCAGCGCAATTTCCAGATCCCGGAAGTCGATCCGCGTGATCTGTTCACACATGAGAAATCCGACGGCGATGAGCGCCGGCGCCGTTGCCGCCGGCGGGACGATCGAGAACACCGGCGTCAGAAAGAGCGCGGCTGCGAAAAGCAATCCCACCACGACCGAATGCAGCCCTGTCCGAGCGCCCTCCGCAACACCGGCGGCGGATTCGATGTAGCTCGTCACCGAGCTCGCCCCGAAGAAGCCCCCAATCGCCGCGCTCAACGAGTCCACCGCAAGCACGTTTCGAACGCCAGGAATCCCGCCACGTTCGTCGACAAGGCGTGCCTCGTCTGCGATTGCCGTCGCCGTGCCGATTGTATCGAAGAAGTCGACGAGCAGCACCGGAAGGAGCAGGGGCAGTGCGCTCGACTTGATCGCACCAACCACATCGGCCTGCGCTACCGTCGCAAAGCTCGGCAATGACAACCACGACGTCGTGGGAAGCGCCGCCACTCCCATTGCCAACGCGAGTGCCGTGGTCGCCAGAATTCCGAGAAGGATCGCGCCGGAAACCCTGCGCGCGATCAGCACGGACGTGATGAAGAGACCAACGAGAGCAACCACCGCCTCCGGCGTTCGGAGGGATCCGTAAGTGACCGGCGGCATCGTCGCGAGCGGATCTTTCGTGAGCGCCGCCAGCGTCCCCGGCGGAACGACGACGAGTTTTGCGTTCACCAGCCCGATGAAAGCGATGAAGAGCCCGATCCCGACACTGATTGCGCGGCGAAGATCGCGCGGGATGGCGCTCATGATCGCCTCACGCAGTCCGAACATCACCAGGGCGAACGCCACGATCCCGTCGAGCACGACGATGCCCATCGCGACCTGCCAGCTGCCGGCCGCCGGCGCCACCTGGTAGGCGATGACCGCGTTGAGCCCCATGCCCGAGGCGAGTGCGATCGGAAAGTTCGCGACCACTCCCATGAGGATGGAGCAGATCGCAGCTGCCGCCGCCGTCGCCGCGACCGCGGGCGCGAACGGAACCCCCGCCGCCGAAAGGATGGAAGGGTTCGCGAACAGGATGTACGACATCGTCAGAAACGTGGCGACCGCCCCGCGAACCTCGGCGGCCGGCGTCGAGCCGCGCTCCGCGACCTCGAATCGGCGAAGCATGGATACGATCACGGGCGGCTAGAGCTGCGCGACCATCTCTTTGAGCGACGTTAGGCGTTGTTGCAGTGGTCCGCGTCCGCCGGCGCGCTCGACGTTGTCGGCGATTGCCTTGGGCAGAAACTCACGGTCGGTACACTCGATGATCGCCGCGACTTCCTGCAGCTCCTTCTCCATCCCCTGCGTCGACGGAAGGAACTGCGCCAGCACTTCGGCCAGCGACTCCGGCGTCACGACCTTTGCGCCCGCGAGGAGCGACCGCCGCCAGGCACGCGCCACGATCCCTTCGATGTCCGCCCCCGACAGCAGGCCTTTGTGCTCCGCCGGCACCGGTGGTACGTCCTCCTCACGCAACGTCGTCCCCAGCTTCTTCGCGAGCACGACGAACATCTTTCGTAGCTCGTCATCCTCGAACGGATAGAACAGCGGAATGTGCACTTCCGCCCGGCCCTGCCGCTTGATGTCGATCGGCAGGAGATCCGGCCGAGCGGTGAGGAGCATCCACAGGATCTTCCCGCGATACCGCGTGTCGCCCATCTGTGTCGCGATCATCCCGAAGACGCGGCTCGACGTCCCGGAATCACCTTCCGTGTCGCGGTCGCCTAACGCTGCATCGGCTTCGTCGATGACCACCATCACCGGCCCCATCGCGCGGAGCACCGACAGCACGCGCTCCAGGTTGCCCTCCGTCTCGCCGACGTACTTCGAGCGAAAGTTCTTGAGCATCACGCACGGAATGCCGATCTCGCCCGCAGCGCACATCGCGAGGAACGACTTGCCCGTCCCGACCGGCCCGCAGAGCAGATAGCCCATCGGGACACAATCCAGCGCGCCGCGCGCGAGCAACGCCGCGTCATCGCGCAGCCGCTGCTTTGCCGCCTCGTGGCCGATCACGGTGTCGAGCTTCCACTTTGGCTCGATGAACTCCAGGAGCCCTTGTCCCTGACGCTCCAGCAGCCGCTTCTTGAGGTCACGGAACACCCTGGAGTCGAGCCGTGGCCCCCCGCGTGTCGCCGCGCGCACGAGCGTTCCGAGATCGTTGAGCGACATCCCGGCGCTCAGCGTTGCGAGCTGCTCCACCGTGTAGTCCGACATGCGTGACCAGTCGCCGCTGCCGGATCCGTTTGTGCCGCGCGACGCGACATCGCGAAGAAACGCCAGGCGCTCGGCTTCCGACGGCAGCGGTACCTCGACCGTCGCGACGTGGGGGTTGCCCGTCACACGATCGCTCACGTCGCTCCTCCGCTCGTCGATCAGCACGCACGCCATTTCGAGGTGCTTCACGTGGGTGCTCGTCGCCCAGTTGAGCAATGTCACGAGCATGCCGGCCGCGGCGAAGTTCGTTCGACCCGGCTCGCCGGCAGGGAAGAGGAACGAGGCCTGGTTGATGAGGATCGCGATCTTGAGGCGCTTCTCGGGCGCCGCCATGACGTTTTCGCGCACCAGCAGGTCCAGCAGTCCGATGACGATCGCCGGATCGTTCTTCACCGTCGAGAGGTCGCCGATACGGCGCGTCGCCAGCGCAACCATTTCCTTGAGGCGCTTCTCACTGCGCCCGGCGAACGAGCGCAGGCCGCGTCCGAGGTCGTAGTGGAGCACGAGATCCCAGCGGCCGAACAGCTGCTCCGCCAGAAAATCAGGAACAGTCCCATAGTCGGCGGCGCCGTCGTCGTCGGGGTCCACGAGCGGAACGACATCGTAGACGTTGCCGTGCAGCACGAACACTGATGCGGTGCCGGAGAAGTACTGCTCGGCCAGGGCGCGAACCCAGCTCGGATACCACTTCGGCAGCTCCGCGCTGGCGCGCTCTGCATGAAGAACGTCCGCCGCGCTGCTGCCCGCGGTGGCCGCGGTAGCTCCGGAGCTCCCCGTGCTAGCGGTCACGCGCCACCAGCCCGGCAATGGTCGATTCGAGTATGGCCGGTGGCTCCTCGATCTGATCGGCAAGCCCCGTCAGATGCTGCAGCTCATTCACCGCCGCCTCCGTGTGCTGCATGCTCTCGGCAGCCGCCGTGACCTGATGGCTCAGGTAATCCGGGTCCTGACGGCTGACACCCATCTCGATGAGCGCCTGAATCTTCGTCTCGATGCGATCGAGCTCGATCGCCACGAACTCCGCGTCCTTTGCCGCCTTCCGATAGTTCTCCAATCGCAGCTCCGCATCCGCGACACTGTCCTGCAGGGAGTTCGTTACGCGCTCGTCGCCGGCGGTCTTCGCCGCTTCGAGCCGCGTGCGAACGTCAGCGAGCCTGGTCTCGAGGTCTTTCTCGCTCGTGCTGCGAAGAAATCGATCGAGCCCGTTTTGCGACACCAGAAGACGAAGGAAGAGATAGAGCAACCGGTCCAGGGCCGGCGTGCGAATCGACTCGGCCGAATCGGCGCTGGTGTCCGCCTGACCGCGGACACCCGAGGCGATGGACCGCATCTCGAAGCAGCGCTGTCGCAGCAGGAGGAATCGTCGGAGCGCCGGTGCCGGCAGCGATTCCAGAATACGCTCGAGGGACTGCTGACTCGAGGACGACGTAGTGGAGTTCCCGCGACCCCCGCGAGCCTTCGCCGCGATCTTCGCATCGATCGCCGTGCGAAAGCGCGGGATCGACGACAACCCGGTGAGGTAAGCCAGCTCGAGCCCGCCGATGATCGGGATGAACGCGTCGGGGTGCGGCGACATCGCCGCCAGCGCGGCGCCACCAAGAAAGAACAGCAGGTTCCAGGGGTAGAGGAACGCGTGCTTGACGTAGTCGCCGAGCCCCGCGCCGCGTGATTCGTTAGGTGCCACGAGCAGCTCCCAGGGGCCGGTGTCCCACGCGTGAGTTACTCATCCCCCGCGCGCGTTGACGATTCGAGCGACTCGATCATGTCCCGTATCTGGAATACGATCTCCATGAACCCCGGCTGGCGCTGCATCTCCTTCGCCGGAAAGTCCGGTGGCGGCACCGCCAGCTCCTTGAGGATCGTCCCGGGACACGACGAAAACACGTAGGTCCGGTCCCCGAGGTAGACCGCTTCCTCGATCGAGTGCGTGACGAAGAAGACCGTCGCCTGCGCCTCTCGTGACAGCGACACGAGGAGGTCCTGCATGCGAAGCCGGGTTGCCGGATCGAGCGCACCGAACGGCTCGTCCATGAGGATGATGCGCGGGTTCAGGATGAGCGTCCGCGCGATGGCGACACGCTGCCGCATCCCGCCGGAGAGCTGATGGGGAAACTTGTTCGCATCGCGGTCCACATCGAGGCCCACTTTCCTGATCCACTCGCGCGCCCGCTCGCGACGCTCGCTGGCGGCCACGCCGCGGCACTCGAGGCCGAACGCGACGTTGTCTTCGACCGTCCGATTGTCGAAGGACGAGTAGTCCTGAAAGACCATCCCGCGATCGGCGCCGGGGGCGAGCACTGGCTTGCCCTGGACGAGCACCGTGCCCGAGGTCGCGGGGTGCTGCGGCGTCAGCCCCGCAATGAGTCGCAGAACGGTGGACTTCCCGCACCCGGACGGCCCGAGGATGGTGACGAACTCCATCTTGTTCGGGATGTCCTCGACGACGAACGACACGTCCTTGATGGCCGTGAAGTCGTTGTCGTACGTCTTCGTCACGCGATCGAACACGACGACCGGGGATGGAGGCGAAGACGCGACGGCCGGCGAAGGTGTCGCGACGCTCGCGCCTTGGGCTGTGGTCTCGGGCGGCACAGTCGTGATCAGTCCGGGGTCAGTCGTCTTCGGTCCGATGCGGAAACAGTCCACGCTGGAACCAGTACAGCAGCCGGTCGATCCCGTACGCGAGCAGCCCGATCACGATGAGGATCGCGAAAATGTGCTCGGTGAGGCCGCGGCGCTGGCTCGACATGAGCAGATAGCCCAGCCCGTGCTCCGCGTTCACGAGCTCGGCGAGCATGATGTAGCCGAATGCCAGACCGAACAGGCTGCGCAGGCTGTCGTAAATGTCGGGCATCGCCAGCGGAATGAGCACCTTCATCACGACCTGCACTGGCGAGGCGCCTAACGTCTGTGCCGTCTCGATGTAGCGGTCGTGGACGCCTGCCACGGCGCGCGTCGCGTCGAAGAACACGAATGGTGCGGTGGCGATGAAGATGAACATCACTTTCTGCGTCTCGTCGATCCCGAACCAGAGAATCGTCAGCGGGATCAGTACGGCCACCGGAATGTTGCGCAGGAATACCGAGATCGGGCCGGTGAACGCGTCGAAGATGCGGTACGCCCCGGCGAGGATGCCCAACGGCACGCCCACGACGATCGCGAGCCCGAAGCCGGTGATGACGCGGCGGAGCGTGGCCGCGGTGCTGGCCACGAGCGCTCGCTCGCTGAACAGCGTCGGGATGCTGCGGAGGACCTCGCCCGGGCTCGGGAGCACCACCGGCGACACCAGCCTGCTCTCGGGGGTCGAGCCTAACGTGATGAGGAACCACCCGAGCACCGCCACGCCGACCCCGGCGATACCAACCGCCCGTTTCACGAGCGGCGGCGGGGCCTCGCGCAGCGTGAAGATGCGCCGCAGGAGCGACGGTTGCGCAACCGGCCCCGGCGGGGAGGTGCGTGCCGGCGTCGTCGCCCGAGTCGTCACCGATTCGCTCACCGCTGATCCGCCTACTTCTGTTCCAGCGGATACACCTTGATCTCGACGCGTCGATTCTTCGCGTTGTTCGTCGGGTCATTCGGGTCGGCCGGGCGATCCCAGCCGCGACCGACCGTCGTGAACTGATTCGGCTGCAGCGACGGAAACTTCCGAAGGAGCGCCTGTTTCACCGCGTTCGCCCGCCGCTGCGAGAGCTCCTGCACGTCGGCGGCCGTGACGGTGCCCGAGTTCTTCATCGACGCGTCGGTGTGCCCCTCGATGACGATGCGCGCCGCACCGAACTGCCCCGCGAGCTTGCCCGCCTCCTCGACCACGAACGGTGCGTTCGGATCATAGCGCTCCTGCACCGTCTTTCCGTCCACGGTCTTCTCGATCGTCTTCTCGATGTCGTCCGAGTTCGGGTAGAACTGGATGACGATGCTCTTCGTGAGGATCTCGCTGCTCTCGGCCTGCACCGCCGAGGCCGACGTCGGCACGAACTGCACCTGATACTCGTTCTTCTGGTTCGCGTAGAACGGTTCCCCGGCCAGCTTCTGGATGACCGAAAAGTCCATCACCTGGTCGAACGGCACCTGGTTCCCCGACACGCTGCCGATCTTCTTGTAGAGGAAGTACGCCGTATTCCACGTCCGCTCGAAGTTCGTCGGGTTGTTCTGGTTGAGAAAGAAGTCGCGGTTCTCGGCGTAGTTCGTCGAGTGCGCGTCGCCAAGCATCGACAGCGCGTCCTTCTCGGGAATCGAGTAGCCGGCCGCCATGAGCTTCGCGACTTGCGCCTTCGCGGCCTGCGTCTTCAGGGCTTCCATCGCCTCGAATATCCCGCGGACGATTCCCTCGATGATGGTCGCGTTGTCCTTCGCGAAATCGGCGCGCGCGAACCACACGTCGGCGATGAGCTTGTTCGCCGTCTGCGTGTTCACGAGCATCTTGTTGCCGCTCGCTTCGGCGAGGTTATAGATGTCCGGAGCCCAGCTCACCGCACACGACACCGACTTGTCCGCGTTGAACGCGGCGGCAGCCTGGAAGGCGTCCTGCGTGAACTTGTACTGCACGTCCGCGGGCTGAAGCCCGCCGCTGATCAGCGTGTTGAGCAGGAAGAAGTGCGACGGCGAATTCTGCGCGAGCACAACGGTCTTGCCGCGGAGATCGGACACCGATTTGATGGCCTGACGACACACGATGCCGTCACCGCCGTTCGACCAGTCGATCTGCTGGTAGATGCGCGGCATCGTCCGCGAGTCCTTCCGTAGCTGCTCGACGAACAGCGGCACCATGTCGAGCGTGGCCCATCCGAGATGTACCTTGCCCGATGCGTACGCGTCGCGCATCGCGATCGGATCGTCGATGAGCACGAGCTCGAGCTTGAACGTTTTTCCGCTCGGTGACTTCCAGATCTTGCCAGCCTTGAACCCATTGTTGGCGTAGATCACCGGCGCCCACCCGGCCCACACGTTGAGCGCCATGCGCACCGTGTTGTCGGCCATCGGCTCGTACGCCGACGTCCCTTTGACCTCGGGCAGCTTCGAGCTCGCGACGTAGCTGTATTCCTTGACCGTCGTTAGGCTGTTCGCGTCCGGCGCCTCGGCCCCGCCCTTCTGGTTGGCGAGGTCCTGCGGCGTGATTGCGTCACCGCCCCCGGGTCCGGCTTTCGTGCCGCCAAAGCGCGAGACCCCGTAGTAGATCAGCCCCGCGACGACCAGGAACATCACGAGGAAGAAGGCTGGTTTCGGACGACCGTTAGCCATGGCTATGTCGCGTAGTTGAGGACTGTTCTTGGGGACTAGGGACTGGGGACGGGGACTCGGCAGGGAGCCTTCTATCGGCGAGGAGATCTCCTCGCCACTGGTGGCATCCCGGCCGAGTCCCCAGTCCCCCAGTCCCTATTTGTTTTCCACTGCGGGACCGAGACTCTTGACCGTATCGGCGACGGGCGTCGTCTCGGGCGACTTGAGACCGAGCTGCACCTCGTACTTCGACAGAAGATCCTCGGCCATCGCCTTCTCGGCCGCCTCCTCCGCCTTGATCTGTTCGATCCCCTTCGACGACATGTCGGCGGCGACGCGTGCGCGGCCGCGGTTGTTGTCGATCTTCTGCTGAATTACGTGCTCGATCTCGCCGAAGTTTGTCGTCACGTTCATGTCGAACGACTCGGAGATCTGCGCGATCTCGGCTTCCGCGGCACTCATCTTCAGCTCCGCGTGGTACTGCCGGATCTTGTCCTTCACCTTCACGATGTCCTTGTTGGCCTTCTGGATCTTGAGCAGGTTGTTCTGGTAGGCCTGCTCATGCATTTGGAGCTGCTGCTCGTTGTTTGCCAGCTCCGTCTGCGCCTTCTGCAGCTGGATCGCGAGCTGGCCGGCGACGTCACGATTGCCGGCCTTGAGATGCGCCTTGATCTGGGATTCGAGCTGCGAGATGTTCGATTTGCCCGTCGCAACCTGACGCGCCACCGTCTCCACGAGACCTCGATACATCTCGAGACCCTTTCGCCCTTCCTTGAGCCGCTCGGTTGCCTGGTCCACCTCGAGCTGCATCACGGCGATCGGATCGGCCTCGAAGAAGAGGTTCGCGATCTTGTTCAGCTGTGCGCGAAGCGCGCGGAAGAATTTCCCCATGGCGATTCCTGTCGTATCTCGGGGGCGTAGAAAGCGGACGCGTGCACTTGCCTGAGGCCCAGCCAGCTGGCCGCAACTATACGGTTGGTCGAACCGCTGGCGCCATATGGCCACAAGCGGTTCGAACGAGGGCTCCGCCGGTCGATGGCTTGACAAGAGCCATAGACGTTGTCATCGTTCCATCCGGATATACGGATGATAATGACTGCGCCTCCCTCGGTTTTCGACCGACTCACCGCTCTCGCAGACGCCACGCGCAGCCGCCTCGTGGCGCTCCTCGAGCGCCACGAGCTGACCGTCTCGGAGTTGTGCGCTATCCTCCAGTTGCCGCAGAGCACGGTCTCGCGGCATCTGAAGGTATTGATGGACGACGGTTGGGTGACGTCACGCGCCGAGGGCACGAGCCGCCTCTATCGAATCGAGAGTCGGCTGGAGGATAGCGCGGCCAAGCTTTGGTTCCTCGTTCGCGAGGAACTCGACCGCACCGCAGTAGCCGCTCAAGACGCACGGCGGTTGGAAAGTGTGTTGGCCCAACGCCGTACGCGGTCGCGGGCCTTTTTCTCCAGCGCGGCCGGAAGCTGGGACGCGCTGCGCGCGGACCTATTTGGACGAAGCGCAGACCAGGCATTCCTTGGCCTGCTCGACGACCGTTGGATCGTCGGCGACCTCGGCTGCGGTACAGGGTGGCTTACCGCATCGGTAGCGCCATTCGTGCGACGGGTTGTCGCGGTGGATTCATCGCCGGAAATGCTCGAGGCCGCAGCAAAGCGCCTCGAGTCGGTCTCCAACGTCGACGTTCGCGCCGGCGAGCTCGAGAAGCTCCCGCTCGAGGACGAGACCCTGGACCTCGCGGTCGTGGCACTCGTCCTCCCATACGTGGCCGTACCCGCGACCGCTCTCACGGAAGCCTATCGCGCCCTCAAGCCGGATGGACGGATACTGATCATCGATATGATGCCGCACCAGCGTGAAGAGTACAGGCAGCAGATGGGTCACCTCTGGCTCGGTTTCTCACGCGACGAGCTCGAGAGCTGGACCCGAACGGCAGGCTTCCGCCGCCCGCGCTACCGCCCACTCCCCGTGGACCCCGAGGCGAAGGGTCCGGCGCTGTTCGTCGCCTCCGCAATTCGCAAGTCCTAGTCGGCCGCACCCTGCTTTCATTCGGAGAGGTTTCATGAGCACCACCGCCAAGCCCACGACCGCTCGCAGCACCGCCCTCGACCGCCCTTCGTTCAAGGTGCGGGACCTCGAGCTCGCGGATTTCGGGCGCAAGGAAATCCGGCTCGCTGAGCAGGAAATGCCCGGCCTCATGGCCATTCGCGACGAGTATCGCGGCAAGCATCCGCTCGAGGGCGCGAAGATCATGGGCTCGTTGCACATGACGGTGCAGACCGCCGTGCTCATCGAGACGCTCGTGGCCCTCGGCGCCGATGTCCGCTGGGTATCGTGCAACATCTTCTCCACGCAGGACCACGCCGCGGCGGCCGTCGTCGTCGGGCCTAACGGCACCGTGGACAACCCGCGTGGCGTACCGGTATTCGCGTGGAAGGGCGAGACGCTCGAGGAATACTGGTGGTGCACGGAGCAGGCGCTCATGTGGCCGGACGGCTCGGGCCCGAACATGCTGCTCGATGACGGCGGCGACGCGACGCTTCTCGTCCACAAGGGCGCCGAATTCGAGAAGGCCCGGGCCATTCCGGGTTTCAATCCGGACAATGATCCCGAGGAATGGGGGGTCATCCTCCAACTGCTCCGCGCCGAGTCGACGAAAAACCCGGGGCGATGGACGAAGGTCTCCGCCGACATCAAGGGCGTCACCGAGGAGACGACGACGGGCGTACATCGGCTGTACGAGATGTCGAAGGCAGGGACGCTCTTGTTCCCCGCGATCAACGTCAACGACTCGGTGACGAAGTCGAAGTTCGACAATATCTACGGCTGCCGACACTCGGTGATCGACGGGCTCAATCGCGCCACCGACGTGATGCTCGCCGGGAAAGTGGCGGTCGTCTTCGGTTACGGGGAGGTCGGCAAGGGATGCGCGCAGGCGCTGAAGGGGCAGGGCGCGCGCGTCGTCGTCACCGAGATCGATCCGATCTGCGCGCTGCAGGCGGCGATGGAGGGTTACCAGGTCGCGACGCTCGAGGACGTGATCGAAACAGCGGACGTCTTCATCACCGCAACGGGCAACTTCAACATCATCACGGCCGACCACATGGCGCGGATGAAGGACAAGGCCATCGTCGGCAACATCGGCCACTTCGATAACGAGATCGACATGGCGGGCCTGAAGAAGGTGAAGGGGATCCAGCGCATCAACATCAAGCCGCAGTACGATGAGTGGCGCTTCCCCGATGGCCACTCGGTCATGATCCTGGCCGAGGGACGGCTCCTCAACCTCGGCTGCGCGACCGGGCACCCGAGCTTCGTCATGTCGGCGAGCTTCACCAACCAGGTGATGGCGCAGATCGAGCTGTTCACCAACACGAGCCGCTACGAGAAGAAGGTGTACGTGCTGCCGAAACACCTGGATGAGAAGGTCGCGCGGCTGCACCTCGAGAAGCTTGGCGTGAAGCTCACGCGCCTAACGCCGGAACAGGCGGCCTACATCGGCGTGAAGCCCGAAGGCCCGTACAAGCCGGAGCACTACCGCTACTGAGCCATGGGAGCCGGCGGATAGATGTGCGGCGAGACTTTCCAGTCGCGCTGCAGCGCACCCGTGGACCGGAGCTGCCGGCAGCGCGCGCGCAACGACTCCACGCACGACTCGCGGACGTAAATGGTCCGCGAGTCGACGTGACGGTGTTCGGGGCGCGTCGCCCGCAGCACCGCGTCGTCCTTGATCCGGATGTTGTAGTGGAGGGTCGCCTCGACGACCGCGACATCGTTCGTTACGAGGGTGATCTGTAGACCGAACTCTTGCTCGTTCAGTAGCCAGACGGTTTCCGCGCCACCGGCAAGTGCAACCTCCAGGTTTGCACTGACCTGGAATCCTTCGCGGCGAGCCAGCGCCAGATACCGATACGGGTGGTCGGAGGCCGTCGTATCCTCGCCATCGTCGATGACGCGAGGTGGGGTGTGTCTTCGACGCGTCGGCGGCACGGCCTCGACTGATTCGCCGCGCGGGGGAGGCGCGGGTTGCGTGGCGACTCGCGCCTGCCGTGCACGCTCCGCGGCCGACCGCTCCTTTTCGGCCGTATCGCGTTCAGCTCGTTCGCGTTCAGCACGGTCCCGCTTCGCGCGCTCGCGGTCGATGCGACCTCGCTCCGCTTCGAGTCGCTCCCGCTCGGCCTGCTCTGCAGCGAGTCGGCTGCGTTCCGCCTGTTCCGCCGCCGCGGCGCGAGCCTGCTCGAGGCGCTCAGCGTGCGCGGTTCGAGCCTGTTCCTTTCGCTCGGCTTCAGCGACACGCGCGGTTTCCGCCAGCTCGGCAGCCTTACGCGCTTTCGTTGCCGCTCGTCCAGTTATCGAGCTCCGGATCGCCGACCCAATTCGTCGGATGTTGGAGAGTGCTGGTCGGGGTGACGGGGGCGGTTTCGGCGTTGTCGCGACTTCCGCACCTTGGACGGGAGACGCTTCCGGCTGGGACACAGTCCGGAGAACCACCGTCTCGGTCGTCACGTACGCCGGCCACGCAATGCACGTCGTCTTTGGCGCCTGATCTTTTCGGGCCGCGGTGGTCACCTCATAGAACGGTGCCTGGAACCAACGCGAGGCACGCTTGTCGTGCAGGAAGAACGCACCCGAATCCCCGCCTTCGGCCACGATTAACGCCGTCAACCACGGCTCCTCGAACAGTGACGCATGGACAGTCGCTTGCGCACTCGCCATGGCCGGTTCGGTGCCATTGCTGAAGCTGTACCAACCCACGCACTCGATCGACTCGCTGCCGGAATGATGCGCGAGGCGCTCGGCGAGTGCGTGGGTCATCGCCTTGGAGTCGTGCGTCGCCTGATGGGTCTCCTCGAACGACTGGATTACGACGTAGCGCGTACCCGTGATCGGGCAATCCCAGCGGCCACCCAACAGGAGGCCGAGGTGGCCTTGTCCCGGTGGTCCGTGCCTCTTTTGGCGGATGCGATCGAGCAGGGCCTGCTGGACGAAGATCTGGCGAAATCCGCCTTGGTCCGGCTGGACGGACGTGAGGACGTAGTGGGAGTCGCGAAGCGGCTTCCACAGGATGGAGTTGACGACCGGCATCGCTTGGCGCCGGACGCGATCGCCGGACCGCGACGCGACACGCGTCATTGCTTCCTGGTGCGTTTGGTCAGGCCATGGTCTGCCACGTCGATTGCAATGACGGGGATAGGGTTGTCGAGATCGCGGGGGAATCGTTA
>DASUGD010000040.1:0-8858 GCA_036274195.1 Gemmatimonadaceae bacterium | reverse complement strand
TCCCTCCCGAAAGGCGTCCGTGACATTGCCGCGGGCATGTTCCACGCCTGTGCGCTCGTACCTAACGGGACAGTATACTGTTGGGGTGTGAACCACATGGGCGAGTTGGGAAACGGCACGCTGGCTCCCGACTCGACCGGTTCCGTCGGCCCGATCACTCGCGTCCCCACGCCCGTGATCGGCGGCATGCGGTTCAGCCAGGTGAGCGCGGGCGAGGAGCTCACGTGTGCTCTCTCCAGCCCCGAGCAGGCGATCTATTGCTGGGGCTACGGACAGAACGGCGAGACCGGCGACTCGTCGATCATGACGTACTGCGACGGGGCCAAGCCCTTCTACACAAAACCGTGCAGCACGCCCACGCCGGCGCGCGTTCTCCCGGAAGCCATCCCGGGCGACTACACGCCGCCTAACGATGTAAAGTTCGTGCGCGTCGCGGCGGGCATGCGCATGGCGTGCGCGATCAGCGTCGCCGGGGATGCCTATTGCTGGGGGAGCAACTACCGGTGCGAGCTCGGGCGATGCCGAAGCGCCGCGTCGGCGCGAGCGCATCGTATCGCGGTGCCGGGACGGGTCGTGGAGATCGCGGCTGGCTACTGGCATGCATGTGCGCGGACGGCGGAGCGTCGAGTCTTCTGCTGGGGCAACAACACCGCCGGCCAGCTCGGATCCCTGGCGACGGTCAACGCTGGCCCGGACGGCGCGCCGCCTGACTATCGCGACACCACGAACCACCGAGCGATGGACACGAAGTACTCCGACCCGTGCTTCAACGGCGGCCGATGCTCTCCGGCTCCCGTCGAGGTGTCCCCCGGCCGCCGGTGGGGAGCTCTCGCGCTCGGCACCGATCACGCGTGCGCGCTGGCCGACGACGACGGCGGCATCTATTGCTGGGGCGGGGGCGAGCGCATGTCGTTAGGCCGCAACATGCGCCTCGTGCGGTGTGAGAATCGAAGCCCGGAGTGGAAGGACGAGCAATGCCAGCCGACGCCCGTGCGCATTCCCGGGTTGCCCGCGCTCGCCGCGCCACCGTCTCGTGAAACGTTCGAGGAAGCTGCCGGTCGCCGAGGACGCGAGCGGGATAGTGAACTGCGATCGACGCGCGTGCTGGTCAGCGCGCGCGAAGTGCGGGTCGTCTTTCCTCCGGACACGTCGCGGACCTGGGGATGGACGAGCCAGGACAAGCGCGACCAGGCGTTCCAGTATTACTGGGGCGTCTACATGGACGGCATCGATGGGCCACGCAGCCTGCAGCTTCGAGTCGGAGACGGCGGAATCACCGCGCGCACGTTCGCGAGCCTCCGGGCGCTCGTTAGGTCGGAGGAGCCCGGCCTCTGCACGGGTGGAATGGTCATGCAATGCAACCCGTCAGGCACATCGGCATCGGTCGACGGCAACCGTGTCGTGCTCACGCTGAGCGCGCCCGAGGCGATCACCCGCCTCTTCGGTCTGCGGCCTGACTCGGTGGGCGTGGAGCGCACTGGCCCGGAGGACGCCTGGCGTGCGCCCGTGCGCGTGAAGGTGCAGTACGTGAGCCCGCAGATTCCCGCTCCCGATGCGGCATTCCGGGCCGAGGCCGCGAGAGCACGGCGAAGGTATGAGGCGAGCATTCACTGGATGAGACGGAGCATTGCGGGTGGCCCGCCGGGATCGGACGCCATCTGGGTCGGTATGGGCGATTCGATTCCGATCAGCGTGTCCGAGATGCGCTGCACGCACGACGTGTGCAGCGGCTACTCCTCCACCGCGCCGGCTGGCAGCGTGTGGTCGGTCGACGACAGCTCGGTGGCGCGTCTTCGGCATGCGGAGCCGAAGCCGAACGTTTTCGGCTCGGATGCGGCATCGCTCCATCTGGTCGCGGGCGCGCGCGGGCGCACGACCGTACGCGTTAGGCTCCCGGCATCGGCCGCGGACACCATGCCGTTCCAGGAGCCGCCTGCGCGCGCGCTCGAGCGGCCTGTCGTCGTCACGAATCCTGCATCGCGTGTCGAGATCTCTACTCCCCGCGACACGGTCAGGCTCGGTGATCCGCTCGACCTGACTGTCCGGGTGCTCGATCGCGAGGGTCGGGCGATCGATGGGGCCCCGGTGCAGGTCAGATACGAGGATGGCGGGTCCGCATACGTGGCGACGTCGACCGGCGCGCTGCGGATCGAGCTTCAGCGGCCGGGGACTCGTCCCATCGTGGCCAGCTTCGGGAGGCTGGCGGACACCGTTCTGGTGACGGTGAAATAGCACCGCGCCTGGGCCGAGCTCGTTAGGCGTCGGTCATGACAGGCTCACCCGCGCGGAGAGCCTCGGCGGGTGAACAGGTCCAGGAGCACGGTGATCGGCCAGAACAGGACCCCGATCCAGAGGCGGATGCCGTCCCGGCGGTCGGCTATGTGACGGTCGAGCGCGCCGATGAATAGCCACCCGAGCAGCAGGTAGATGGTGAGAACGCTGAACAGCAGGCCCACGATCATCATATACGGGCGTGCGCCGCAGACTGCGTGCCGGCCGGCTAGCGAGCCGCGGGCGAACGGTCTACGCTGACGGGAGTCGGCGGCTATCTTTGATCGACCGCCCGCACGGCTCCCCACGCGAGCTCGAGTCTTCCGCATTTGCCCGTCCCGATCGACCTCCTCCCCGTCTTCCGCGCGGGCAACCTCGACGACCTCCTCGCCCGCTACCCAACGGGCGAGATCCTCGCGTGCGACTTCTACATTGCGGGAGCCGAGCTCGGCTCGCCGGCCCCGGGCGGCTACCGGCTCGGGGAGCGGGTGGTCAACATCGACCACCACGCGCCAACCGCCCGAATGGCCCGGGAGATCTCGAGCACGAACCTCGCGCTCGACTGGCGGGCCGCCACCGCCAACGCCTCTGTCGAGTCGCGTCAGGCAGCCGGTCAGGCCGTCGTCGTCATCAACCACACGGACTGCGACAGCATCCTGAGCTCCGGGATCGCCTCCTGCCGGCTCGATGCGCTCCCAGCCTACGGCCGCGCGGCGCTCGCCGCCGATCACACGGGTGAGGAGAACGCGATCGCCGACGCGCTGCAGGCGCTGGAGCCGTGGCGCGACGTCGAGCTGTCGTTCGCGACGCTGCGCGCGGTCGAGTCGGGCGCACCGCTTCCCGCACAGGCGCGCGAAGCGCTCGCGCGATGGCAACACAAGCGCGACTGCGCGGCGCACTACGTGGCGCAGGGAAGGGTCGTCTCGGACGGGCTCCTGGCGTTCGGCATCCTCGACGGCGAGATCGACGGGATCTGCTTCCCTCCCCTCCTGCCTGACGCGGTGCTCATCCTGCTCGCCGTCCCGAAGCCTAACGAGCCTGGCCGCTGGGTCATGAAGCTCCGGCTCGGTGCCCGCGCTGCGGAGGGCTTCACGATTCACGACCTGCACATGACCGAGTTCGATCGGGCGTACGGCGGTCGGTGGAACGCGGGGTCGAACGCGCGGGCGGGTGGAACGACCATTCCGCCGGCGGTCTACGCGGAGGAAGTAAGGCGGCGACTGGCGCGCGCGATTGGTGTCGCCGGCACGCATTGAATCGCCGAACGAGACGCCACGTCGCGATGAGCGACCGCAGCTCGGAGTGTCGAAGTAAGTCGGTGCGTCAACGAGCTGTGCGCGCCGCGATGTCGGGAGGAACCTCGGGCTCTCCGGCGAACGTCGCGCCTCGCATCCCGCGGGTGAGCGCCCACCGATGCAGCCACGTTATGCCGCCCGGCCCCACGTACGTGTCCGCGCTCCGGTAGGCCGAGTCGCTCAACACGTCCTCCAATTTCGCGAACGTGTACCCCCGCCTTTCCATCATCTGCACGAGCGTGTCGAACATGTCCGCGTTGAGCAGGCTCGCGTGGATGAGCAGCACCTGCGGGATCTCCCGGCCCACGATAGTCCTCGACTGCGCCTCGTAGAACCCGAAGACCGTGTCCATGCCCGCACGTCTGCCCTGCGCCCACCTTCGCGGTGTCAGACGCACGCGAACGCGCGCCTCGGCGACAATTCGGTTGCGCGTCCCACGTCGCCGAGCGTAGCGTGAACGTATGCGAGACACATCAGCACTGCCGACAATGACGGTCGAGGAGTACTTCCGTTTCGAGGAAAGCTCCCCGATCAAGCACGAGTACGTCGCGGGCGAGGTGTACGCAATGTCCGGCGCTACCGTGCGCCACAACCGTGTCGCCGGCAACATATTCGCCCGCCTGTTTCCGATGGCCAGACGCGGCCCGTGCGACGTTTTCATCGGGGACATGCGCGTCGAAGTCGCTCGCGACCGGTACTACTACCCGGACGTGACGGTGGTCTGCACGGCGATTGGCGAGGCGGACATTGTTGCTCGGGGACCGTGCGTGGTCATCGAGGTGACCTCAGCGACCACCGCACGGATCGACCGCGGCGAGAAGCTCGACGCGTACCAGTCCATCGCGTCGCTCGAGGCGTACCTGATCGTCGATCACCGACGGCGTCGCGTCGAGCGACACTCGAGAGATGCCCACAGCGGTGAATGGCGCCGTGAGGAGATCGTGGGCGATGGCCGCGTCCGCGTTCCGTGCCTCGATGTCGAGCTCACGCTGGATGAGATCTACGAGCGGGTGGAGCTGCCTTCGGTGGGTGAGCCGGAACCAGTCGGCTACGAGCTCGATGGATACGGCGTAAACGGAGACGAGTGATCCACGGCCATGCCCGCGAGGCGGCGAGGCTCATTGACCGCAGCGGTCAAATTGCCACGTGGGCCGCGAGCATCGGGCCGGCCGACACGAGCCGCTTGCCTACCAGATCCACCTTCAGGTTCAAGCCCTCGAGCGACCGCGCGCCGAGGAGGGTGAGGTCGCCGGGCTCGCCGAAGACGACCTCGTCGTTCGTAAACGTGCCGCCGGCGTGGACGATCGCGAACCCGACCCATCTGTCGAGCGTCGTTCCATCGGCCTGCTGGAAGCGAATCTGCTTGCGGCGCGCAATACCCAGCGACTCGAGCACGGGCGCCGGAGCCCACGAGAGCTCGGCGCCCGTGTCCACGAGAACATCGCGAAGGAGCCGTCGGTCCCCTTCCCGCAGCGGGGACTCGATCTCGACATCGGTGCGAAGGATACCCATTTCGTCGGCCATGATACCTCCGGGTGTCCCCAGGAGTACTACCAGATTATTCCGGGCCGAGTCAAGCGGCCGCTCATTGCGAAGCGTTGGTCGTCACTTCCTCCGCAGGCTGCAACATCGTCTTCACGGTGTAACGACCGATATCCCGCCCTAACGCGAACCGACGCCAGCATTGGCCGGCGTCGCGCGTTCGGGAGGATAGTCAGCCGTGGCGTGCCGATTCAGCGGCAAAGGAGCCACGATGGGGTGGAATGTGCCATCGGGGCGACGCGTGGCAGGAGGCCGGTAGCGGGCGACGGCGGACAGGCCGAGCGGATCGTTATGGTCGTGGATGCTGCACGACCAGTCGACGCGATTCTCGGACCCTGGTACGAGAGGTGCCCTTAGCAGCGACGAGAGAGCGCGTGATCCGTCGCGCTAGCGAACTGCAGCCTCAGGTGTGCGACGTTCGGCCGTGCTCTCCTGCGGGAATCCTGGAACCTCACGAGGAACGATGTACGAGAAACCCATACTCGAACGCTTGGGCCCGCTGCGCCGCGTTACGCTCGCCGGTGGCATGGTCAGCGCCGGTGACGCCGCAAATCCGTTTCATCGGTACTCCGCGACCGGGTGAGGCATAGCCTCACCCGTCGCGTCGAGCGTTCCGACCGGGTCAGGGCTTGAGGTCGGCGGGCTGCTTTGGTTTGCGGTCCGCCGACTTGTCGTCGGTATCGTTAGGCTTGCCGCGGCCCTTGCCCTGTCCGTTGCCCCGCTTGTCGCTCTGCGAATTCCCGTCGGGCTTGGAGTCCGCGGCGGTGCCTGACGCGGTGTCCGGCTTCGCTGGCGCGTCCGGTTTCACCGGCGTGTCCGGCTTCGCGCCGTTGTCGGGCTTGCCGGAATGATCCGACTTGCCGGGGTTGTCGGGCCTCGCCGAATTGCCCGGCTTCCCCGCATTGTCGGGCTTCCCTGAGCTCTCCTGCTTCCCGGCGTTATCCGGTCGGCCCGAGTTATCGGGCTTCCCCGCGTTGTCCGGTTTCCCCGGCGCATCGGGCTTCGCGGTCGTCACCGGCTTGACCGGCGAGGCCGAGCTGTCCTGGCGCGCGATCCGAATCGGCGGCTTGTCTCCGCGTAACGGCAACGGCGGCTGACGTGGAGGCTCGCGAAGCGCTTCCTTCGTCTCGGCCTTCTGTTGGCCCGGCGACCCGTTGTTCTGGCGGTTGTCGGGCTGATCGGCCTTACGCTGCTGCCCAGGCGGCACCTTGTCATTGCGATCGTTCGGCCGATCCGCACGCTGCTGCCCCGGTGGGAGCTTGTCATCCCGGCCGTCGTTAGGCCGGCGCGCGCGACCGTTCGGATCGTTGTTGGGGTGATCGGGGTGATCGGGGTGGTCCGGATGGTCCGGGTGATCCGGGTGATCCTTGACCCGGCCATTCCCCTGACGATCGTCGTCCGCGTAGCGACCGTTCCCCTGATGATTGTCGTCCGCCCCGCGCCCGTTGGCGCGATTGTCCCAGCCGGGTGGCTCCTTCACTCGCTGGACCGGCCCGCGGCCGTTCGACGAGGGCGGTTGCACCGCCACCCGACGACCGTTGTCGGCAATCACCGAGTCCGGACGGAACGGCGGCCGCCGCGAGCCCGTCGGGTCCGTCGTGGCCACTCGGCCCGTACCGTCCCACGTATCGCGCGGCTGCGCCGGACACCACACATGGTCCGCGAGGTCGGCGGGAACTTCGTAGATCGACCCGTCGCGGCAATAGACCCGCGTCACCTGGTATCGCTCGTTGTAGTAGGAGCCCGACAGCGCATAGGCATCCTCGGCCCATCGCTGGTCGATGACAGGTGCCACGAAGTCGCGTGAGATGGCGCGCATCGTCGCGTACGGATTCGTTCCGCGATAGGCGGGATTCACGAGCGTCTCGTGGAGGTAGCCGTCCCGGAAGGCAGCCTCGGGGATGCGAAGCGGCTCATCCGACGCGAGCACGTAGATGTAGCGCGTCGGATTCGAGCGTGACATCCCGGCGCCGCGATACGTCACGCGCGTCGGCTCCCACCATACGGGTACGTCGCGCAGCCCGGCGACCACGAATTGCCGCTGACGCGTGGACACGGGATAGACGAGCGTCGCACCCCGCTCGGGGACGATCTCGACGATAGCGACGTAGGCGGCGCGATTCGTCTGGACGTAGATCTTCCCGTTATGCGGGCGCGTGACGTCGACCTCGAGTGGCTCGATCACCACCGGAACCGGCGCGGGCGGGGGCGGTTGGCGAACGACGACGGTTCCGCCTGACGAACATCCGGCCAGAACGACAGCGAGGGCTGTGACAAGGTGATTGCTGCGAGTGCGCATGCGCAAAGCTCCGAGGAGAATTGAGATCAGCGGGCACAGTGTGGCTCGGCGAACGCGCCCTTGTCATTGGACGCTTCATAGAAGCGCAGGACACTCCCTCGCGCGGGCGCACGATGATCGCGTGAGGCACATCACTGCCGGGAAACGGGAACTGCCGGGAAACGGGAAACGGGAAACGGAACGTGCAAGCTTCGGCTCACTGTCAATGCCGCGGCGCCATCGCCGCCGATCGCGACGGCCTTCGTAGGGCACGCATCAACATCAATAGCATCCGGCTGATATCTCTGGCCTCTTTTAGCAGAGTAGCAACCCGATCGGCAGTCGCGTACCCGAGCCGTTCCGCGATCTCGAGCAACGTGGCGAGCTCCTCGATCGATCCGCGCGCGATCGACACGTGATACGCGTACTCCCCCCGATAAAGCCGACCGTTGCCCTCAGCGATGTTGGCGGGAACGGATGATGCCGCACGCCGGATCTGGTCGGTCAGGCCGTAGAGTTCGTACCGCGGGAACTCGCGGGTGAGCGCATACACATCGACCACGAGCTCCATGCTGCGCCTCCACACATCGAGGTCTCGATAGTTCGACAGGTCGGTCATTCGGGTGTCGGCTGAGTGACAGACAAGGTGTTCGACAACGAAGCTGTCCTCGCTACTCCCTCCGAGCATCATCATCCTATCGCGCGACTCATCGATTTCTACACGGGCTCACGCCACACTTCGTGCCGCAGTCCCGTTTCCCGTTTCCCGTTTCCCGTCTCCCGTCTCCCGTCTCCCGTTTCCCGTTTCCCGTTTCCCGTTTCCCGGCAGTCCCCGTTTCCCGCCTATGGGTTCCGAATCCCGATGCACCGTCCACTTCGACCGTCAGCGCTCCGAGGGCAAGGCGCTGCTCGAGACCGAGCAGCTGATCTTCCGTGGAGAGTTCCGGCTTGTCATTCCGCGCAAGGCGATCACCGAGGTCGACGCGAAGGACGGGACGCTGCGCGTCACGTTCCCCGACGGGACTGCACGGTTCGAGCTCGGCCCCACCGCCGCGAAGTGGGCGGAGAAGATCAGAAACCCGCCGTCGTTGCTGGACAAGCTCGGGGTGAAGCCGGGCATGCGCGTCGCGGTGCTTGGCGTCGACGACCCGTCGTTTCTCGCACAGCTCGCCGAGCGAACCGGCGACGTCGCGCGCAGGAGGCCGAAGAAGGATACGGCGATGATCGTGTACGGCGCGGATGCGGTGACCGACCTGGCCCGCCTCCCGGACCTCCGCGCCTGCCTAACGCCAGCGGGCGCGATCTGGGTCGTTCACACGAAAGGGAAGGGGGCCGCGTTCAAGGACGTGGACGTGTTCGCCGCGGCGAAAAAAGCCGGCCTCGTCGACGTGAAGGTGGCGAGCTTTTCCCCGACGCATACGGCGGAGAAGCTCGTCATACCGGTCAAGGCGCGAAAATGATACGAAAGGGGT
>DASUGD010000039.1:0-14086 GCA_036274195.1 Gemmatimonadaceae bacterium | reverse complement strand
AAGGCATTACGACGGGGTTGCCTGGGGGTTTCAGTGCGACTGGCGACTGGCGACTGGCGACTGGCGACTGCCGGGGACGGGGGACGGACGACGGGCGACGGAGGAACGGCGGCCGGTGGCTGGCTGCTCGTGCTGGCTGCTTGTGCTGGCTGCTTGTGCTGGCTGCTCGCAGACGCTGGGTACCGACTCGTTGCGCTAATAGCAGCAGCTCGCAGCACGCGCCAGTAGCGCGCAGCACTCGGCTACCAGCCCAGCAGCCGCCCGCAGCACGCAGCCAGCAGCCCCGTTACGCCAATGCGTCGGCTGGTATCTCGTCGCGAACCAGGGCGCCTGTCATGAGGGCGACTGTATCACTCATACTGATCTTCCGCGGATTCAGCACGGCGATGCGCTTTCCCAGTCGGGCCACGTGAATCCGGTCAGCGATCTCGAAGACGTGTGGCATGTCGTGCGAGATCAGCACGACCGACAGCCCGCGATCCCGCACGCGGCGAATGAGGTCCAGCACCATGGAGCTCTGCTTGACGCCTAACGCCGCCGTCGGCTCATCCATGATGACGACGTGACGCGCGAACGCCGCGCTCCGCGCCACGGCCACCCCCTGCCGCTGCCCGCCCGACAGCGTCTCCACCGCCTGACCCATCGAGCCGATCTCGATGCGCAGCTCGCGCATGTGCGCCGTGCTGTCCTCCCGCATCCGCTTCTTGTCCAGCATGCGGAAGACCGACCCGAGCACGCCCGGCCGGCGCACCTCACGGCCAAGAAACAGATTCTCGGCGATCGAGAGCGCAGGCGCGACCGCGAGGTCCTGATAGACGGTCTCGATCCCGGCACGGCGCGCATCCATCGGCGTCCGGAAATGCACTACCTGGCCGTCGAGCCGGATCTCGCCCTCATCGGGAACGAGCGCGCCAGAGAGCGCCTTGATCAACGTCGACTTGCCGGCCCCGTTGTCGCCAACGACCGCCAGAATTTCAGCCGCCCGGAGCTCGAAGTCGCTGTGGTCGAGTGCCGTGACGTGCCCGTAGCGCTTGACGAGGCCTCGCGCTTCCATGACGAGCGCGCTCGCGCTGCCGGCGGCCATGTCAGCGCGCGCCGCGACGCGAGAGCTGATCCGTCGCCACGGCGAGAATCACCAGGATTCCCGTGATGAGGATCTGGTAGACAGACGACACGCCCATGAGGGTGAGTCCGTTCCGAAAAACGCCCACGATCAGCGCGCCCACGAGCGACCCGAGCACCGTGCCTCGACCACCGAACAGGCTCGTGCCCCCGAGAACGACCGCGGTGATGGCGTCGAGGTTTTCCGTCTGGCCGGCGTTAGGGTCGCCCACGCCGGTGCGCGCGACCGACAGCAGCGCCGCGATGCCGTACGTCACGCCGGCGAGTACGTACACCGCCAGGATCACGCGCGGCGTGGCGATGCCGGTGAGGCGCGCGGCCTCCGGATTGTTGCCGACCGCGTACACGTGCCTGCCGGCGGCCGTCTCGCGCAGCACGAACGCCGTGAGCGCGTAGATCCCGAGCATGACGACGACGCCGTAGACGACCGTCGTCCCGCCGACGTGGAACGTTCCTCCCAGCGCGTTCATTGCCTCCGGCAGGTCGGTGACCGTCTGGGCATTCGAGTACAGCTGCGTGATGGCGAACGCGATGTTGAGCGTGCCTAACGTCACGATGAACGGCGGCAGGTTGATCCGTGTGATGAGCAGGCCGTTGATGAGGCCGAACAGCGTCGTCGCGCCTATCCCGACCACGATCGCCAGCGGCACGCTCACCCCGAGCTCGGCGGCGAGCTTCGTCATGACGATGGCGCCGAGCGCCATCACCGTGCCGCAGGAGAGATCGATGCCGGCAGTGAGGATCACGAGCGTCTGCCCGATCGCTATCACCCCCACGACCATGACCTGCTGCAGCACGATCGAGAGGTTGTCCCCGGTGAGGAACCGGTCGCTCCGGGTGGCGAAGAACACGCACGCCGCGAGCAGGGCGATCAGCGGCCCGAGTTTGCCGAGGGCGTGAAGGAGCGGGACGTCATTCCGAGCCATGAGGCGAGGAATGACAACTATTTCCTACCGAAGCACAACGACATGCCCGTCGCCACGTCCTTGCTGTCCACGCCCGCGACCGGCTTCGCCGCTATCAGCGCCACGCCCGTGTCGGTGTAGCCGCTGGGTTTCTGACCCGTCTTGATGAACGCGGCGGCCGCGGCGACGCCAAGCTCCGCCATCTTCACCGGGTACTGCTGCGCCGTGGCAGCGATTGCGCCGGAGCCGACGTCCCTGATCCCCTGACATCCGCCGTCCACCGACACGAGGACGACACCCTTCTCCTTGCCGGCGGACTTGAGTGCCTTGTACGCGCCGGCGGCCGTGGGCTCGTTGATCGTGTACACCACGTTGATGTCGGGGTTCTTCTGCAGGCACGTCTCCATGCCCGTCTGCCCCTTCGTCTGGTCGCCGTAGCTGTCTGCCATGCACACGACCTCTTTCGGTCGCCCCAGCGTGTTGCTCGCCTTTTCGGGCGCGTCGAGACCGAATCCCTTGAGAAACCCGTTGTGACGCTGCGCGCCCACCGGATGGCCCGGGAAAAGGTCCAGCGTGGCGATCCTGGGCGGCCTGCTGCCTAACGCCGCCCTGGCGTACCGGCCAATGAGCGTGCCGGCCCGGTAGTTGTCCGTCGCGTACAGCGCGTCGGTAGCGCTGACAGGGTCGGTCGGGCTGTCGAGCGCGATCACGACCACTCCTTTGTCACGTGCCTTCTTGATGGCGGGAACGATCGCCTTCGAGTCGTTCACGGTGATCATGACGACCTTCGCGCCGGCCGCCATCATGTTCTCGAGCGCGGTCACCTGGCCCGCGTTGTCGCCATCGTTCCTGCCGGCGCCGGTGATCAGTTTGAGACCGTTCGCCTTCGCGGCGTGCTCCGCGCCCTCCTTCATCTTCACGAAGAACGGGTTCGTCTCGGTCTTCGTGATCAGCCCGATGACCGGTTGCTGCGCGTCGAGCGTGGCGGTGCCCAGGGTGAGCGCCGCCACGCAGGCCAGTCGAATTGTGCGGGATGCACTCACAGGTTCCGGCGATTCAGCTCCGACACCGCGAAATCGGCTGCGCGGGCCGTGAGCGCCATGTAGCTGAGCGACGGGTTCTGACACGCCGTGGACGCCATGCACGAGCCGTCGGTGACGAACACGTTAGGCGCGTCCCACACCTGGTTGTGCTTGTTGAGCACGGAGTTGTTCGGGCTCGTGCCCATCCGCGCCGTGCCCATCTCATGGATGCCCATGCCGGGGTAATACTCATCGTCGTACGTCTCGACGTCCTTCACGCCGCAGGCCTCGAGCATCTCGGCCATGTCGTTCGCCATGTCCTTGCGCATGAGCCGCTCGTTCTCGCCGATCGCGCAGTCGATCTTGAGGACGGGCAGTCCCCACTTGTCTTTCCTCGTCTCGTCGATCGAGACCTTGTTCTCGTGGTTCGGCAGCATCTCGCCGAACGCGCTGCCCCCGATCGTCCACGCGCCCGGCTCGGCGGCCTTGTCCTTGAACGCGCCACCAACGCCCAGCTCGGCCACCGCGGCCGACCAGCCGTCGCGGCCCGCGCCGCCTTCGTACCCGAAGCCCCGCAGATACGGGCGCTTTTCACCGAACAGGTTTCGGTAGCGCGGCACGTACGAGGGGTTCGGGCGACGGCCGAAGTAGTCCTTGTCGTCCAGCCCTTCGACGCGGCCCTGGGCACCGACGCGGAAGTGATGATCCATCAGGTTGTGACCCAGCTCGCCCGAGCTGCTTCCGAGCCCGCCCGGCCAGATGTCAGTCGCCGATCGAAGCAGAATCCACGTCGAGTTCAGCGTCGATGCGCAGAGGAAGATGATCTTCGCCTTGTAGTCGGTGACCTGGTTCGTGATTCCGTCGAGCACGCGCACGCCGGTCGCGCGCTTCGCGTCCTTGTCGTACAGCACCTCGTTGACGATCGCCCACGGCTTGAGCGTGAGCTTGCCGGTCTTCATGGCCGCCGGCAGCGTGGACGACTGGGTGCTGAAGTACGCACCGTAGGGGCAGCCGAGCCAGCAGGCGTCGCGGTACTGGCACGCGTTGCGGCCGGGCAGCGGCTGCGAGAGGTTCGCCGTGCGCGCCGAGATCAGTCGTCGCTTCCCGTCGAACTTCGTTGTTAGGCGATCCGCCACCAGCTGCTCGGCGCAGTTGAGCGGCATCGCGGGTTGAAACTCACCGTCGGGGAGCTGCGGCAGCTTCTCGAGGGAACCGGCGATGCCCGCGAACTTCTCGACGTAGCTGTACCACGGCTCGATGTCGGCATAGCGGATCGGCCAGTCGGTGCCGATGCCCTGCTTCACGTTCGCCTCGTAGTCGAGATCGCTCCAGCGGAAGCTGCAGCGTCCCCACATGAGCGAGCGGCCGCCAACGTGGTAGCCGCGGTACCAGTCGAAGCGCTTGACCTCGGTGTATGGCGAGTCTTCATCGGACGCCCACCAATCGAGATTCTTCTCGTTGAGGGGGTAGTCGCGCTTGAGTACCGGATAGTGCTTCTCCATTTCGCGGGTGCGCCCGCCGCGATGGGGATACTCCCACGGCCCCTTCGTCGCGTTCACGTAGTCCTTGATGTGCTCGATGTTCTTGCCGCGCTCGAGCAGCAGGACTCGCAGCCCCTTCTCGGTGAGCTCCTTCGCGGCCCAGCCTCCCGAGATGCCGGATCCGACAACGATGGCGTCGTATGTTGTGGATTGCACGGTTCCTTCCGCTGACTGAGGACTCCGATGATTGCCTGAGACGCTTTCGTTCCGTGCGGAACATGGCAGGAGCCGCGAACGACCGCTAGCTAGTGGACCGCGTCTTAGTGCGGGTTAGCTTCGTGGCACGGCGCCACGACGCTATCCCGAACTCAGATGCGGTCCACCAGCAATCCGGCGCGGACGATCAAGGACGGTGACCCCTTGATCGCCGAAAGGGCGTTTCGACCACGTGACCTTCGATCGAATCGACCGCCGCGGGTTCCTCGCTGAATCCGGCAAAGCCACGACGGCAGGCTGGATCGCGCTCGAGATCCCCTGGCTCGCCGCGCTGGCGAGCTGCAGACGCGATGACGCGAACACCGCCAACGGCTTCACCGCGCTCACGGGCGCGGAGGCCAGGGCGATGCGGGCTTTCGCCGCGCGGCTCATCCCGTCCGACCAGAACCTGCCCGGCGCCGACGAAGCCGGCGCCGTCCATTTCATCGACCGGGCATTTGGCAAGCCGTTCTTTGCCGACGTCGTTCCTGTCGTCCGCGCCGGACTCGCCGATCTCGACGCGCGCGCGCGAGCGCTTGGCGAACGCGACTTCGCGTCAGTCCCGCCCGGGCGGCAAGAAGCCATCATGCGGCAGGTCGAGCGGACGCCGTTCTTTCTGGCGGCCCGCATGCTCGTCGTCGTCGGAACGTTTGCCGACTCCGCGTATGGCGGGAACCGTGGTGAGGCCGGATGGAAGATCGTGGGCTTCGAGCACGAGCCCACGTACGCGGCGCCGTTCGGGTGGTACGACGCGCACGAGGAGGCCAGCGCGAAGGCCGAGGGATGACGCAGCGCACATATGGAGAAGGCGACACCGTCGATTTCGTGATCGTCGGGTCTGGTGCCGCGGGTGGTGTGCTCGCGAAGGAGCTCGCGACGGCGGGGTTCGATGTCGTCGTGCTCGAGGCAGGGCCGTGGGAGCAACCCAGCCAGTTCACGCACGACGAGCTGGCAGTAGAGCGCGAGTACGCGATGCTCAACGTCGCGTTCGAGCCGATCCAGACGATTCGAGGGAGCGAAGCGGAGCCGGCGCGCCGGAACACGGGCAGATCGCTCGTGTACCGGCGTGGCGTCGGTGGCAGCAGCGTGCACTTCGCGGCGAACTACTGGCGCTTTCGTCCGATCGACTTCAAAGAACGCTCGAAGTGGGGCCCGATCAGCGGCAGCGGGTTCGCCGACTGGCCGATCACGTACGAGGAGCTCGAGCCGTACTACACGAAGGTCGACTGGGAGATCGGCGTGTCGGGCGCGCCGGGCCCGTTCGACCCGCCGCGCTCACGTCCGTACCCGCTGCCGCCGCTGCCTAACAAGTCATCCGGCGTGCTGCTGGAGCGGGCCGCGCGAACGCTCGGTCTCCACGCGCAGGTATCGCCGCTGGCGATTCTCTCGAAGCAGTACGACGGGCGCTCGCCGTGTCTCGCGTGCGGGCACTGCTCGCTGTACGGGTGCGAGTTCGGCGCGAAGTCATCCACGCTGGCGACCGTCATCCCGAAAGCCGTGGCGACGGGCAAATGTGAGGTCCGGGCCGAATCCACCGCGTTTCGTGTGGAGACGAACGCCAGAGGGCGCACGACTGGTGTGGCGTATCGGGACCGAGAGGGGAAAGAGCGGCGACAGCGAGCGCGGGCGGTCATCGTCGCGGCCAATGGCGCCGAGACGACTCGACTGCTGCTCCTCTCCGAGTCGCCGGCGTTTCCGCACGGGCTCGCGAACTCGAGCGGCAACGTGGGGCGCTACATCATGTTCAACGGCCATGCGTCCGCGTTCGGCCGGTTCGACCATCCGCTGAACGAGTACAAGGGGCCGGTCGCGAGCCGCACGGTGCACGACTTCTACGACGCCGACGCGAAGCGCGGCTTCTACGGCGGCGGTGGTATCGACGCGCGGTTCAACTATCAGCCGATCGGTTTCGCGCTGGATGTACTGCCTGACGACGTGCCCAAGTGGGGCCCGGAGTACAAGCGTGCGCTGGCCGAATACTTCACGCACTCCGTGCGGTTCTACGCGCACATCACGTCGCTCCCGGTGGCGTCGAACACGGTGACGCTGGATCACGATCATCGCGATCGCTGGGGGCGTCCGGGCCTTTGCCTGACGTACACGGATCATCCGGACGACATGAAGGCGAAGCAGTGGTTCCGCGACCGCGCGGAGGAGCTGATGCACGCGGCGGGAGCGACGCGGGTGTGGAACCAACCGATCCTCCCCATCGATGGTGGCGTTCATCTACTCGGGACGGCGCGCATGGGGAACGATCCTCGCGACTCCGTCGTCGACCGGTATCACCGGGCGCACGATGTGCGGAATCTCTTCATCTGCGATGGGTCGAACTTCGTGACGTCCGGACGCGGCCAGCCCACGATGACGATCCAGGCGCTGGCGTATCGCGCGGCGGAGCACATTGCCCGGTTCGCGAAGTCGCACGACATCTAGTCCCCAGTCCCCGAGTCGACGCACATTAGCCCGATGCAAGACCAGCAGACCGGTCTCTATGTGGCGATGGGCGTCTCGGGGAGCGGGAAGACTCGCATCGGTGCCAACTTCGCGAAGGCCATGGGGCTCGCCTTCATCGAGGGAGACGACTACCATCCGCCCGAGAACGTACGGCGAATGTCGTCAGGCATCCCGCTCACCGACGAGGACCGCGCCGGATGGCTTCGATTGCTTGCCGCGCGAATTCGTGAAGCGAAGAACGCCGGCACTGGGCTCGTGCTCGCCTGCTCGGCCCTCAAGCGGTCGTATCGCGAGATTCTTCGCGACGCGGCGAGGCCGGAACCGCTGCGGTTCATCTACCTGCGAGGCACGCGGGAGGTGATTGGCGAACGGCTCCGCGCTCGGAAGGGCCACTTCATGAATCCTGCTCTGTTGGAGAGCCAGTTCGAGGCGCTGGAGGAACCGGCGCCGGACGAAGACGCCTGGGTGTGCGACGTCGGAAGCCCGCCGGAGGAGATGGTGGCGAGGCTCGTCGCGCGGGCGTCCGCATGACGCCACAGGTGCGGCTGCTGCTCATCGCGTTAGGCGCGGTGACGCTGCTGATCGTCACGATCGCCCGCTTGAAGGTCCACCCGTTCGTCGCGCTGACCCTCGCGTCGCTCGGGATGGGTGCGGCGGCGGGGATGGACCCGGCGGCGGCGGTCAAGGCGTTCCAGGATGGCGTCGGCAGCGTCCTCGGGTTCATTGCGGTCGTCGTCGGGCTCGGGACCATGCTCGGGAAGCTGATGGCGGAGTCGGGCGGCGCGACGCGCATCGCGACCACGTTGATCGACCGCTTCGGCGAGCGCCGCGTGCACTGGGCCATCATGTTCGTGGCGTTCATCGTCGGCATCCCGGTGTTCTTCCAGGTGGGGTTTGTCCTCCTCATCCCGCTCGTGTTCACCATCGCGCGTCGCGCGGGGCTCTCGCTGGTGAAGATCGGGATCCCGCTCGTCGCGGGCCTCTCGGTCGTTCACGGGATGCTGCCGCCACATCCGGCGGCGATGCTCGCGGTGGCCGCGTTCGACGCGGACGTCGGACGCACCTTGCTCTACGGGCTCGTCGTGGGACTGCCGACGGCGGCGCTGGCCGGACCCATCTACGCGGTGTGGATCGCTCCGCGCATCGTGCTGCCCGCGCACAATCCGCTCGCGGCGCAGCTCGTGGGCACCGTGGACGATTCTGCCGCGTCAGGCGATGGGCGTCGGACACCGGGCTTCGGCATCTCGGTATTCACCGTGCTCATCCCGGTCGTGCTGATGCTGCTCGCTTCCGCGGCCGACGCGATGCCGTCGTTGAACCCGGCCGTGCGATCGGGACTTCACTTCGTCGGGCAGCCGATCGTCGCGCTCCTTCTCGCGCTGCTCTTCTCGTTCTGGTCGCTCTGCCGGCCGAGGCGCTTTACGCGAGAAGACATCATGAAGTTCTGCAACGACTGCCTGGCGCCTACGGCGACGATCGTGCTCGTGATCGGTGCCGGCGGCGGCTTCAACGCGGTGCTCGTGCAGAGCGGGGTAGGGCGTGCGATCGCCGACCTCGCGAGCGGCTCGCACACGTCGCCGCTCGTTCTCGCGTGGGGCGTAGCGGCGCTCATTCGCGTGGCGACTGGGTCCGCAACGGTCGCGATGACGACGGCGTCGGGAATCGTCGCGCCGATTGCGATGGCGACGCCCGGCACGCCGCCGGAGCTGCTGGTGGTCGCCACGGGAGCCGGCGCGCTCGTCCTGTCGCACGTGAACGACTCCGGCTTCTGGCTCATCAAGGAGTTCTTCAACATGACCGTTCCGCAGACGCTCAAGACGTGGACCGTGTCCGAGACGATCATCGGCGTCGCGGGGCTCGCCTTCACGCTTCTCGTTAGCCTCGTGGTCTGAGCGCAGGTGGAGTCGACCGACTGTGGCGTTATCGATCGGCATCGCGTCAAGGAGAGTTGAAAACGAGGGACCGCAGAGCGCGCAGAACGGCGCTTCGCGCCGCCGCAGGAGGCCGCAGAAGGGCTCCGTGTGCGAAGCCAAGCTCCTCACGCAACGAGCCGGGTTTCTTAATGAACTGCCTCGGGACGCCAGTATTGGCGTCCCAAGGTTGTCCCCCTTCACAAAGGGCTCGTTGCGCGCGGCGTCAGAGGTGCCGAGCAGTTTTCTGCGGCCTTCTGCGGCGCCCCGCGCCAGCGGGCGTTCTGCGCGTTCTGCGGTCCCCGTTGTGAAAATCGTCCCCAACACGACGTAAGCTACCAGCGTTATGCACTAATCGACTCCGCCGGCCTCCTCGATGAGTCGCATCGCCGGCTCGCTCACGAACTTCCGGTGGGGGAATCGCCGGCCCCACGAGAGCGGGGTGATGTCACGGTACTCGTAACGCGTCGGGTCCTCGTACCCGGGATGCAGCCGCTTCCAGATCGACGCGCGCACGTTAGGGTTCGCGCCGCGCTTCAGCAGGAGCTTCGTGAACGGCGCGGCGAACGGTCCGCGCTGCCGAAGGTTCATCCAGAAGTTGGGCTGCGACACCACGGTCGAGAACAGCGCCGTATAGCCACCGAACCCGCTGGTCCCGACAGCCGACCGTGCATTCACATCCATTCCCTTGTCGAGCAGCCAGGTCGCCATCTCCATCTCGTCGTAGTCCACGCACATGTGGAGCAGCGTCGCACCGCCTAACGGCGTTCCCACCGTCGCGTTGACCTCGTCCCTGCACCCCATCTCGGCCGGAAAGATCTCGCGGTGCGAGAACGTTCGGGTGAGGAGCCTGGGGTCGCGCCGCAGATGCTCCTCGAGGAGATCGATGCGCCCGCGGTGCACGGCCATGGGCGCCGTGTCTGGAAAGACCACGCCATGCTGCTCGTACAACGCGAGGATCGCGTGCTTCGCCGACGGCTTGCGCGAGTCCGTCTCGAGCACGACGTCCACGGGCGCGAGCAGCCGACCGTCTTCGTCGAACACGCGAGCGCCGCGCGACAAGGCGAACGCCGTCCCGTCGGCGCTCAACGTGTACGCCGGCCCATCGAGCGCCCCGTCGGGCAGTGCCGGATTCCCGAGCAGACCATGGAGCATCGTCGCCGTGCCGATCTGGCTCTGAAGCGTGGCGCGGTCGATCGCTTTCTCGAGGTCACGGGCGCCGAGGTCGTAGAGCATCCGGATGATGCGATCGCGGCCGAGGTTCGCGGCGTACGACATTGGCGGACCCCAGTTGCAGCCCTGGCGAATGCGCGCATCCTCGTGGATCAGCTTCGGGTTGCGCGTCACGAGCTCGCGCACGACGGCGACGTCGTCTCGCCAGATCGCGTCGATGAGCTGGGCCGACTGCACGAGCCGTGTCCAGCTCGACGCGTCGTAGCTTCGCGCGAGCACGAGCTGCGCGTCGGCGAGCTTCGCGACGGCCGGGTCCGGCGCATCGGGGTGTCGCTCCCGCAGCTCGGCGACGGCTTCGGGATCGCCAGCGCGGATCGCGCGAAGAAGGTCCTTCGCCTGGTGCTTGAGCTGGTCCAGGTCGGGACGAACGGGCAGGTGACGTACGGGCATGGCGAGCCTCCTTGTGGGGCGCCCGGGTCCGCTGGCGTGGGCAAAGGAGGTTCGGATCACGCTTGTCATTCCTCGCCTGACGGCTCGGAATGACTACCGATTACACAGGTGGACTCGGTCCTTCCCGCGGACGGGTGGCGACCTGCGCGCCACCGCCAACCTGCGTCCGCGGTGTCGCGGTGCGCAAGGCCGAGTGAGCGTCAGCGCGACTTCCGGCTCGTCGCCTTGGGCCAATACCCGAACTCCGGCGCGTAGCACGCACCCTCGAGGTCAGCCACGCGATCGCGCAGATACGTCTGCGCGTCGGCGATCGCCGCGTTGTATACGGATGGAGCGATCTCCTTCAGGAAGAACTCGAGCAGGAGACGCGCCTGGAGTTCGCCGATTTCCTGGTCGAGATGCTCGGCAGCATAGCGTCGGATCGAACCGACCGCCTTCTCGGCGGCATCGTCTGAGAGTGCGACAGGCATTGGAGTGAATTCAACCGTTAGGCGCATCACGCGAGGTGCAGCTGGCGCAGGATCGCCCGAAACCTCGGGTGTGCGTGCAGCGACGAAAACAGGAACGAGCCCTTGAGACCGAACACCGGTCCGGCGCGCTCGGCGACCGCGCGCTCGAGCCAGTCGATCGCCTTGTCATCCTGGCCGAGTCCCGCATAAACGTAGGCGAAATGGTAGGGCGACACGTACGTGCTCTCGGCCTTCGTCTCGAGAGTGCGCAGGGTCGCGTGTGCTTTCGCGTGCTCGCCGGCCCTCGCGTAGGCCGCCCCGAGCTGGCCTAACCACTGTGTGTTGTTCGGCGAGAGCGCAGCCGCTCGCTCGATCTCGGCAAGGCCTTCCCGCGTGCGACCGGAGAGAAAGTACGCCCATCCGAGCGTCACACGCGCACGATCCTCCGCGTCATGCACGCCCACCGCCTCCTCGGCTCGAGCAACCGCTTCGTCGTATCGCCCGGCGCGCAGGAGCGCCGTTGGAATGTCCAGGCCGTGTGCCAGCGGGTCGAGCTCCTGCGCGCGCTGCAGCAGTGCCAACGCATCGTCGTAGCGCTCGAGCCCCGTGCACAATCGTCCGTAGAGGTCGTACGCCTCCGCGCTGCTCGGGCTCAGGTCGATGGCTCGCTTGAACTCGCGCTCCGCGCCCTCCCAGTCCAACTCGCGCGCGGTCTTGAGATGGCCGAGCGTGCAGTGTGCGGCGCCGAGGTCGGGATCTATCTCCAGTGCTTTCGCCACTGCATGTGACGCGCGCTCATAGGCGACATCGGGCGTCATCGCGCCAGCCTCGGCGAGCTCCGTGTACGCCATCGCCGCGTGTGCATACGCCAGCGCGAACGTCGGGTCGTGCTCGATTGCGCGGTCGAAGAACTCGATCGAGCGACGCAGCGGCTCCGGTGTGAACTTGATGAACCACCGACGCCCCTGCAGGAAGAGCCGGTAGGCGTGGACGTTCGTCGTCGGCTCGCGACGCACGCGTGCCTGCTCGTCGCGCGACAGCTCCGCCTTGAGCGCCGCCGCAATGTGCAACGCGACGTCGGTCTGGATCGCGAAGATGTCCGTGAGCTGGCGATCGTATGTTTCGGCCCAGAGGTGCTGATCGGTCTCCGCATCGATGAGCGTCGCCACGATCCGCACGCGATCGCCGGCGTGCCTGACGCTTCCGTCCAGCAGCGTCGTCGCGCCGAGCCGGGCGGCGATCTCCTTCATCGTCTGCGCGCGGTGCTTGAACGGCAGGACCGACGTCCGCGAGATCACGCGCAGCGCACGGATCTTGGACAGGTGGGCGATGACGTCTTCGGTGATGCCGTCGGCAAAAACCTCGTTCTCGGAGGAGCCCCCCATGCTGAGAAATGGCAGCACGGCGACCGATGTCGATCGCCGACCGCTGGCCGCCATCGGCGGATGCCTAACGGGTGTGGCGCGGAGCTCGTTGGCGAACGCCGTCACGCTCGGGTCGGGCTCGAGCTCGAGGTCCGCGCGCACGCGCTGGGCGTACTCTGTCGCATGCTGGATCGCACCGGCCCGGTCACCGGCGGCGTCGAGGGCCCGCATCAGCTCGCGCGCGTGCGCCGCGGAATGCGGGTCTGCCGCCACCAGACGACGAGCCGTCCCGACGCGCCCATGGACGTCGCCGACCCTCTCCTGCGCGCTGGCGGTGGCGCGCAGCGCGCCCACGTAGGCGTGTGCGAGCTCGGCGCGTCGCTCGTCGAGCCAGTACCCGAACTCGGTCGAGTCGTCGAGGTGGAATCCGTCGAGCAGCGTTCCGGTATAGAGCGTCACGACGCGCGCCGATTCGCCGGCCGCGATCGCCGCGCGCAGGTCGTGCAAATCGCACCTAACGAGTGCCGGCACGAGCAGCAGCCCGTCGCCGGTGGAGGCAATCGCGCCGTCGCCAATCGCCGAGCGCAGCACGTGGACGGCGAGGTTGAGCAGGCGGCGGGCGTTCGCTGCATCACGCTCCGGCCAGAGCAGCGCCATCGCCCGGTCTCGCGAGAGCGGCTGAGGCCACGCGGCCACGATCAGGGCAAGCAGGGCAATCCGGTGCCGCTGCGCAGGCGGTCCACTGAGGATGGTGTCCCCGGACCGGAGCGATGCCCCTCCGAGAAGCTGAACCGTGACGATCACGTCGTTCGACGGCTAATCCGTAGCTAATTCCGAGCAACGGGGCAGCTAACCGCCCCGCCTCATGTTCCCCGTGAGCTCAAGCAAGATGACTCCCTTTGGACGAGGGCACCATGAGAATCGCCGTGATCCTGCTCGCCGGTACGGTGTCGATCGCCGGTTGCCGCGACGAGCGAATCACATGGGACGCGATGAACGATAGGACGGACGGCGAGTCGTGGACGGCAAGCCGCGCGGACGACACGCCCAACGCCGAGACAAAGAAAGAGTTGGCGGCGCTTCACCGAGCAGCGGCGAAGTTCCGAAGCTTGAAAAGCGCCAGGGCCGCCGGGTGGTCGACCGAAATCACCGGATGCATGAGCGACCCGAAGGCCGGCGGCATGGGCTACCACTACGGGAACCCGAAGCTGATCGATGGCTCCGTTCGCGCGGACGAGCCCGAGCTCCTCTTGTACGCGCCCGAGAAGGATGGTGGCATGCGGCTCACGGCCGTGGAGTACATCGTGCCGCTCGGCGCGTGGACTGCGCCGAAGCCGCCGCGCCTCTTCGATCACGATTTCGCCGTCAACTCGACGTTCGGCGTGTGGGCGCTGCATGCGTGGGCGTGGGAGAGCAACCCGAGCGGGATGTTCGCGGAGTGGAACCCGAACGTGTCGTGCGACAACGCTCAATTGGGGTCAGAGTCGCATTTCATCCTTTC
>DASUGD010000038.1:0-22930 GCA_036274195.1 Gemmatimonadaceae bacterium | reverse complement strand
TGCTTCACCTGATGCATCGGGTTCACCGAGTTGTCCGGCGGAATTGAAGGTAGAGCAACACCAAACACCGACCACAAGCCCAAACCAACACTAACACTAACACCAGCGGCGCCGGCAGAACGGCGCAGAACCGTAACGGCGCCGGCCAGAACGGCGCCGGCAGGAGAGGCGCAAGGCAGAGAGGCGCCGGATGCCTGACGGCGCGTAATAACTGAGAGCGCGGTGATGCCTAAAGGCGCGTAATGCCTGACGGCGCGACAGGGGGCGCACGGCCCCAGGGGCGCCACGGCGCAACGCCGACGGTTCCGCGCCGCCCGCGCCGCCCGCGCCGTTGCGCTGTGGCCCTGCGGTGTTGTCGCGCTTTCTGGCATTTTGCGCCGTCAGGCCGTATGCGCCGTTAGTCAGTACGCGCCGTCTGGCATCCGGCGCCTCTCTGCCCTGCGCCGCTGGGGTACTGCGCCGTTCTGGTCGGCGCCGTTACGGTCTGCGCCGTTCTGGCCGGCGCCGTCATGGCCCGCGCCCTTCTGGTCTGCGCCGTTCAGGACGCTGCCGCTAGTTCTCGAGCGATGCTGCGTGTGTCGCGTATGGTTGGGTCTCGAGAGAGCAGACGAGCGAGAAAGCCGGTTGCGTTCGCGACGGCAAACGAGATCCCCGACAGGTTTCGCTCCGGAGGCACCCCGTCGATCGGCCGAGGGTAGGCGCTCGCGCCGAACCTGACCGGCCCGTGAGTCCCGTCCGCGATCACGACGAGGGCATGGCGATCGCATACCGGATCGAGAGTCACCCCCACGGCGTTAGGCAGGGAACCCGGCAGCCACGTGACGCCGTCGCTTTCGAACGCCGAGACGACGATCGCGCCCGCCGCGACCGCTTCCTCGACTGCCGCGCCGAGGACGGCAGCCCGTGCCGGGTTCGATGTCCCGAGGCTCAGGTTGATCAGCCGAACGCCGTGGCTCGCAGCCCACGAAATCCCGCGCGCGAGCACGTCCGCACTCGTGGCCAACGTGCGGTCGAACACGCGCACCGCGACGACGTCGATCTCCGGCGCCTTCTCGAGGATCGCGGCCGCGACCGCCGTTCCGTGACCGATGCGATCGATGAAGTCGCCGTCGATCTCGCCGTCCGGCAGAATGTGGACGCCCGACAGTTCCACGTCGCCAATGTGCGGGTTCGTGGGATGGACGCCGCTGTCGATGACCGCGACCCGAACGCCACGTCCGGTCAGACCGGCGAACGGTGGGTCGTCGAGCGTGAAGCGCCTCGCGCTCACTCCGCTGGCTGCAGCACAGCGAACAACTCGGCGAATGCGCCGCCGCGCGTGATCAGCGTGTCGGCCGCACCGTCCTCGACGACCCTGCCCTGATTCAGAACGACCACGCGATCGGCCTGTCGAGCTGGTTGCAGTCGGTGGGAGATCACGATCGTCGTGCGACCACGCATGACCGCTTCGTAGCCGGCCATCACCTGCGCCTCCGTTGCCGGATCGACCGCGCCCGTCGCTTCGTCGAGCACGAGCACCGCCGGATCCGCGAGGAACGCGCGCGCGATCGCCACGCGCTGACGCTCCCCGGCGGAAAGCGCGCGGCCGCGCTCGCCGACCGGCGTGTCGATGCCCTGCGGCAGGCGATCGAGCAACTCTGCGAGGCCCGCGGCGCGCGCGGCAGCCGCGACATCCGCCGCCGACGCCTCGGGTCGCGCGTACCGAACGTTGTCGGCCACCGTGGTGTTGAAGATGAACGGGTCCTGCTCCACGACGACGATGTGGCGGCGGACATCGGCGAGACGAAGATCGCGGAGGTCGTGGCCATCGAGGAGCACGCGACCGCTGGCGGGATCGAGCTGCCTCACGAGCAGGTCGGCGATGGTGGACTTTCCACCCCCGCTCGCGCCGACAATCGCAATTCGCTCGCCCGCGTGGATCGTCAGGCTGGCGTGGTCGAGCACGGGCGCCCCGCGGTCGTGCGTGAAGGTCACGTCATCGAGCACGACGTCGCCACGCGCCGACGACAGCGGCGAGGCGTTAGGCGCTTCCATCACTTCCGGGCGCGTGTCGATGATCTCGTGCACTCTCCGGAGCGACACGCGCGCGGTGGCCACACTGGCGTACAAGCCCATGAGGCTCTGGACCGGCCCGAGCAGCCGCATTTGATACGCGACGAACGCCACCAGCGTGCCCATCGTGATCCTGCCGTCGATCACGCGCCAGCCGCCGACGAGAAACACGGCCCCCGTGCCGAGTGCCAGCAGGAGACCGGGGACGCCGCCCGACAGGTAGGTCAGGCGGCGCATGCGCATGAGCGAGTCGATGAACGCGTCGTTGCGTTCACGAAACCGCTCGGCCTCACGCTCCTGCGCGTTATGCGTGACGACGAGGCGCATTCCCTGAAGGGCTTCGATCAGAAAGGTTCCGATCCCGGCGCTCCGGTCGCGCACGGCGGCGATCGAGTCCTCGAGCCGACGACGGTATCGCACGAGCGCGACCACGGACAGCGGAAGCACCGCGAGACTCACGGCGAACAGGAGGGGATCGAGTGCGATGAGGATCGCGACCGCGCCCACGAGGAACACCACGCTTCCGACCCACGACAGCGCGACCTCCGCGGCCACGCGCTGGATCTCACCGATGTCGCTGTTGATGCGGGAGGCGATCTGCCCGAGCGGCATGTGCGCGAAGAATCGCGGCGACAGCCGCTGCAGATGGCGAAACAGCGCGAGCCGCATGTCGAACAGGATCTCGGCCGAGACGCGCGTGTACCGGAGGCCGCTCACGACGTTGAGGGCGAAGCTCGCGAGGGTGAGTGCGGCGAACGCGAGCACCACCCGGACGAGCGCGCCGGTGTCGCGGCCGAGCAGGGCGCGGTCGATCAGAATCCGCGTCAGGTACGGCAGGAGGAGCGACAGGCCAGTGCCGATGAGCGACAGCACCACCACGAGCGCGAGGCGTCGCCAGTAGGGCCTTATGTAGCCTAACAAGCGGCGGACGTCGGATTGGACGGTGTACACGACTATCCTTTACACTGCATACTCGGACTGGTAACAGGTTACTGGAACTGGTAACAGGTTACTGGTACGGGTAATTGGTTATTTGAACCCTCGGGATGCTTGTCTCAGCGCCATGAGCATCCCGAGGGTTCGATAACCTGTAACCAATACCAGTAACCAATTACCAGTGTGTATTTACCGCCCCGCATTGGCCGGGCGAGGCGCCCCAGTCTGTGGGATGATGACGAGCCCACTCATGTCCTGGCCGAGATCGACTGTCCGCAGCTTCTTGAACGTCTTGGCGTCGTACACGTCGATGGTCGGGCCGGCCGTGTGGATGTACAACTGGTTCCCGTTCGAGCTCGGCGTGAGGCCCATGCGCGGCCGGCCTTCGAACTGCGTGCGCTGCGAGACGCGTCTCCCTTCGAGGTCGAAGGTCCAGAACTCGTAGTTGCCCACCTGCTGGCGGAGGCCATAGGCGCGCTTTCGGCCTGGCGCGAGGCGGAAGTTCACCGGCTCGCTCGGGCCTAACGTGAAGAAGTCCACGCTCCGCTTCATGAGGTCCACCCGGGCGACGCCCATGAGCGTCCGGTGGTTCACCGGGTCGTTCGTGCGGAACAGTCCCGTGTAGAAGCCGGGCTCCTCGTAGATGTCGTTCGGGAAGAAGAAGTTGAGGCGCCCCATGCCTTCCTCGAACAGCGTCCGCGACAGCTCCCATCGATCCACCTGCTTGAGCGAATCACTGCTGTACACGAGGACGTCGTCGGTCGTGAAGAAGTACATGTACTCCCCGTCCGGGGAGAAGATGATCTGCGCGAAGTCACGTTCCTCGCCTTTCGGCCACGGGATCGTGTCGGTCACGGCCTTCTTCACGAGGTCGTAGCGCAGGAGCGTCGGCTTTCCGATCTCGTAGCGATCGAGCTTCTTCGTGTACGTCTTCACGAGCACGACGGCGAAGCGCTCGCGCGGGTCGACGTTGATCCCCCACAGCCGCACGCGCGTGTTGCCTGACGAGAGCGTGAACTTGTCGATCGCTTTCCGCGTGGCGATGTCGATGACCTCGACGTGCTCGAACTGGGGGTCGAGCACGTAGAAGTGCTTTCGGTTGGAGGAGAGCACCATGCTCGTCGGGATTCCGACCGAGATGGGGATCGAGTCGACGACCTTCAGGTTGGACTCGTTGAGGACGAGAATCTTCTTCCCATACGTACCGACATAAATCGTCGCGTTACCGCCGGACTGAGCAAATCCCACAGACGCGAACAGCGCACAGCCAAGGAGCGCAGGGCCCAAGGAGCGCAGGGCCCAAGGAGCGCAGGGCCCAGAGAGCGCAGGGCCCAAACGACGCAGGGCCCGAACGACGCAAGACCCAGACGGCAAGAGCGGGAGAGGCAACGCGCTGTTGCGCCGTTCGGCGTGACGCTCCTGACCTCTGGGTCCTGCGTCGTTCGGGCCCTGCGTCGTTTGGGTCTTGCGTCGTTTGGGCCTTGCGCTCTTTGGGCCCTGCGTAGTTTGCTCCCTGCGTAGTTCCAGCGGTTCGCCTGTCATGGGAAGATGAGATCGATTTTTCGCCAGTCTTTCTGGGCGGATGCGCACTTTCCCGTCCAATCCGGCGCGTAGTTGTAGAGATCCGGCACGTGCGCCGGCCAGAAGCACGTGATGTGGCAGTCGAACAGGTCGCGCTCCACGGGCTGACAGAGTCCGGCCGTTCCACCGCTCGCGTCGGTCTCCCAACCCGGCGAGAACACGAACGTGCACCCGAGCGGAATGTGTGGGCCCGACGGCGTCGTGAGCGGACCGCCCTGGAGCGCCACCACGTCCTGCTCCGTGCTCTCCGCTATCTGGCGCGCCTTCCTGTTGATCGGCGTTAGGTGTCGCACGTTGAGTCCCTCGTCTCTTGTCAGGCGTCGAACTGCGCCAGGTATTCCGGTCGGCGCTCTGCCAGCGTGCCGTAGACCTGGAGACAGGTGTCCGTCCAGCGGCGAATCCACTCGCAGTAGTGCAGGTTCGGCCGTTCGCTCGCGCCGTACCGCGTGTGCGCCTCGTGATAGCAACCGCCGGCGCACAGCGGACGCGCCCAGCACGTCGCGCAGTCCGTCTTGTTCGCGATGTGGTGCTTCGTCAGGAAGTCTTCCTGCTTCCCGCGATCCACCCCTTCCGTCACCGATCCGATCTTGTGCGAGTCGGAGCCGGCAAAGCGATGGCAGAGCGCGACGTCGCCGTCCGTGGCGACGCCCATGAGACCGAGGCCGGCGCCACACGGGTACGCCTTGCTCATGCCTTTGTGAATCTCCTCGAGCGTGTCGCGCACGTTCGAGAAGCCGTGATGCTTTCCGGCCAGCGCGTACTGCAGGAACTCGTGCGCGAGGCGCTGGAACTGGCCGAGCATCGCCTCGAAGCCGTCTTCCTGGATCGCGTAGTCACGCTGCCACGACGTCGTCACCGGCGCGAACCCGACTTCCCAAAATCCGATCTCGTCCCGCAGATGCCGGTAGATCGACTCGACGTCGAGGTTCTGCTTCGTGAGGGTGACGCGCGCGCCCACCGGCCGCCGGCGGTGCCGCTCGAGGAGCATGCGGATGTTCGGCAGGACGACGTCGTAGCTCCCCATCCCGTTGCTGAAGACGCGGAACCTGTCCTGCTGCTCGCGTCCGCCATCCATCGACACGGTGACGCCGACGTCGTTCTCGACGATCCAGTCGATGATCTCTTCGCGGAGCAGCGTGGCATTCGTCGTGAGGCTCGTGTCGACCGTCTTGCCTAACGTGACGGCCCGCTCCTTCGCGTACGCCAGCGCCGACCGGAGCACCTTGAAGTTGAGGAGCGTCTCGCCGCCGAAGAACGTCAGATGGACCACGGGCGAGTCACCCGACTCGGCGAACATGAAGTCCACGCTTTGCCGAGCGGTCTCCTCGTTCATGAAGCGCGGCTTCCGGGACGCCTCGACGATGCGGTCCTCACCGTACTCGTAGCAGTACGTGCACGCGAGGTTGCACTTGCTCGTCACGTTCATGACGAGCGTGGTGAGCGGGATGCGCTTTCGCGGCGGCGACGCGACGGGCGCCTCGACCGGGCGATCCACGAGGCGAAGCGCGCGGACGTTCAGCAGGTCCTCGACGGTCGCCCGCAGGTCCGAGACCGGAAAACGATCGCTCAGTCCACGAACGAGCTCGTTAGGCTCGAGGTCCCCCTCCCCGAGCGCGTCGAGGACCGCGACCGAAGTGTCGTCGAGCCGGAACACGCCGGCCGACGGCACGAGGTACACGTACGCAGCGCCATCCGCGTCGAACGCGTGGTATTCGCCCCGCCTGAGCAGCGTCATTGATCGCCCTTCCACGGCTCCCATCGCAGATAGAGTGGAACGGTGACGAGCAGGTGTCCCCGCGCCTTGAGGGGCCGCGAGCCATTGCCGTTGCCCTGCCCGTTCTCGCCCTCCTGATAGGTCGCGACCACCCACACATCGCCGACGTTGTTGCGGTTGCGGCTCCGCTGCGGGTTGGGCCCATCGACGTTCGGCGTGAACAGCCCGCGCTGATCGATGCGCCCGACGAACTTGATGTCGTCATCGTCGTAGGTGACGCCGTACTCCTCGAGACTCCACGACACGTCGACGGGCCCGATCTCCACGTCGTCCTCGGTATCCGGCTTCCCGTCCGCGCCGTTGTGGTACGCGATCGCCTCGAACTGCTGGTATTGCTTCGGGAAGACGACGCCGCCGACACGCGCCATGCCCGCGAGCGGCGTCACCTTGATGCGCGCGATCCTGTCGTAGACGACGGCCGCGCTCTTGAGCGATGCCCCGGCGATGAACAGGTCGCGCTGCCCGACGGGCGCCTTCGCGTCGACCGTGACGCGCGCGACAATCGAGTCGCCGTCCGCACGCACGACGTTGTCGACGTGCACGCCCGGCCCGAAGTCGAGCGCCGCGGCTTGCGCCTCGCGCGGGAGATTTGCGCCGACGACGGTGACCTGCTGGTCTCGAGCGCCGGCCTTGAGTGCGCGCGGGTAGACGCCGGCGATGACCCGACCGGCCCCGAGGCGCGTCAGCGATACGTCCATGCCGAACTCGTCGTACCCGCCCCGGAACCATCGCCCGGAGATCGCCTGCCACCCTGGCTCGATGAACATCACTTCGCGCCACGCGCTATCGGCCGATGCGCCGGCTTCCGACGAGCGGCCGCGCCACTGGAATCCCGTGTACACCACCGCCTTGCCGTCACGCGTGACGGTCGTCCCGCCGCGTGCGTACCGATAGGTCGCCCTGGTGGTGAACTCGTCGTCGGCGTTAGGCGCTTTCGTGATCGTCAGCCGTCCACTGAACGAGCCGCGTCCCGGCTCGGACCCCGAGAGGACCCACTCTCCCTCGATTCGAGCGGGTCGCATGGTCGCGGACCACGCCGCCCACTCCGGCGTGCGGAGCGGAAATGCCTTGGACAGATGCGCGACGGCGGCATCCATGGGCTCCGGCGCCCCGGCGCTGTCGGGTGGCGGCGGGCCGCCGCGCCGGAACGCCTGGAAATCGACGAGTGGGTAGTACGCCCGATGCGTCGCCAGCAGGAGGTCCCACTCGTCCCGGGTGCGACGCTGGGAGATCACGCGCCCTAACGAGTGGCACGCGTGGCAGGTCTGCTCCGTTTTCGTGTCCGCGGCGTACTTGTAGTCGATCGCGCGCCGCTCGGACTCGAAGCGGCCCGATCGCGCTTCCTCGGGAGCGAGCCCCTGCGCGTTCGACAGGTATTTGACGATGGCGCGCGCCGTCGCCGGATCCACGCGCACGTGCTGCAGCGCAACCATGCGCCGGAGTGAGATCTCCCACCCTTCCGGCGTCTTGCGCATGTACGACAGCCGCTGCATGACGCCCGCGGAGTCGCGCACGTGGCAGCGCGAGCAGCTCTGGATGACTGTCTGGTCGTTGATCGCGAAGCCAGGCGTCGTGTCCTTACGCGCGGGGGCAGCCGCCTTCTGCGCGGCGGTTGCGGTCGCCGCCGGTGGGCTTGCCTGCGCCCAGGCTCCGTTCGCGAGCGCGACGAGCGCGATGCCTGCGAGGCGAGTCATGGTCGTGTCCTATCAAACGGGGACTGGGGACTGGGGACTAGGGACTCGGCAGTGAACCTTCTACCGGCGTGGAGGTCTCCTCGGCGCTAAGAGCATCCTGGCCGAGTCCCCAGTCCCTAGTCCCCAGTCCCTGCTTTGCTCTGGTTATACGGATGCCTTCACACCCCGTCAAGCGAGATCGAGCATCCCCTTGCCCACCAGCACGGACAGCGCGCCGAGGAAATCCGGCAGCGGAGCCGGCGGCGCGGCGCGGTTGTACGCCGCATACAGGTCGGGTACCTGATCGTACATCGGCGCGAGGGCCACGATCTTCACCAGGTCGACGCTTCTCAGGTACCGCACGCCATCGCGAAAGGCAGGGACGAACAGATGCTCCTCGAGCGCGACCCGATCGCCACGCACCGTCGGACGATCCGAGCGCCGCAGGGCATCCGACGGTCGTAGGCCGACCGACGCCCGACGTCGAATCTCGTCGAACGCGGCAAGCACCGCGGGATCCCGACGCAACGCCGACACATCCGGCTCACCGTCATCGCTCGCATCGGCCACGGACCGCGCGTGCCAGAACTCCGTCGTCGCGTCACTCGCGACCTCCCGCGACAGCTCGGCGAAGCGAAGGCGGAGCGCGTTGCACATGGCGCGCTCGCGCGCGTCGTACAGCTCGAGCGCGCCCGACTGCATCGACTCGTCGACGAGGGCCGTGTGGACCACGACCGCCGCGAGCCACGCCGATGACAGCGCTTTCTTGATGCCGTACGATGAGAGAGGATCGACGAACGATGCGGCGTCGCCGACGAGGAGGACGCCCGGCTCCGCGAACCGGGTCGCGTCGTATGACGACGCGTCCCGCGCGAATGGCAATGCAGTGAGTCGAGCGGGACTGCGACCCGATCGCAAGAGAGCGCCGAGTCGCTGCGTCTTCGCGAGCTCGGCATGGTAGATGGTGGCGAGGGTGTCGGCTGTTTCGGCGCGACGGAGGGAGGTCAGCGATGGGTCCACCATCGCCGTGACATAGCGTCGCGAGCGCGACACCGGAACGGACCACGCCCACCCTCCGGGGTAGCTCTCGACGAGCGTGTGCGTCTCATCGTCGAGCATCGTCCACCCACCGCGCCGCTCCCACACGCCCACGAGCGCGAGCGTCCTCCCCGCCGGGTCGGCGCGGCGCCATTCACGACGAGCGAGCAGGCCGGCGCGACCGGTGCAGTCGAGAATCCACCCCGCCGCGATGGAGCGTTCGCGACCGCGGAGATCGTAGTGCACAATCTGATGGGCGTCGGCGCCGGAACCCCGCACAACCTCTCGCACGACCGCACGGGGCACGACTTGCGCGCCTGCTTGCTCGGCTTCCGCGAGCAGCAGCGCGTCAAACAGGTCGCGCCGGACCTGCCAGCCTAACGACCCGGCACCGAACGACTCGACGCGTGGCTCGACGCTGCCCCACCAGACGGTATTGCCAGTGGCGCGCACGAAATCGGCGGCGTCCACCGCTCCGCGCACGCCAATGCGATCGAGCAGCTTCCCGACGCTCGGAGGCAGCGACTCGGCGAGCGCGGGGCGGGCGGGCGGGCGCGTGAGGACGGCAACGGCGTGTCCGTGGATCGCGAGCAGTCGCGCGGCCGCGGCACCGGCTGGCCCGCCGCCGAGGACGGCGACGTCGATCGGTTCGCTCGGGTGGACGGCGCGTTGCGGGATCGTGGCCTCGTGGGTCGGGAGACGCCGTACCGTCGTGCGGTGGACCGGCGACGTCAAGGTATTGACCAACGAGGAGGCCCACGCGGACGCTCTGGCCCGTCATCAGACAGCGCCATAGAGTTGTCCGTTCCAATGCGACTCCAACCGCTGATCGTCGTTGCCTGGCTCTCGACTTCCGTTGTGAGCTCCTACACGCGCGTTCTGAGCGCGCAAACTCGCGGTGTCCCCGACTCGACCCAACTGGCCGCGATCTGGAAATCGGTCTACTACCCCATCTTCGATAGCGTGGCCGTATCGGCCGGGATTTCGCGGCTTCGTTAGTCGGCGTTGCCGGAAGGGCAGCGCGAGGTGCGGATCTGGGTCGGTGGCGGATTCACTGCCCCGGAAGACGTTTATCGATTCGTGGACGATCGCGGCCGGGTGTCTGGCGAGCTCCTTCGGTACTGGAGCGTCATGCCGGCGAATCGGTTGGACGGCCTGGAGTGGCGGCCCGGAGAAACGCCCGACGATCTCATGCTCTATTCATTGCGCGGCAGCTGTTCGCGTTATGCCACCGGTGCGCGCAAGCACACCTGTCGAGCGGACTTCACCCGTCCTCCTGACTGGGGAGCTGTGCTGAAGCGCGCGGAGGCGCTCGGGCTCTGGACGCTGCCTGACGAGTCGTCGCTTCCGTACGACAGCATGCAGGTGTTGGACGGCTGGACGATTACGGTCGAGCTGAGGGACGGAAGCCGCTACCGCACGTACAACTACAACAATCCCGACGTACGCAAGCGGTCCGAAACCGCGAGCGCCGTAGCGATCCGCGAGGCGCTCGAGCCGATCGATTCGCTCGTGAAAACACCCGACGTGGTGAGGATGTACCGTGGCATCACGACGGGCGCGTATCAGAGCGAGTTCGTCGACTGCGCGACCGGCGCGCGATGGGAGTTCCACAGTGACCTCCGCTCGCTAGCGGACGGAAACAAGGTGCCCTTCACGGCCGCGAGCGATAGCACCGCGCGCTATGTCGTCGAAGTCGTGGGAGAGCTGACACCGGAATGGCTCGCGCGGCGGTGGAGCTCGAAATACACGCGAGTCCTGCAGATCTTCCGTCTCGTCTCCGTCCGGCCCGCGCTGGACGGCAGGTGTCCCGGGTAACGCGCGCTTGCCTTTACATCACCAGGTTAGTATCATGAATGTGAGATTTAATTCATGAATGGATGTCATGACACGCCGCCGCGTCCGTGAAGCAGCCCCTCTGCAGGTATACCTCGTTGCCGACGAGCGCGATCGACTCGAGCGCCTCGCCGACCAGCTCGACGCCACCAAGTCGGACGTCATCCGACGAGGCCTGCTGGCGCTCGAGCGCGAGCTGCAGTCGCCCACCTCGCACCCGGCGCTGCGGCTCATTGGAATCGCCGAGGGCGAGAAGCCCGGGCTTGCACCGGTAGACGCCGCACGGGACCACGATCGAGAGATCGCCGAAGACGAAGAGAAGTCGTGGACACCATCGGCGCCTTCTCGCACGCACCGCAGCTCGGTCAAAGCTGCCAAGAAACGGCGTGCCCGCTGAGTTCTTCGTCGACACGAGCGCCTGGTATCCACTCGTCGTCGCCAAGCATCCGGACCACGCCCGTCTCGCGTCGGCCCTGCGCGCCCTGATCCGCAATCATCGCCGCCTCGTGACGACCAATCTCGTCGTCGCCGAGACCCACGCGTTGCTGCTGCGGCGCATTGGGCGCGCTACCGCGCTCACGTTCATCCAGACGGTGGGTGACCCGCCAAACGTCGTTGTCCGAAGCTCGCGCGAGCTCGAGGCGGCCGCCGCGCGAGACTGGCTCGGTCGATATGACGAGCAGGACTTCTCGTTCGCCGACGCCGTCAGCTTCGCCGTGATGACCGAGCGCGGCATCCGCGAGGCGCTCACCCTCGACCACCACTTCGTGGTCGCCGGGTTCCAGTCGCCAGCCTAATTTTGCGAAGCCCCTAACCAGGACGCTTCGACGACCGACCTCCGCGATCGCCTGCAGCTCGCGCTCGGCGCCGCCTACACGCTCGACCGCGAGCTGGGCGGCGGAGGCATGTCGCGCGTCTTCACGGCACACGAAACGGCGCTCGGCCGCACGGTCGTGGTAAAGGTCCTGCCGCCGGAGCTCGCGGCTGGTGTCTCGACCGAACGCTTCAAGCGCGAGATCGCGCTGGCCGCGCGCTTACAGCACCCGCACATCGTGCCACTGCTCTCCGCCGGAGAGATGGACGGCGTGCCCTATTTCACGATGCCGTTCGTGACCGGCGAGTCGCTCCGCGCGCGACTCGCCCGCTCCGGCGAGCTTCCGATCAGCGAGAGCCTCCGGCTGCTCCGCGAGATCGCGAGCGCGCTGGCGTACGCTCACCAGAACGGCGTCGTGCACCGCGACATCAAGCCGGAAAACGTGCTGCTCGCGGGTGGCGGACCGGGCGACAATGCGGGCTCCGGACGTCTGGCCACGGCCATGGTGGCGGACTTCGGCGTCGCCAAGGCGGTCGCCGCCGCCGCAGGCGACGGCGACCGTCCCGAGCGCGACAGCGCGCGCGACCTCCACCACCACGTCACGTCGTTGGGAGTGGCGTTAGGCACGCCGGCGTACATGTCCCCCGAGCAGGCAACGGCCGACCCCAACACCGACCATCGCGCCGACCTCTACGCGTTCGGCGTGCTCGCCTACGAGATCCTCACCGGACACACGCCGTTCGGCAAGCGAAGCCCGGCCGAGCTCCTCGCCGCGCACGTGACGGAGCCGCCTCGGCCGATCGCCGATGCGCGGCCGAACCTCCCGCCGGCACTCGCCGCGCTCGTTATGCGCTGCCTCGAGAAGCGGCCGGCGGATCGCCCGCAGAGCGCCGGCGAGATCCTTCAATCGCTGGACGAGATAACGACGCCCAGTGCCGGGACGACACCGACAGGCATGCTGCCGCCGGCGCGTACACCGCCGGCACCACCGCCGGCGAGCGGCCGGGCGGCGGGGCGACGCAACGCGCTGGCGACGCTCGTCATCGTGGCGACCGCGGTCTTGATGCTCGGTACGGTCGGAGTCGCGATCTGGCGAAGCAAGCAGGCGACATCCCGCACCACCGTCGCCGACGAGCGCGAGCAGCGGATCGCCGTCCTTCCGTTCGAGAACCTCGGCGACTCCGCCGACGCCTACTTCGCCGACGGCATCACCGACGCCGTGCGCGGCAAGCTCACGGCTCTGCCGTCGCTCGAGGTGATCGCACGGGCGTCATCCGTGCAATACCGCGCGACCTCCAAGTCACCGGCGGAGATCGCGCGGGAGCTTGGCGTCCGCTACCTGCTCACCGGCACGGTGCGCTGGGCCAAGGGCGCGGGACGCGCGAGCCGGGTGCAGGTGAGCCCGGAGCTCGTAGAAGTGCAGCCGGATGGATCGGCGGCGAGCCGGTGGCAGCAACCGTTCGACGCCGAGATGGCCGACGTGTTCCGCGTGCAGGGTGAGATCGCGAGCCGTGTCGCGGAGGCGATGCGCCTAACGCTTGGCGTCGCCGACCAGGCGCGGCTCGTCGAAGTGCCGACGCGCGATCCGGCCGCCTACGACGCGTTCCTTCGCGCCGAAGCGATGTTCGCGTCGGGGGCGACGTCGTCGGCCGAGCTGCGACTCATCATCGCCGGTTACGAGCGCGCGGTCGGCCTCGATACGGCGTTCGCGGACGCCTGGGCTCGACTCGCCGGGGCGAGAGCGCTGCTGTACGCGAACGGCGTCCCGACTCCGGCGCTCGGGCAACAAGCGCGAGACGCGGCCGACCGGGCGCTTCGGCTCGCACCCACGCGCGCGTTAGGCCACCGGGCGCTCGCGTCCTACTACATGAACGTCGAGCGCGACCCGCGACGCGCGCTCACGGAGGCGGAAACCGCGCGAGCCGCCACGCCGAACGACGCTACCGTGCTGTCCGTGCTCGCGGGCATCTATTCCGCGATCGGTCGGTTCGACGATGCGGTCAAGAGTGGCCGCGCCGCGGCGGGGCTCGACCCGCGCGCCGTGTTTCCCTTGCAGCAGCTCCGTACCGCGCTCTCCGCGCTGCGACACTACCGCGAGGCGCGCGAGGTGGCCGACCGCGAGATGGCGCTGTCGCCCAACCTGTCCAGCATCGAAGACAGGGTGATCGTCTCGCTCGCTGAAGGCGATCTCGTCGGCGCGCGGCAGTTCCTCGATAGTGCGTCGCAGCGCGTGAACCAGGACGAGCTGGTGACCTACCTCGCGATCTATCAGGATCTCGGCTGGGTGCTCGATGACGCCCGACAGCAGCGACTCCTGTCGCTCGGCCCGGAGCACTTCGACGGCGATCGCGCGATCTGGTCGATCGTGCGCGCACAGATGTACGGATGGCGTGGCGACTCGGCGCTCGCACGCGTGTGGGGCGATACGGCGGCTCGCGAGTTCAGCGCGCAGGTGCGAGCGAACCCCGACGACGCACAGCGTCACGCGTTCTACGGTCTGTCGCTGGCCTACGCGGGTCGCCGCGCCGAAGCGATCGCCGAGGGAGAGCGCGGCGTGGCACTGCTGCCCGTCGAGCGGGACGCGGTGAACGGGCCCTATCAGACTCACCTGCTCGCGCGAATTTACCTGCTCACCGGCGAACATGAGAAAGCACTGAGCCTACTGGAGCACCTGCTCGCGCGGCCGTATTACCTCTCGCCGGGATGGCTGCGCATCGACCCGACGTTTGCTTCGCTGAAAGGTGACTCCCGATTCAGCAGGCTCGTCTCCGAACGCCAATGACCGGCAGGATGCAACACCGCGGCTAGTCACGCTCCGGTCCGGCACCTAGATTGGCGCGACCTCCGTTCCCTCCTCTCCACCCCTTTCTTGACAACAGACCTCCGCGACCGCCTCCAAGCGTCGCTCGGCCACGCCTATACTCTCGACCGCGAGCTGGGTGGCGGGGGCATGTCACGCGTGTTCACGGCGACCGAGACCGCGCTCGGGCGGTCCGTCGTGGTGAAGGTTCTCCCGCCAGATCTGGCAGCCGGGGTCTCGACGGAACGGTTCAAGCGTGAGATCGCCGTCGCGGCGCGGCTTCAGCATCCGCACATCGTGCCGCTGCTGTCCGCGGGCGAGATGGATGGCGTGCCGTACTTCACCATGCCGTTCGTGCAGGGCGAGTCGCTGCGGGTGCGCCTGGCACGCCGTGGCGAGCTGCCCGTGAGCGAGAGCGTTCGCATCCTGCGTGAGATCGCCAGCGCGCTCGCGTATGCGCACGAGCACGGGGTGGTGCATCGGGACATCAAGCCCGACAACGTTCTGTTCTCGGGTGACGTCGCGATGGTCGCCGACTTTGGGGTCGCGAAGGCGCTCTCGGCATCATCCAACGGCGATCACGGCGGAGTGACATCGCTCGGAGTCGCGTTAGGCACGCCCGCCTACATGGCGCCCGAGCAGGCCACGGCCGACCCGACGACCGACCACCGCGCCGACGTCTACGCGTTCGGCGTGCTCGCGTACGAGATGCTCACCGGGCAGCCGCCGTTCACGGGGCGGAACCCGTCGCAGCTACTGGCGGCACACGTCACCGAGGCCGTGGAGCCGGTGTCGCGTCGCCGGCCGAACATGCCGCCAGCGCTCGCGGCGCTCGTTATGCGATGCCTGGAGAAGCGACCGGCCGACCGCCCGCAGAGCGCGAGCGAGATCGTCCACGCGCTCGATGACATCACCACGCCCAGCGGCGGCACGCAGCCGACGAGCGCCGAGGTGCGTCCCGTCAGCGCGGCCAGTGCCGCGCCCGTAGCGACGCCCTCGCCTACGCCACGCCGCGATGTGCGGGCGAACCTTCTCGTCCTCGGCATCGTCGCTCTGGTGCTTGGCGTCGGGGGCGTCGCGCTGTGGAGGCAGGGCGCTGCGGCCGGTCGGGCGACGGCGGCCGTCTCCGCGGACAGCACGCGAGGGCAACGAATCGCCGTGCTGCCGTTCGAGAACCTCGGCGACTCCGCGGACGCGTATTTCGCCGACGGGATGACCGACGCCGTCCGTGGCAAGCTTACCGGTGTATCGGCAATGCAGGTGATCGCGCGCGCCTCGTCGGTGCAGTACCGCGGCACGACCAAGTCGCCGGCCGAGATCGCGCGCGAGCTGGGCGTGCGCTATCTGCTCACCGGCACGGTGCGATGGGCCAAGGCTCCGGGTGCCAAGAGCCACGTACAGGTGAGCCCGGAGCTCGTCGAGATCGGAACCGACGGCGCGGCGGCGAGCCGGTGGCAGCAGCCGTTCGACGCCGAGCTGGCTGACGTGTTCCGTGTCCAGGGGGAGATCGCGGGAAAGGTCGCCGAGGCGATGCGCGTTGCGATCGGCGGCACCGATCAGGTACGCCTGGCGGCACTCCCAACGAAGAACCCAGCCGCGTACGACGCGTTTCTTCGCGGCGAAGCCTTCAGCGCCATGGGCAACGCACCGACAGTGCTGCGGCGCGCCATCGCCGACTACGAGCGCGCGGTCCAGCTCGACCCAACGTTTGCCGATGCGTGGGCCCGGCTCGCGGACTCGAAGTCGGCGCTCTACACCAACGGTCGGCCCACTCCCGAGCTGGCTCGCGAAACTCGCGATGCCGCCGATCGCGCGCTCGCCCTATCACCTTCCGGGGCGCGGCCACGACGCGCGCTCGCTAACTACTTCCGGCTCGTCGAGATCGACACCCGGCGGGCCGTCGCAGAAATGGAGACGGCACGAGCCGCCGCGCCGAACGATGCGGACATCATCACAGCGTACGCAGCGGTGCTCATGAGCGCCGGCCGGTTCGAGGACGCGGTGCGCGAGCTGCGCGCCGGTCAACAGCTCGACCCGCGCTCTCCGACCCCGGTCAGTCAGCTTCGAACGGCGTTGATCTGGCTGCGGCGGTACGACGAGGCGCGCGAAGCGACCGAGCGACTGCTCGCGCTCGCGCCAACGAACCCACAGTCGCTCGAAGCGCGCGCGATGGTGGAGATCGGAACCGGCAACCTGGCAGAGGCGCGACGGATCAGCAAGACCGCGGGTCTCGGAATGGACCCGGATGCGCTCGTGGCGTACTTCGCCGTCTATTGGGATCTCGGGTGGGTACTGGATGACGCGGACCAGCAGCGTACACTGGCGCTTGGCGTGGAGCCCTTCGATGACGACCGAGGCAACTGGGCGATCGTGCGCGCGCAGCTCTACGGCTGGCGCGGGGACTCCGTACGGGCGCGAATGTGGGGCGACACGGCGGCGAAGGAGTTCACGGCTCAGCTGCGCGACACGCCGGACGATGGGCAGCGCCACGCGTTTCGTGGACTCGCGCTGGCCTATGTTGGCCGGAAGGCCGAGGCCATCGCCGAGGGTGAGCGCGGTGTCGCGCTGCTTCCACCGGAGAAGGACGCGCTCTTTGGCCCGTATCAGGTCCATCTGCTGGCGCGCATCTATCTGTTGACGGGCGAGAATGAAAAGGCGCTCGACCTCCTGGAGCAACTGCTCGCCCGTCCGTATTACCTATCGCCCGGCTGGCTGCGGATCGACCCGACATTTGCATCGCTCAAGGGCAATCCGCGTTTCGAGCGTCTGAGCTCCGCTCGCTGATTACTTGATGCGCTCGGCGTAGCTGTCCACGCGGTCGTCGTAGCCGTCGCCCGTGAACATCCGCACCACCCGCCCGTTCTCCTCGACAAACCGCACCACCTCGCCGATCGCTCCACCACCGCTGGCCGCCATATAACGAAACCGACCGCCACCGAGCGGCTCGAGGGTGGCCGGGTTGTCGACGTTCGCGGCGTTAGGCGTGACCACGACGAGGCGCTGGTTCAGCAGCACGACCTGGCTGTCCCCCCACTTGCCACGGTAGAGCCCCGCGAACCGCGCCCAGGACGGGTCCCACGCAACGGTCTTCGGCTTCTCCGCCCCGGCTTTCGCGACCGCCGCGCCCACGGTGGTCATGAGCTGACGCGCGATCGCGCCCGGGTTGGAGTCGTTCGTGTTCGTGAGCACGATGACCGCGACCTTGTCATCGAGCTGAATCGACGTCTGTGTCGTATAGCCCGGGTACCCACCGCCATGCCCGATGTACGTCTTGCCCCCGACGCGATTTACCGCAAACCCGATCGCCGTGCCGGAATTCCAGTCGTTCTCGACGGAGCGCACGCGATGCATCTCGCGCAGTGAACCGGTGCTCAGAATCTGGCGGCCACCCATCTTCCCGGTGCGGAACTGCGCCGAGACGAACTTCGCCATGTCTTCGACGTTCGACGTCAGGCCGGTCGCGGACGCCATGCCGCGCGCGTCCATGAATGTCTCGACGTCGCGTGTTCCGTCGGGCATGCGGCGCGTGTAGCCGACGGCCAACCCTTCCACGTTCTTGTCGACACTCGAGGAGCTCATGCCGAGTGGGTCGAAGATGTTCTTCTGGAGATAGTCGGCCCACGGCATCCCGCTCACCTGCTCGACCACCATGCCGGCGATGGTGTACGCGAGGTTCGAGTACTTCCACCGTGTCTGCGGCGGGAACGCGGCCTGTCGGTCCGGCATCAGCTTTCGCACTTCCTCTTCCGTTGGGAAGTTGTGCGTCGTCCAATGGTCGCCTGCCTCACGAGGCAAGCCTGACGAGTGATCGAGTAGCTGCTCGATCGTGATGGGACCGTCATCGTCACCAGCCGGCTTGAGTTTGAACCACGGGAGATACTTCGACACCGGGTCATCGAGCCGAATCTTGCCCTGCTCGCGCAGCTGCATGATGGCAGTGGCCGTGAACAGCTTGCTGTGGGACGCCATGCGGAACTTCGTCGCGGGCGTCATCGCCTGCTTGGCGGCGACGTTCGCGTAGCCGAATCCCTTCGCCCACACGAGCGTTTGGTCCGACACGACGCCGACGACGATTCCCGGCAGGCCTCGATAGGCGATCTGGCCCTCCATCCACGCGGAGAAGAGCCGTTCCGCCCCCTGAACATCGGGATCATCGGCGACGGTCGATGTCGATGGCGGGCTCTGAGCGGCGAGCGACGATGCGAGTATGCAACCAATCGTTGCGAACCGGGCGTGCGACGCGAGTCGGACCATACAATCCTCGGCGAGGGGTGAGAGAGCTCGCTCAACCGTCGCGCCGCCGGACCGACTCGTCAACCCTCCGTGCGCACTCGCTCAAGGTCGGCCATCCGGCGGCGTGGTTCACGATGCTTGCCCGATTGCGCCGTTTCGCCGTTCAGTCGCCGCGCAACGCGGCCACCGGATCGACTCGCGAGGCACGCCACGCGGGGACGAACGTCGCGACCAGCGCGACGATGACGATCAACGCCGCCGCGACCGCAAACGCCGACGGACTGCGCGGTGATGTCTGGAAGAGCAGCGTCTCGACAAAACGACCTGCCACGAACGCGATCACGGATCCGAGGGCGAGACCAATGAGCGCCGCCCGAACACCCTGATCCATGACCTGCCGCACGATGTCGCTGACTCGTGCGCCTAACGCCGTCCGAACACCGTACTCGTGTCGACGCTGCGTCACGCTGTAAGAGATCGCGCTGTAGAGTCCTCCCGCCGCGATGACGAGGGCGAGCGCCCCGAACAGCGAGAACAACGTCGCGGCGGTCCGCCACGGCCGGATCTCCGGCGCGAGCAGGTCGGCAAGCGACTGGACGTCCGCGTAGGGAAGATCTGGTGCAAGGCCCTGCATCGCGCGCCGCACCGGCTCGACCAGCGGAGCGCCGTCCGCAGCGCGAGATCGAACGAGCAACGTATTGGCGCCGGCGTTCCACCGGGAACCGAGCGGAACGTAGACGAGGAACGGCGCGTCCGTCGCCTGCAGCCGCTCCTTCGCGTCCGCCGCCACGCCCACGACCGTCGTACACACCGAGTCGCCTCGCAGTACGATGCAGCGATCGACGGCACGTTCACCGGGCCAGTACGCCCGCGCCATCGCCTCGCTCACCACCGCCACGCGAGACTCGGCCGACACATCCGCCGAGGTGAGAGGCCGGCCCTCGACGAGCCTCAAGCCTAACGTGGAGAAGTAGCCCGCCCCGACGGCGTTGTAGAACGGTCCGCCGACCGGTGAACGAGGCAGCGAATCGCGACCAGGGACGCTCACCCGCACGCCGAACCTCCAACCCAGCAGCGGATGCGTCGACGAGATGGCAGCGTCGGCGACGCCCGGCACGGCGATCGCGCGCTCGCGCATATCTGCGTATAGCGCGCCACGCGCCGGGATCGAGTAGCCGTACGACTCGACATCCATGGTTGCCGAGAGAACACGGCTCGTCTCGTAGCCGAGCCGCACGCTCGCAGCCTCCTTCAAGCTCTGCACGAACAGACTTGCGCCAACAATGAGAACAACCGATAGCGCCGCCTGAGCGATCATCAGCGCGCTCCGGACTCGCGACAGTGCCACACCGCCCTCGCGACCTCCCGTTTTCAGCGCGTCGACTACGTCGGGCCGGCTGGCTCGCAGCGCCGGCGCAAGACCGGCGAGTACAATCGTCAGCAGCACGAGCCCTAACGTGACGACCAGGACACGAGGGTCGAGTACTGACTCGGTCCATGCGAAATCGTTCAGGAGCGTCCGCTGCAGAAGCGAGATTCCCCATTGGGCAACGACGATGGCGATCGCACCACCACATATCGCGAGCACCATCATCTCCGCTACCAGCATGCGGAAGAGCCGCCAGCGTGAGACGCCCAACGCTAGGCGCACGGCGATTTCCCGGCGCCGCTCGGCGCCTCGGGCTAAGGCCAAGCTCGCGACATTTGCACACGCGATAACCAACACAACCGCGGCCACCGCGAACAGCAGTCGCGCCAGTTTCGCCTCCGGGTTGTCCGCGAGCTGCTCGGCCGGAAGGATCGAACGAAGCGCCAGGCGATCACCACCCGGTCCGCCCGCCTTGCCAGTCGCGGCACCAGCCCACTGGGAAAAGCCGGAGCGGTAGATCGTCGTCGCTCGCGCGGCCGCCTCGCTCGCAGATAGACCCGGCTTCAGGCGGACGTGGATCCGCACCCAGACGCTGCCCCAGTGCGTTGGGAACTGCTCGAGTGCGAGGTGGTACACAGCCGCCTGGTTGATCGGAATCCACATGTCGACCCGACGCGGGTCCACGCCAGAGAAGCTCTCGGGGGCAACACCAACGACCGTCAATGATCGTGGCCCCACGCGCAGGGGCTTCCCGAGAATCGATGGGTCACCGGCGAAGCGACGCTGCCAGAAGCCGTGACTCAGAACGACGACGTCGCTCGACGGCACATCGCCATCCTCCTGCGAGCCGAACAAACGGCCTAACGCCGGGCGTGTCCCGAGGGTGCGAAAATAGTCACTGTTGACGAACACACCCAGCACCTGCTCCGCACCGGCACCGGAGCCGAGCGTCAGGCCGACGATGAACGATGAGGCGGCGACCTCGCGGAACGCGGCGGTGTCCGCTCGCAGCCGAGTGTACAGCGGATACTGCATGTTCACGAGCATCTGCGAGATCCCCGGCTGCGTGGCGACTCGATTGACCTCTAGCAGCTCGCCTGGCGCTGCCACATGCGGGGGCGGCCGCAGGAGCAACCGATCGATGACGCCAAACATGCTCGCGTTCGCGCCGATCCCTAACGCGAACGTGAGCACGACCACGACTGCGAACGCGGGTTGGCGCGACAGCGTACGCATCGCGTAGCGCAGGTCCCCCCACACTGCGTCGATACGCTCGCGGGCCTGCAGCCGGCCATCTCGCACGTGACCCGCGGCGCTCAGTCGTGACAAGACGTCCTCCCATGAGCCGCCGAACCGAGCCAGGGCCTGTCGCTCCGCGTCGGCCGGAGTCAGCCCACGTTCGATGAGCTGCGATACGCGGAGGGCGACGTGAGTACGAAGCTCTTCCTCGATCTCTCGCTCGCTCATATCCGGCCGGCGGAGGGAGAGACGAAACGCGCGCCGGATACGCGGGCGGATGTCGAACGTCACGTTATGCCTCCTGCGGTCCGGTGAGAATACCGGTGACGGTCTCCGTGTAACGCACCCACGTCGCGGTCTCCTGCTTGAGGTGCGCCTTGCCGCGGGACGTCACTTTGTAGTAGCGTGCGCGTCGACCGTTCTCGGTGATCCCCCACTCGGCCGCGATCAGCTCGCGGCCCTCGAGGCGATAGAGCCCCTGGTAGAGCGCGCTGTCGTCGACGTCCAGCGCGCCACTCGAGCGCTCTTCGAGCCAGCTCGAGATCTCGAACCCGTGCATGGGTTGCCACGCGAGCGCGCGGAGGATCAGCAAGTCGAGCGTCCCCTTCACCAATGACAGCGCCTGCTGCCGCATGCCGTTTCTCCTTCCAGAGTCTCTACCCAGAGTCTGGATACAGAATGATGAGATGCAGCGCCTCTGTCAAGCGGTGCGATCTGCCGAAGTGAGATGCCAGTGCCACATGGGTCAGTCGTCAGTTCCAGTCATCGGTCATCACAGTCCGTTTCCTCCACTGGTTGACCCAAGCGACCTGCGGGCATCCTTCGCTCTTATCGCAGCCCAACTGTAGGAAACGGACTCTCATGACTCATAACTCACACAGATGACTGGCCCACTTCGGGACTAGCCGTACCGACTGAGACGGTTACGACGCGCCGTTCATGTGACGCGTGGACTGAAAGGTGCGGGGTCTCGAGGAGATTGGATCGACCAGCAGCGTGGTGAGAAAACAGTGAAAGGAGCAGACGAATGAAGCATCGCACGCTCGGCGCGCGGGGACTGCGCGTGTCGGAGATCGGGCTCGGGTGTATGGGCATGAGCGAGTTCTATGGCCCGAGCAGCGAAGGCGAGTCCATTGCCACGATTCATCGGGCCCTCGAGCTCGGCATCGACTTCCTCGACACCGCCGACATGTACGGCCCGTTCACGAACGAGAAGCTCGTAGGGCGTGCGATCCGCGACCGCCGCGATCGCGTGGTCCTCGCAACGAAGTTCGGCAATGTGCGAAACGCGCAGGGGCAAGGGCTCGGGATCCGCGGCGATCCCGATTATGTGCGCCAGGCGTGTGATGCGTCGCTCGAGCGACTCGGCGTCGATCACATCGACCTGTACTATCAGCATCGCGTCGACACGAAAGTGCCGATCGAAGAGACCGTTGGGGCGATGGCCGAGCTCGTGCGCGCAGGAAAGGTTCGACACCTCGGGCTGTCGGAGGCTGCGCCTGACACAATCCGCCGAGCGAATGCGACGCATCCGATCACAGCGCTCCAGACCGAGTATTCGCTGTGGACGCGGGACGTGGAAGAG
>DASUGD010000037.1:0-47417 GCA_036274195.1 Gemmatimonadaceae bacterium | reverse complement strand
GTGTTTGGCGACGGCGACCGGGCAGGCAATCCGCGGACGATGGTGGTGAGCGAGGAGACCGTGCGCCGGTACTTTCCGGGAGAAGACCCGATCGGCAAGCACATCACCTTCGGGTGGAACCGGGACGGTGATCGCCTGTCGGGCGAGATCGTCGGCGTCGTGGGTGACGTCAGGCAGCACGGCTTGAGCGGTGAAGTGACGCCACACATCTACGCGGCGTGGGACCAGTGGCCCCTCGATGAGATCACGGTCGTGATGCGGTCGCGCGGCAACCCGGCCGTGGCCCTCAAGGCGGCGAGAGCGGCCGTGCTGGCGCTCGATCGCGACCTGCCCGTCTACGACGTGTTCACGCTCGAGACGATGGTCGACCGCGCGCTCGGCCAGCCTCGCTTCTACGTGCTGCTGCTCAGCATCTTCGCCGTGCTCGCCGTGGTGCTCGCGGTGGTGGGCATCTATGGCGTGATCGCGTACTCGGTGCAGCAGCGCACTCGCGAAATCGGCATCCGGATCGCGCTGGGGGCGAGCCGCGAGCGCGTCGTCGCGATGGTCGTGCGGCGCGGGCTCATCCTGGCCCTGGCCGGCATCACGTTAGGCTCGGCCGGCGCGTACGCCGTGTCGCGCGTGCTTCAGAGCCTGCTGTTCGGCGTCGGCGCGAGAGATCCGTCCACCTTTGTCGCGGTGGCGGCGCTCCTCGGTGGCGTGGCCCTCCTCGCGTCCTGGCTGCCGGCGCGACGCGCGGCGCGGGTCGATCCGCTCGCGGCGATGCGGGCGGAGGGGTGAGCCGCTACCGGGCAACGATGGCGGCGCTCGCGCCGGCCGGGCTCGGGACCCTCGGCTCAGCTGCCGACCGGTGGCGGGCCAGCTGCTCGATGCAGCGCACGACGAGCGCCGTCCATCCAGTCTGGTGGCTCGCGCCAACTCCACGCCCGGTTTCTCCGTGAAAATATTCGTGGAACAGCACCAGATCCTTCCAGTGCGGGTCGCTCGCGTACCGTGGGTCCCCGCCATGCACCGGTCGTGCGCCTGACGGGTCCGGGAGAAAGAGCGACGACAGACGCCGCCCGAGCTCGCGCGCGACCTCGCCCAACGTCATGTACGTCCCCGAGCCCGTCGGACATTCGACCTTGAGATCGTCGCCGTAGAACAGGTGATAGCGATCGAGCGCCTCGATGAGCAGGTAGTTGAGCGGGAACCACACGGGCCCACGCCAGTTCGAGTTCCCGCCGAACAGCCCCGAGGTCGACTCTCCTGGCGCATACTCGACGCTGTACGTCGTGCCCATCGCCTCGAGCGTGTACGGATGGCCGGCATGAAATCGCGACAGCGACCGGACGCCGTAGGGCGACAGGAACTCGTTTTCATCCAGCACGTACCGCAGGGCACGAACCAGACGCTCGCGTGACGCGATCGAGAGGAGCCGTCCGACGATCGGCTCGCCATCGCTGTGCGCCCCGGCTCCCCGCCGTCCGCGAACGAACGTCCTCGACACGATATGACGCGCGAGCTCTGGTCGGTTGTCGAGGAACCACTGCAGCCGCTTCCGAAATCCGGGGAGCCGAGCGAGCACCGGATCCTCGAGGATGCCGCAGACGAACAGCGGGATGATGCCGACCATCGATCGGATCCTGAGCGGAGCCAGCTGCCCGTCGAAGTGGAGCACGTCGTAGTAAAACCCGTCCTTCTCATCCCAGAGCCCGGATGTGCCTAACGCATTCATCGCGTCCGAAATGGCGACGTAGTGCTCGAAGAACTTCGAGGCGACGTCCTCGTAGGCCGGATCCTCGCTTGCCAGCTCGAGCGCCATGAAGAGCATCGTCCCGCAGAAGAACGCCATCCACGCCGTGCCGTCCGCCTGCTCGAGGTGGCCGCCGGTGGGCAGCGGCTTCGACCGATCGAAGATCCCGATGTTGTCGAGACCGAGGAACCCGCCCCCGAACAGGTTGTTACCCTCTGCGTCCTTGCGGTTCACCCACCATGTGAAGTTGATGAGCAGCTTGTGGAACACGCGCTCGAGGAAGCTGCGGTCGCGATGCCCGCGCGGTGCGGTCATGCGGAAAATGCGAAAGCACGCCCACGCATGCACGGGCGGATTCACGTCATCCAGAGCAAACTCGTACGCCGGGAGCTCGCCATTGGCATGCATGTACCACTCGCGAAGCAGCAGGATCATCTGCTGCTTCGCGAACTCGGGGTCGATGTGCGCAAACGGCACGACGTGGAACGCGAGGTCCCACGCCGCGAACCACGGATACTCCCATTTGTCGGGGACCGACATGACGTCGCGCGCGTGCACGTGCCGCCAGTCGGAGTTGCGACCAGTCAGTCGCTCTGGAGGCGGCGGTGGCTGCGCGGGATCGCCGTCGAGCCAGTCCCTGACGACGTAGTGGTAGAACTGCTTCGTCCAGAGGAGACCGGCGTACGCCTGCCGGACGATGGCTCGCTCCTCGGCCGTCGCCTTTCGCGCGATGCGCGCGTCGTAGAACTCGTCCGCTTCCGCCTGTCGCTGGTCGAACGTTTCGTCGAAGTCCGCGCCGAAGGGATCGGCGGGCGCATCCGCCGTGGCGACGAGGCGGAGCCGCAGCACTCGGGTGGCCCCGGCGGGCAGCGTCATGCGGTAATGCAACGCCGCCTTGCTGCCGGTGTTCGCCGGGTTGACGCAGTCGTGGCAGCCGTGAATGACGTAGTCGTGGAACGAGTCCTTGACGTACGGCCGCGCGTTAGGCAGGCCGAACATGCGCTCGACGTTGGTCTCGTTCTCGGTGAACAGCGCTACGGGCGCGCCGGCCTCGCCATCCGCCTCGCCGAACAGCGTGAACTCGCCGAGGGTCGCGTGTGAAGTGCGAAGGGTGGCTGTGCCGTCGAGCAGGATCTCGCCGCGTGGCGGGAAGTTTTCGCCAGCGCCGCCCCAGCTCCACGTGTTGCGGAACCAGAGCGTGGGCAGGAGGTGGAGGGGTGCCGCTTCCGGTCCGCGGTTGGTGACGGTGTAGCGCACCAGCACGTCGTCGGGGCTCGCCTTCGCGTACTCGACGGTGAGGTCGAAGTACCGGCTTTCGTTGAACGCGCCGGTGTCGATCAGCTCGTACTCGGGGTCGTGCTTGCCCCGCCGCCCATTCTCGTCGACCAGCGCGGTGTAGGGAAAAGGGCCCTGAGGGTACTTGTAGAGCGCGCGGTTGTACGTGTGTGTCGGCGTGGCGTCGAGATAGTAGTAGCACTCCTTGACGTCCTCGCCGTGGTTCCCCTCGGGTCCGGCCAGACCGAAGAGTCGCTCCTTCAGGATGGGATCGACGCCGTTCCAGAGCGCGGGAGCGAGGCAGAGCCGGCCTTCGCGGTCGCAGAGGCCCAACAGGCCATCCTCACCCCACCGATAGGCCCGGCTGCGGGCGTGATCGTGCGGGAAGTAGGCCCAGCAATCGCCGTTCGCGGAGTAGTCTTCGCGGACGGTACCCCACTGCCGTTCGGACAGGTAAGGTCCCCACCGCTTCCAGTTGCGCTCGCGCCGGCCGTCCTCGGCAAGTCGCAGCTCTTCTGCGTTAGGCACGGGTGCTGGCCGTCGGGTCGGGGCTGGGGTGTAGGGACCAGGCCGATTCTACGTCGGGAATCGGGAATCGGGAATTGGGAAACCGGGAAACGGGAAACCGGGAAACGGGAAAACGGGAAACAGGCGGCAGGAACCCGGAATCGACTCGGCAGGAAACCTTCGCGCGGGGTCCGAACGTTCTGAGAGATAGGCCTGTCCCACCGTTGGCGGCCGCGGCTCGGCCGAATGCCGATTCCCTATTCCCGATTCCGATGGATACCTGGCTCAAGGACGTCCGGTACGCCTTTCGGCGCCTTCGCAAATCCCCGGGCTTCTCACTGATCGTTCTGCTCACGCTCGCGCTTGGCATTGGAGCGAACAGCGCGATCTTCAGCGTCGTCAACACCGTGCTTCTGAGGCCGTTCCCGTACCGGGATCCCGAGCGCCTCGTGATCGTCGATCACCTCTACCCGTCACTGAACAATCTCGAGGCGGGAGCGTCCGCACCGGGATTCCGCGACCTGCGTGACAAGGCGGCAATCTTCGACGGCGTCTTCGTCATGCAAGGGTGGAGTCCCGCGCTCACGGGCGCGAGCGGGGAGCCGCAGCGCCTGCAGGGCACAAGGGGCTCGGGGCTCATCTTCAAGACGCTTGGCGTCGCCCCTGTTCTTGGAAGGCCGTTTACGCCAGAGGAAGACGAGCCGGGCAAGAACCACGTCGTCGTGTTGAGCTACGGCTTCTGGCAGCGCCAGTTCGGCGGCGATCCCGGGGTCCTCGGCAAGCGGCTCATCCTGAACAACGAGCCGTACGAGGTGATTGGCGTCATGCCCGTCTCGTTCCGGGATTTCACGGGTCGCGCGCCCTCAGATCTCTGGACGCCGCTCGCGCTCGCGCCGGACGCCTTCTCCGACAATCGTCGGACGAACGAGTACCTCACCCTCGTGGCGCGCCTCAAGCCAGGGATCTCGGTCGATCGCGCGCGGGGCGACATGAAGACGTTCGCGAGCCAGCTCAAAGCGCAGTATCCCACCCAGTACCCGCCGGACTGGACGCTCAAGGTCACGCCGATGAACGAGAAGGTGAGCGGCAAGATCCGGCCGGCCCTGCTCGTACTCTTGGGGGCCGTCGGCTTCGTGCTGCTCATCGCATGCGCGAACGTAGCGAACCTGCTGCTGGCGCGTGCGGCATCGCGGATCAAGGAGGTCGCCATTCGCAGCGCCCTCGGCGCGACGCGACGTGACCTGCTGCGGCAGCTCATGGCGGAGAGCCTGTTGCTGGCCGTGGTCGGTGGCGTGCTCGGACTGGGCCTCGCATGGCTCGGCATGAAGGGGCTGGTCGCACTGAAACCGGCCAACGTTCCACGCATTGCCGAGCTGCGTATCGACGGCACGGTCACCGTCTTCACGTTAGGCATCGCGGTGGTGACCGGCCTGATCTTCGGGCTCGTCCCGGCGCTTCAGGCGTCGCGCGCCAACCTGCAGGACACGCTCAAGGAAGGCGGCCGGAGCGGCTCGGCGGATCGGAGTGGCCAGGCACTTCGACGCGCGCTCGTGGTGGCCGAGGTCGCGCTGGCGTTGACGCTGCTCACGGGGGCGGGACTTCTGATCAAGAGTCTCGCGCTCCTGGAGGGCGTGAACCCGGGCTTCGACCCGAGCAACCTATTGACGTTCAATGTGGCGATCCCGAGAGCGAAGTATCAGTCGGACACGGCGCAGGTCCAGTACTGGGACCGCGCGATCGAGGCGGTCAAGACGGTTCCGGGTGTCACTTCGGTAGGCCTGACATCCACCATGCCGTTCACCGGGGACTGGTCCACCGGAAGCTTCATGGTCGAGGGGTACCAGCCACCGCCAAACACGCCGGGTCCGTGGGGCGACCAGCGGGCCGTGAGTCCGGGGTTCTTCACGACGCTCAAGGTGCCGCTCCTCAAGGGCCGGAATTTCACGGAGCAGGACGGCGCGGTGGGACCGCAGGTGGTCATCGTGGACGATGAGATGGTGAAGCGGTTCTGGCCAAACACGGACCCGATCGGCAAGCGGGTGACGTTCGACAATCCGCAGCGGGACTCCGTGATCGAGTGGATGACCGTCGTGGGGGTCGTGGGCCACACGAAACACGAGGGGCTGGATGCCGAGAATCGCGTGCAGATGTACCACCCGTATCACCGGCTGGGCTTCAGCTCGACGTCGATGTCGTTCGCGGTCCGGACGGGGGGCGATCCCACGCGTGTGCTGCCGGCGGTGCGGGCGGCGCTGCACGGCATCGACCAGGACGTGCCGATCTTCGACATCTCGACGATGGACGCGAACATCGCGAACTCGATGGGGCAGCGTCGGTTCGCGATGATGCTGCTCGGCCTGTTCGCGACGATGGCGGTGATTCTGGCGTCGATCGGGATCTACGGGGTGATGTCGTATTCCGTGACGCAGCGCTCGCACGAGATCGGGATTCGGATGGCGTTAGGCGCGGCGCGGCGGAACGTACTGCGGATGGTGATGGGGCAGGGGCTCCTGCTTGTCGGGGCCGGTGTGCTGATCGGCGTGGTGGGGGCGTTCGCGCTTACGCGGCTGATTGCGAGCCAGCTCTTCGGCGTCAGGCCGACGGACCCGACGACCTTCATTTCCGTTGCGCTGACACTCATAGGGGTGGCGGCGCTGGCGACGTTCGTTCCGGCGATGCGGGCAACGCGGGTCGATCCGGTGGTGGCGTTGCGTGACGAGTAGGAACTGACGGCGGACGGGAGACAGGCGGGAGACGTTTGGTAACCAATAACCGCGAACCAATAGCCAGTGTTCAGTCCTGACGCGCGGGTCAGTTTTGGGTCGACCCTCCGGGGTTCGCCCGAGTTCCCAAGCCATCGCCGACCGGCCATCATGCGAATACTCCGGCGAACGTAGCCTCGCCGGAGTGAAGTACTCAACGCCCCCGGGACCCCACGGGGGCGTTGTGTTTTGATCGATCTGGCGAGGCGCGGTATGTTCTGTCGGTTCTCACCGGCCGATTCCCGTGTCTACTCGTCGATTGATCATGAGCTTCCGGGTCACCCGTCTCATTGCGCTCGCCTCGCTGCTCGCGGCAGCGGCGGCGCCCACATGCCCGCTCGGCGCCCAACGGGATCGCGCGAAACAGCAATCCACCGCGATCGCTCCCGCGACGCTCGACTCCCTCCGGGCCCACATTCGGCGGGTGATGGACTCGACGAAGACGCCCTCCATCGCTGTGGCGGTGGCGAAAGGTGGGCGAATCATCTGGGAGGAGGGTTTCGGGTTCGCGGATGTCGAGCACCGGACCCCGGCGACGCCCACCACCTTGTACTCCATGGCGTCGATCTCCAAGCCGATCACTGCCACCGGGCTGATGAAGCTCGTCGAGCAGGGAAAGATCGACCTCGACCGCCCCGCGAACGACTACCTCGGCGCGGCGAAGATCACCGGGCTTGCGGGCCCGGCGTCGGGTGCGACCGTCAGACGCGTGATGTCCCATACCGCCGGGCTGCCGCTTCATTACCGCTTCTTCTACGCGGGCGGTACGGTGAAGCGTCCGTCGATGGACGAAGCGATCAGCCGGTATGCGATCGTCGCGTACCCGCCGGGCGCGGTCTACAACTACTCGAACCTGGGCTACGGCGTGTTGGAGGAGATCATCGCCAAGGTGTCTGGGAAACCGTACGAGACGTTCATGCAGGAGGAAGTGTTCAAGCCGTTAGGCATGACGACGACCACGATCGGAACCGGCGCGGGCATCGCCAACTCGGCCGTGCGATACACCGCGGACGGGAAGCCGATCGCGTTCTATGATTTCGACCATCGCGCAGCGTCGGCGGTCTACACGAGCGCGCATGAGCTGGTGCGGTTCGGCATGTTCCACCTCAAGAATCATCTCCCGGACCAGCGCCCGATGCTCAAGGACTCCACGATCGACGCCATGCAGCGCCGCGAGACGCCCGGCGACACGGCGAACGGTTACGGGCTCGGGTGGTTGATCGACAACGAGCACGGGGTACGCATCGTATCGCACACCGGTGGAATGCCAGGTGTCGCGACGAGTCTCGAACTCTTCCCGCAGCAGAACATGGCGATCGTCTCCCTCGGCAACGCCAGCAGCGAGGCGCCATACCGTCTCGCGGGGGATCTCGCGGCGGCGTTGGTGCCGGGCTACAAGGCAACTGCGCCCCGCGACCGGTCGCGCCCCGTTGCGGCCTTCACCAGCCCGGCGGAGCTGACCGGGGAGTGGACCGGGACCGTCCGCATGTACGACGGCTCGACGACGCCGATCGCGCTCCTCGTCAAGTCCGACGACGTCCACGTTAGGCTCGGCAGCGGCGACAACGCGCTCTGGACCGTGCTCAACGAGCCGACATTTCGCAACAACCTGCTCGGCGGCCGGTTTGCCGGGACGATTCCGAGTGAGGAGGCGCGCCGCTTTCCGCAGAACGTGGGCGTGTCGCTGCTGCTGCAGGGGGACACCCTGCGCGGGTGGGCGGCGGCGATGACGACCGATAATCCGCTGACGGGCGCGATGTCCTCGTACGCGGAACTGACGCGGAAGCCCGCGGTTTCGTCGGGTGAGCGGTAACCACTGACGGGGACGGGCGACGGGCGACGGGCGGGCGACAGGCGACAGGCGACAGGAAAGCCTGTCATTCCGAGCGGAGCGCCGAAGGCGCGGAGGCGAGGAATCGCCGTCGTCCCGACCGAGGGCCACGGTTCCCGGTTCTACTGGCCAAGCAGGGAATCGAGCAACCCAGTTCGGAAGCCGAGAGTGGCAGGATCGTACACGCCGAAGCCGGCGGCGAACTCCCAGTACGCCCAGCTCATGCCGCGCGCTTCGATGGCGGAGCGCATCGTACGGTCGAAGGCGATTCGCGAGGCGTCGTCGGCCTTGCTGTACGCGCCGAACTCGCCGACGAACACGGGATAGCGTTTCGCCACCGACCACGCCTTCGCGACGTCCAGCGGAGCGGTCATCTCGGCTTCCTGGGCGGCGGTGCAGCAGGTGACGCCCACCGGCAACACGGGATTCACCCACTCCGCCCCCTGATGCGTAAACGCGAACGGCGCGTAGTTGTGGACGGTGGCGATCAGGTTGGAGTCGTTAGGCAGCTCGAGCCGCCCCAGATCGCTCGCCGAGTTCCAGCTCGTCGGCCCGATCACCACGATGCGATCCGGGTTGGTTTTTCGGACGACACCTAACGCCCTGGCGGCGAGCACGTTCCACGACTCGCCGTTCATCCGAACATGCGGCTCGTTGTAGAGCTCGAAGAGCAGCCGCGCATCGCGTCGCTGGAAGCGGCGTGCAATCTGGTCCCAGAGCATCACGAAGCGCACGTCAACCGCCGCCGGAGCAACGGGGAGCTCGCCGGAATCGAGTTGGTCACCGTCCAGCTGCCGGTAGTGATGCATGTTCAGGATCACCACCAGCCCCTTCGCCAGCAGCTTGTCGACGATGGACTCGACCCGCTGCATGAAGGCCGGATCGATGGTGAACGGAGCCTGGGAGCTCGCGTGGTTGCTCCAGCGCACTGGGAGTCTCACCGACGCGAAGCCTGCGGCCGCAGCCTTCTCGATGAAATCGTCGGTGACGGTGAGGCCCCATGCGCCTTCGGTTGGCGCCTCGAGCATGTTGCCGAAGTTCACGCCCCGACCGATCGCGATGGCAGTCGCCAGGGCGCGGGACGAGGCACCCGGCGCCGCGTGATTCGGCATCGGTGGGTATGTTCCGATGTCGGGTATGGCCTGTGGCGCAGCCGTGCCGCCGTCTGCAGCGCATGCGCCCGCGATCAGGATCGTGAGCACGAGGCGCACACCACCCCGGCGGGTGCGTGGTTCGAGGGGTACACGCCTCGCGAGAGAGGAGGAGGACGACTCCAAGGAGCGTTCCATGCGAGAGGAAGCGGCAATCGCGGAAGGGCTGGCCGCGTATTCGGACGCCGTGTTCGCGGTGATAGTGACCATCATCGTCCTGCAGCTCAAGGCCCCGGAGCGCTAGCAGCCACTGGCGCCGGCCCCGACGGCGGTGCATGTTCGGCACTGCGGGGAGCCGGATGAGTCCGAGGAGTGGCGTTGCGCGGCGACGATGTCGAGCGCTTCCATCGAACCTCGGAACGGCAGCCACCTTCGTGCCTAACGAAGGAGGAGAGCACTATGAATCCCACGTTGCTCCGCGCCGCAGGTCGCCCGTCAGCGAAACCACAATTCCCCGGCGACCGCCAGTTGGTGCCCGCGCACAGGACCGCGCGTGGCAGCGACGCTATTCTGTCGAGGCGTCAGTTTGTGGGCTCCACGGCGGGATCTCTCGTGGCAGCCGCGGGACTCGGTAGCCTGGTCGCGGCCTGCGGTCGCGCAGACGACGGGTTCCTGACGTCACCCATTTCGCCGCGGTCGTCCTTGGCGAAGGCGGCCGCGCAAGCCGCACCGGTACCAATCCCTGGCGGAACTCCGTTGCTTGGCGGTGGCTATCACGTCTGGGCCCCGGCCCCACCCGCCGCAGGTTTGGATTCCATGGACGCCGAGCCGGCGACGATCACGAACTTCAATGGGTTTGTCGGGCTGGCATACATCAACGGGATGGTAACGAGGCGCAATCGCGTGACCGGAGAGACTGTGGAGTTGCCATTCCTCGGCTCCGACATGCGGTTCATGACCGGCGTGTATCGTGGCGACGACGGCCGGGTTCGGCGTGGCACGTTCGGGTTCATATGAATCGACGTCTTCACGCCCGGTCCGGGCGGTCCGACTCAGATCAACGACATGAACCCTGGTATCGCGCCCAGCGGCTTGTTCTGGACGCTCGCGCTCCCCGAGGATGCGGTTGAGGTCCATCCCGGTGGCGGCGCCGAGATGCGCGGCAACAACGTCCAGGTGCTCGACTTCGGCGACTTTGGCAACTCGCTGTTCGGCGGCGGCAAGCCACCCGTACCGGCGACCGTGTCATTCCTGGTCCGCTGGGCGGGCGCAGCGCAGGGTCACGGAGCGAACGCCGAGCGAGCCCACGTCGTCAACGCGTCCGATGGCCACGCCGGCGAGTTCATACGAACCACGGCGCAGATGGAATGGTCGGCCAGCACAGGCGACTTCGATTTCGTGTCCGCGCCGATGGGGACGTCGTCGAGCGACTTCGCTGAATTTGGAAAAGAAAGGAACGGGGTCTTCTTCAACTCCGACGACTCGTAGTCTTAGCGCGTAGAGCCAACCATTCGCCAATTGTCAACGCGAGTCAGCGTCCCGAGGACTGCCTCGGGACGCAGGCCGTCGCTCATGCTGGCGATGCCATCCACGTTAGGCTCGGGAGCGGCGATGACGCGCTCTGGACGGTGTTGAACGCGCCAACGTTCCGCAACAACCTGCTCGGCGGCCGGTTTGCCGGGACGATTCCGAGTGAGGAGGCGTGCCGCTTTCCGCAGAACGTGGGCGTGTCGCTGCTGCTGCAGGGGGACACCCTGCGCGGGTGGGCGGCGGCGATGACGACCGATAATCCGCTGACGGGCGCGATGTCCTCGTACGCGGAGCTGACGCGGAAGCCGGCGGTTTCAAGCGGGAATCGCGAATAGGGAATCGGGAATGGAAGGAACGGGGAACCGGGAAAGGGGAACAGGATCTCCACGAACCCCGGTTCCCCGTTCCCGCGAGAACAAAGCGCGATGGTGCCCACCCGTGTGGTCGGTGGATCACCAGCCACGCCTACGCCGAAGCGGTCTTGAAAATCACCGCACAGTCCACCTGACTCCGGCGACGATCGGCCAGTAATTCGTGTGCTCTGCGCGCGTGAAGACGCTCACGTAGCGTCCCTCGACGAACAGCGCGGAGCCCTGCGGGAGCCCGAATGAGAGGCCGGCACCGCCGTTCACCCCGAGTCGAGTCGTCGAGCTCCGATCGGCAGGCGTAATGGCATCATTCACCTGGTTGACTTGCGGGTACCCTCCTCCCGGAGGCGGTGGCGGCGGTGCGTTCCCCGAGGTGTCGACCGGTGTGGTGGCAACCGAGCCGCTCGCGCCGCCGTAGCTCGGGAAGTAGTGCGCGCCGGCACCGCCGAACATATAGAACGACGAGGTCTTGTTCATCCCGAACGGCATGTCGACGGTCGCGTCCAGCATGGCGTCCCAGAGGGCGGCGCTCCCCACCTTCACTCCGTTGATCGTCTCGCCGTCCCAGCGACTATACGCGATGTCGGCCCGCAAGCCTAACGGGCTGTTCGGGGCTCGCCAGCCAATGGGAATGTCGGCATTCCACCCGTTGCGGTAGAAATCGCTGAACCCGCCGCTCGGCATGCTCGCGCCAGCGGCAACGCCGATGTAGAAATTGCCCGCTGCGCCCGGCGATTGTTGCTTGCTGGCGGCGGCGACAACGCTCGAAGCGCGTGCGGTCGTCGACGTGGCGTGCCTGGCCGTGTCAACGCGCGAGAATGCGTCCCGCGTTCGGTACTGTGCCCTGCTATTCGACACGACACTCGACACGAGAGCAAGCGCGAGCGCGGCGGTACGCATGGTTGAGGTTCGATTCATCAGGTTCCTCCGTGAATGAGACTACGGTTCACGGGGGGCAGCATTTCACGCGCCCGGGCGATCAGGGCGACTGCGTCTATCGCGCGGTTGTCGGTGAACGCAGAGTGACGCGCGGTGAATTTCGCCGTCGGCTCGGTGACGGCAGACGATTTTACATCGAATGTCGCACACATGGAGGAGGCTGGCGCCGAAAGCGGCGGGTGGCGAGCGGAGTCGAGCAAGCGGCGAGCGAGCCAAACGTTAGGCCGGCCGACCCGGCAGAACGAAACGGAACAGCGCGCCGCCCAACAGTCGACGACTGCGAGCGTTCCGCGCGATGACAGCCGGTGATCTCCGCGCAGTCCGCCGACGCCTGCACGGAGCTGGTCGCAGCTCGCCAACGAGCTCGAGCTCGGCCTCGCCCCTAACGCGGACGACCAGCGGCGGGATGGGCGTTAGGCAGGAGTCACATCCCGGTGAAAAACATGATGTGTGCCTTCGGCGTTCCCGGGTACATGATCCACGGCACCCCCGGCGCCGGCTTCTCGGTGATCCCGGTCGACTTCTCCGTCGCACCCGGGATGTACACGACATAGAGCCACTTCGCGCCGGTCACTTTTCCGGTCGCCGCATCGAAGCTGGTCGGTGGGCCCGTCAGCGTGTACAGCGCCGATGGCGTCCGGGGCATCTGGAGCTTGCCGCTCGAGATCTCCTTGAACCTGACGGTGTCCACCTGATCGTCCTTCACGCCCTGCGCGCGCAGCTCGCGGCCGCGCGCCATGAACGGCTCGAGCAGCTTGTGGTAACACGCGACGTGGAACTGCTTCCCGTCCGGATTGCTCGCGAGGCAGATCATGTCGTTCTTCTCCTCGCGCAGCTTCACGAGCTTCTTGCTCTCGTTGTATCCCCACACACCCGCACCATCGCGCATCTCCGCCGGAGCGGCGGCGATCGCCGCCTGGATCTGCTTTGCCGGGGGCAGGACCTGCCCCTGTGCGAGGAGAAGCGCGGGGAACGTCACCGCGGCCGCTGCGCAGGCAGCGATCAGCCGGAAATTCATAGTCGTACCGTCCGAGAGAATCTGCGTGACATGTCACGCGGGTGGATTTACGCCTTCTTTCGACGCCCGCCCGCCGGCGAGATGTCGATCATGAGCGCGATGACGAGCCCCACGATGGGCCACAGCGTCCACTGCCCGCCGAACCAGTGCTGCACCGCCGTGAACCAGAGAAAGCTCGTCGGCAGGAAAATGAAACCGAGGATGGGCCAGAGCGGCGTGTCGAACAGCCCCTTGAACCACGTGGTGAAAAAGTACAGGACCGCGATGACGAGACGCGGCGTGGCGAGCGCGAGAACGACGAGCAGGCATGGCATAGGTAGGAATGACTATACGTCCCGACGCGACGCGGGGCCATGTCGGCCGGCCGCTGGGCGCTCAGTCGAACCGGGGTTCCTGTCGACGAATTTCGTCCGCATGTGCCGCAGCCGTGCCGGGTACCGGAGCGCGCTCGACCCACGCACCGTTCGGGTCGAGCTCGAACACCGACCCGTCGTCACACACGACGAGCAGAAGGCTCCCGACTACCGCCGCTGCCATTGGCTTCCGTGCCATCGTCGTCGCCTCCCGGCGAAATCGTTGGAGTGACCGCCGCGTCAAATCTGACGCGGTCAGCGCGCCCGCGCATGCCTAACGCCTGGCTCACTTCGGTGGGCCGAGCGGGCGGATCTGCGTGCCGAGCCTGGCGGTCGCACGCGCGCGGAGCGTGTCCCAGCGCGCGAGCGTCGGGGACACCTGGCGTTGTGCCGCCTGCACCGCCACCACGAGCTGCGTGGTCGGCTGCACGTCCGCTTCCTGCAGCGCACCGTACAGCTGCTCGAGCTCACCGATGGTTCCAGTCAAAGTCGGTGCCGCGGCCGCGCGATCTCCTCCGCCGCCCCCTCCAAACCCACCACCTCCCCCTTCGAACGCGCCGGCCGCACGGTCGATCGAATCGACGGCTGGCATGAGATCGCCAGACGCGCGTCGTCGAAGCTCGTGCAGGTTCGCGCGCAGCGCCCTCAGCTCATCGAGCACACCACGCGTGCGGTTGATGTCGTCGTAGACGCCCTTCGAGAGGGCGAACTGCCGTGCGAGCGTCGCCGCCGACGCCTTCACACGCGGGTCCATGCGTACTGTCAGCGGCTGCGTGTACGTCTGGCCATTGACCGTCAGTCGAACCGTGTACGTGCCAGGCACGACCCACGGTCCGTGAGGTTCCTTTGGCGTGTTGTGCGGTGTGGCCGAGATCGGGTACTGCACGTTGAGCACACCGGGTGCGGGGTAACGCAGATCCCAGACGAACCGGTGCATGCCCGGTTCCGCCGACAGTATCTGCGTCGGGCGGATCCAGTAGCGTGGCGTGTTACCGACGTCGGCCGGCGCCATGGCGGTGTCGGTGCTCGCGTATCGCCTAACGACCCTGGCGCCGTCGAGGATCTCGAGCGTCACCGGCTTGTCTCCGGCACCCCCGGTGCCGATCACGTAGTCGATCATCGCGCCGTCCGGAGGATTCTCGGCCGCGGGCTCGTCCGGAGGGATTGGGGTGTCGGGCCACTGGCTGTATCGAATTCTGGTGGCTAACTGCGGGCGAATGAGGTGAGTGGTACCGGGAACCGGGAACTGGGAACCGGGAACCGTTGCTCGGCGCGATGCGCCTTCGCTCGAACGGAGCCTCTGTTCCCTGTTCCCGGTTCCCAGTTCCCGTAAGGGCGTGACATTATCGAGAATCCAGAACGATCGCCCATGCGTCCCGATCACCGCGTCGTCGTCCTTTATCACGAGATCGCGGATCGACGTGGCCGGCATGTTCAGTCGTAGTGACTGCCAATGGTCGCCATCATCGAACGACACCCAGACCTGGCGATCGCTCCCGGCGTACAGGAGCCCGCGTGTCTTCGGATCCTCGCGGATGACGTTCGTGATCGCGCCCGAGTCGATGCCGGTAACGATCTCCGCCCACGTCTTTCCGCCATCCCGCGTGCGGTAGACGTGCGGCCGCATGTCGTCGAGACGCAGCGTGTTGATCGCCGCGTACGCCGTGAGCGTATCGAAGTGCGACGCGTCCATGATCGAGATCTTGCTCCACGGCTGTGACCTGAGCGCCGGAGGCGTCACGTCCTTCCACGTCCTGCCGCCATCGAACGTCACGTGGATCAGGCCGTCGTCGCTGCCCGCCCAGAGGATGTTCTCCTTCACATACGAGGGCGCGAGGGTGTACACCACGCCCGGATGCCGCGCCGTGGCGGGGCGCTCGGCGGAATACTTGCCGACGTTAGGCGGCACGACCGAGTCGGTGCGCGTGAGGTCCGGCGAGATCGCCTGCCAGCTCTGACCGCCGTTCGTTGTCTGCCAGACGGTGTTCGTCGCGAAGTAGAGCTTTCGCGGATTCACCGGGGAGAAGAGCAGAGGCGCCGTGCGCAGTGCGCGATAGTCGGGCGACCGCGACAGCTTCGGCGCCACGTTCTGCACCTGGCCCGTGCGGCGATCATAACGAGTCACCTTGCCGCCGTAGACGATGTCCGGGTCGAGCGGGTCCGGCGCCACGTAGCCGTACTCCTCCACCGCCACCGGATGCCAATCCATGAAGGTGATGCGTCCGTTGTCGCTCCGGCTCAGCACGCACGCGGAGCCGGACTCCTGCTGGCCGCTGCAGACGCGGTAGGGGAACGCATTGTCCGTGGAGACGTGGTACATCTGCGCTGTCGGCTGATTGTACCAGCTGCTCCACGTCTGGCCGCCGTTCACGCTGATCACCGCACCCTGGTCGGCGATCAGCAGGATGATGTCCGGGTTGTCGGGGTTGATCCAGAAGCGGTGATAGTCGTCGCCGCCGGGCGCGCCACGCAGGGCCGAGAAGGTCTTGCCGCCGTCCGTGGACTTCCATGCAACGATGCTCGCCGTGAAGACGATATCCGGATTCTTCGGGCTCACCTTCACTTCCGCGAAGTCCGACGCGCGCGACACGACGCGCGCATCGTGCGTCGCCTTCGTGAACGTCTCACCCGCGTCATCCGAGCGATACAATCCGCCGTTCCGCGCGGCATCCACCGTCACGAACACGCGGCTCGGCAGGCTCGGCGCGATGCCAATGCCAATCCGTCCGAGTCCATCGCGGTCGAAGGTGGGCAATCCCTGGCCGATCTGACGCCACGTCGTGCCGCCGTCCGTGGACTTGAACAGCCCGGAGCCAGGGCCGCTGAACGCGCCGTTCTCCCACGGTGCCTGACGAGCCTCCCACAGGGCGGCATAGATGGTTTGCGCATTCTGTGGATCGAACGCGACGTCGATGCCGCCGGTGTTCTCATCCTTGTAGAGCACCTTCTCGAACGTCCTGCCGCCGTCGGTCGAGCGGAAGATCCCGCGCTCCGCGTTAGGCCCGTACGGGTGGCCGAGGACGGCGACGAAGAGCCGGTTGGGGTCGCGCGGGTCGATGATGATCTGCGGGATCTGCTGTCCGTCGCGCAGGCCGAGGTGCGTCCAGGTCTTCCCGGCGTCGGTGGACTTGTAGATGCCATCGCCGACAGAGAGGTCCGGGCGCTGCAGCCCCTCGCCGCTCCCGACGTAGACGATGTTCGGGTCCGACGGTGCGACGGCGATCGCGCCGACCGAGCCCGTGCCCTGCTCATCGAAGATCGGATCCCAGGTGCGGCCGTAGTCCGTGGTCTTCCACACGCCACCGTTCACGACGCCGACATAGAACACGTTGGGCTGTGACGGCACGCCGGTGCCGGCTTTCGTCCGGCTCGCGCGGAATGGTCCGATCATCCGCCATCGCATCTCCTGGAAGAGCGACGGGTCGTAGCCCTGCGAATCGGCGGGTACGGCGAGACCGAAGAGGGAGAGCAGCGCGATCGTGACGGAGAACGGGCGGATCGGATTGCGCATGACGAGGTATGGTTCGGTACGCGAACTGTCGCCGGCGAGGCACACGAATCTCGAGACTCCGGGTGTCCCGAGTCGTGTCGCCATCATGGGCGTCACGTGCGCCACACGCCAGGCCGCCGGGCCGCCAGTGTTCGCGCCTGGCCTTGCCCCGAGCGGCGGGCGTCGCCAACATGCGCAGGGGGCGAGTCCAGCCGTCCCGCGTGCACCCCGCGCCGAATCCCCGTACCCTGCATCCGACAATGCCAACCCGCCGCACGTTCCTCGGCACCAGCACACTCGCGGCTGCCGGTGTCGTCCTTTCGAAGGCTCGCCCCGCCGCCGCGCACGACGCGTCAATGGACGAACCGTATCAAGGTGGCACGCTCCCGCCGGCGATCGCGGCACTCAAGCCGATGACCGCGGGGGTGAAGCCGATCACGGTGGAGGAGCGGCGCGCGCGGATCGACAAGGCGACGCGCCTCATGCGCGAGAACAAGATCGACGCCCTCATGCTCACGGGCGGCACGTCGATGCAGTACTTCACGAGTGTCCGCTGGGGACTGAGCGAGCGCATGCTCGCGCTCATTCTGCCAACGAAGGGGACGCCGTTCATCGTCTGCCCGAAGTTCGAGGAAGGCCGGGCGATGGAGCAGGTGCGCACCGGGCCGCTCGACAAGGGCACCGAGGTTCGTACGTGGGAGGAAGACGAGAGCCCGGCCGCGCTGATCGCCGACGGCCTCCGGTCGCGCGGGCTCGCCACCGGCACGTTAGGCGTGGAGGAGACGGTGCGCTTCGTCTTCTCCGACAACGTGGCGAAGGCGCTTCCGACGCTCCGCCTGACGAGCGGCACGCCCGTTACCGCCGGCTGCCGAGGCGTGAAGTCGGACGCCGAGCTGGCGCTCATGCGTCACGCGAGCGCGGTCACGCTCAAGGCGTACGAGGCAGCATGGAAGTCGCTCTCCGATGGCATGACGCAGAATCAGTTTGCCAACCTCGTCGCGACCGCGCACCAGCGGCTCGGCTACCGCGGTGACGCCGGCGTGCAGGTCGGCGAGTACTCCGCGCTGCCGCACGGGTCGGCCACGCCGCAGGTGATCCGCGAGGGCACGATCCTGCTCATCGACGGTGGCTGCCAGGTGGAGGGGTACAACTCGGACCTCAGCCGGACGTTCGTGTTAGGCAAGGCGACGGACCGGATGAAGAAGGTCTTCGACATCGAGCACCAGGCGCAGACGGCAGCGGTGAAGACCGCGCGCCCGGGCATCGAATGTCAGGCGGTCGATGCCGCCGCGCGAAAGGTCATTGCGGACGCGGGCTTTGGCCCGGGGTACAAGTATTTCACGCACCGCGTCGGGCACGGCATCGGCATGGACGGCCACGAGTGGCCGTATCTCGTGAAGGGCAATACGCAGAAGCTCGAGGCGGGGATGACGTTCAGTGATGAGCCGGGGATCTACATCCCGGGTGAGTTCGGGGTGCGGCTCGAGGATGATATGGTCATTACGGCGGATGGGGCGGAGCTCATGACGCCACAGAGTCCGTCGCTGGAGGATCCGTTCGGGCCTGGCGCCTAACGGCGATCAGCACGGGGGCGCGGCATCCGACGCCATGAGCCGTCTCGCCAAGCCCGTCGCGCGAAGCGCCGGACGCTCGACACGACTCACATCTTGAACCAGCCACCCCCGCCGGTCAGAAACGCCAGCGCAACCATGACGATCCACCCCAGCAACGCCGTCAGAATCGCCTTCCCCGTCGAGAAATCCAGCGCCTGACGAATCGCGACGACCCCGGTGAAAAGCAGCCAGATCGCCACCACCGCACGCACGAGCCCGCCCAGGATCGGGATGATCCCGAAGATCATGAGCACCCCCGGCGCCTGCGCAAACCCGATCGTGCGCAGCAGCTCGCCCCACGTCGCGGTGCCGCCAAGCAGTTTGTCACCGATCAGGTAGGTCACCGCCGACCACAGTAGCCAACCGAGTATCGCGCTGATCGGCCCGGCAATGATCGACGGACCACCGCGCCAGATCGCGCCAAGGGCCGTGCAGATCGCCACGATGATCACCACCACCGCTGCCTGACCGGTCGCGTCGTTGTCGTGCTCGACCTCCTCGTACGTGGCAACATCGAGCATCGCGGCTCCCCTCATCCGGTCAACGATAGAGCGGCGGGCGTACTCTGTCATTGGCGTGGCCCTCGGTAAGCGTGGCGAGAGTGACTCCTGGATCCGATTCACGCTACTGTGAGCGCAGGGGCATGTCCACCTCGAGGGTAGGCGCGAGCCAACCCCGGCGGCGCTCCCCGTGTCTCACTGCTTGACCGCCAGGCGATACACGCGCACTGTTCCCCGGAACATTTCCGGGATGAGCCATGCCACCGTCCAGCGACCTCGCACTCCTTCAGGGCACACTCGACGTGCTCGTCCTCAAGGCGCTCGTGTTCGGGCCGCGACACGGCTACGCCGTCGCGACCTGGATTCGCGAGACGTCGGGCGAGACGCTGAGCGTCGAGGACCGCGCGCTCTACGTCGCGCTGCACCGCCTCGAGGACCGCGGCTGGGTCGAGTCCGAATGGGGGCTGTCCGAAAACAACCGCAAGGCGAAGTACTACGAGCTCACCGCGCGAGGCCGCGCGCAGCTCCGCGCCGAGACGACGCGCTGGACGCAATACGCCGAAGCCGTGTTCAAGGTGCTGCGCGCCGCATCGTAACCCAGGGACTACCGATGAGATTGGGATCCGGGATTCGCAAGCTGCTGCGCCAGCCGGCGGCCGTCCGTGACGTGGAGCGCGAGGTCGCCGACGAGCTACGGTTCCACGTCGAGACTCGGGTCGAGACCCTGATGTCGGGCGGGATGACTCGTCAGGCAGCGGAAGCACAGGCCCGCGCGGAGTTCGGGGACCTCCGCGCCGCACACGACGAGATCATGGCCATCGACCGCCATCGAGTGGAGCACGAACGTGTCGCGGAGTGGTGGGAGGCACTCACGCAGGACGTTCGCTTCGCGACACGTGCCCTCCTCGGGCGACCGTCTTTCCTCATCATCGCCTCGATGACGCTGGCGCTCGGTATCGGCGCCAACGCCGCGATCTTCTCGGTCGTCGATGCCGCGCTGCTCAAATCACTCCCGTACGCCGACCCGGATCGGCTCGTCAGCGTGTGGCCTGACGCCGCGATGATGCCGGGCGTATTCGTCGAGGTGCGCGACGCTACCCGGACCCTCCAACCCATCGCGGGCTACTCGGGTGGTACGGCCGTGAGCATGACGGGTACGTCGGAACCGGCGCGACTCGTCATGTCCGAGGTCACGAGCGGATTTTTCGACGTGCTCGGGATTCGCGCGGAGGTCGGACGCACGTTCGCCGACGGAGAAGACCTGCCGGGGCGCGACCGTATCGCCGTGCTCGGGCACGCGCTCTGGGAGCAGCGGTTCGGCGGCGACCGGAGCATCATCGGTCGGACCGTCGTCGTCGACGGCATTGCGCGCACCGTGGTCGGCGTCGCGCCGCCGGACTTTCACTTCCCCTCGCCAGCGGTCGACTTCTGGGTACCGATCTCGCTCGACGCGTCACGGGCGAACATCGGCCGGTATTGGGGAACGAGTCACCTCAACGTCATCGGGCGGTTACGACGCGGCGTGAGCGTCGCGCAGACGCAGCAGGAGATGGCAATGCTCGTCGACCGTGCGCGCAGCTCGTTCCCGTGGCGGATGCCCGATGCGTGGGGGACCGGGGTCACGGTCGTGCCACTCGAGCGCAAGGTCGTGGGAGACATCGGGCCCATGCTCCTGGTGCTGTTCGGCGCGGTCGCGGTCGTCTTGGCTATCGCGTGCGTCAACGTGGCCAACCTGCTGCTGGGCCGGGCGGCCGCGCGTGAGCGCGAGATCGCGATTCGGGCGTCACTGGGGGCCGGCCGCGGCCGCATCGTTAGGCAGCTCCTCACCGAGAGCGTCATGCTGGGTCTCGTGGGTGGCGCGCTCGCGCTCGCGGTCGCGGCGGCGGGGGTTCGCGGGCTTCTGCTGCTCGTGCCGGCCGGCATGCCGCGCATCGCGGAGGTCGCGATCGACCTGCGTGTGCTCGCGTTCACCATGGCTACGGCCCTCGCGACGAGCCTGGTGTTCGGGCTTGCGCCGGCGCTTCGCGCGTCACGGCCGACCCTCCAGGCGGTTCTTGGTGCGACACGCAGCGCCGCGGGATCGCTCTCACGTCGTCGGCTCTCCGAAGCGCTCGTCATCGGCGAGATCGCGCTGGGTGTCATCCTCGTCGCTGGCGCGGGTCTCCTCATCAAGAGCTTCTGGCGCCTTCACCAGGTCGATCTGGGGTTCCGGCCTGAGCAGGTGATTGCCGCGGACATTCCGATTCCGGCGTTCCCGCGGGACAGCGCGGCTCGCGCGCGACTGTTCTACGCGGCCGTGCTCGAGCGGGCGCGCGCGATCCCGGGAGCGAGGTCGGTCGCCGTGGCGAGCGTGCTGCCATTCGGTGGCGTGGGCAGCGTGCAAAGCTCGTTCGCCGCGGACATCGAGGCGAATCCCGTCGCGCCCGGCGGGCTGGTGCCGATGCTCGTGCAGACCGTCGTGAGTGACGACTACTTCAAGACGATGGGGATCCCGCTCAAGGGCGGACGCGGCTTCGGCGCTGCGGACCGTGACACGACGTCGCAGGCCGTGGCGATCGTGGACGAGCTCACGGCGAAGCGCATCTGGCCTAACGCGTCCGCCCTCGGCCAGCGATTCAAGCCGGTCTGGGTGAAGCCCTGGGTGACGGTCGTCGGGGTGGTCGGGACGGTCAAGCGGGACAGTCTGAACAGCGCGGGCGAGGTGAGCATCTATCTGCCGATGGGGAACGTCGCCGGTTTCTGGTTCCCGACCCAGATGACGCTCGTCGTGCGCGCCGACGCCGATGTGGCGACGATTGCGTCGCGGGTTCGGGCGGCGGTGGCTGCGGTCGATCCGTCGGTTCCCGTGAAAGCGGTTCGCCCACTCGAAGACCTGGTGTCCAACTCGGCGGCGCGGGCGCGGTTCACGATGCTGTTGCTGGCCACGTTCGCGGTCGTGGCGCTCACGCTGGGCGCGGTGGGCGTGTACGGCGTCGTCGCGTACATGGTCGCGCGGCGCACGCGGGAGATCGGCGTGCGCATGGCGCTCGGCGCGCGGGCCCGCGATGTCCTGGCGATGGTCCTGCGCGAAGGCGGCATGCTGACCGGGATCGGCGTAGCGTTAGGCATCGCCGGTGCGCTCGCGTCGAGTCGCGTGCTCGCCGGCTTCCTCTATGGCGTGACGCCGACGGACGCGGCCGTGTTCGTGTCGGTTCCGGCCGTGCTCGCGATCGTGGCCCTTGGCGCGTGCGTCATCCCGGCGCGGAGAGCGGCGCGGGTCGATCCGGTGATGGCGTTGCGGTCGGAGTGAGCTCTCTGTGTCATTCCTCGCCTCCGCGCCTTCGGCGCTGGGCTTCGGAATGGCCAGGTCAGTCCCGCGACGCAGGGTCCGCGAGGCCGATCTGGCCGTCGATGCGCAGCTCGGTGATCACGTCAGGGATGGTGAGCGTCGCGCGCACCTCGAGCGTCTCGGTGCCCTTGAGTCGCCCGTCCTGAATGGCCTCCGCAACCGCGCGCTCGATCTCGCGCTGAGCGGTGACTCCGAATCGCTTGAGGAACTTCCGCAGGTCGAGATTGAAGACTTCTTCCTTCATCATTGCTCCTGGGCCTGTCGCTTTGTGGATTCTAATCGACCTCGCTCGCCGTCTGCCACGCCCGCTGTCTGTCTCCGGTGGAACCGATTCCATTAGCTTCCATGGCGGAAAAAGTGATTCGAGGGCGAGCACAATCACTGAGGACGAGAGCGCATGGCGAGCAACAAGGGGACGATTGCCATCCTGACTGGTGGCGGAGACGTGCCTGGTTTGAATCCGGCGATACGCGCCATCACCATCCGGGCCCTGCGGGAAGGATATCGCGTCGTCGGCATCAGACGCGGGTGGGCCGGCCTGGTGGACTACATCCCGGACAAGGACGCCGACAACGCGGACAACGTTCAGGTGTTGTCCGAGGCGATCGTGAACCGCGCCGGACGGACCGGCGGAACGTTTCTCCACACGTCACGCACGAGGCCGAGTCATCTGCCGCGCGAGCGCGTACCGAACCACCTCACTGGGTACGACCAGAAGGTCAACGACATCACGAAGGATGTGCTCAAGAACCTCGAGCACATTGGCGTCGACACGCTCATTCCGATCGGCGGTGACGACACGCTGAGCTATGGCAAGCGGTTGCACGACGAGGGGGTGAACGTCGTGGCCATCCCGAAGACGATGGACAACGACGTCTACGGCACCGACTACTGCATCGGGTTCAGCACCTGCGTTACGCGAACGATCGAAGCGACGCACAGTCTGCGGACGTCGGCCGGCTCGCACGAGCGGTTCCTCGTGATCGAGGTGTTCGGCCGCTATGCGGGGTTTACGGCGCTGCTTCCGACGATGGCCGGTGCCGCGGACCGGTGCGTGATCCCCGAGCATGCCGTCGACGTGGAGCACCTCGCGGAGCTGCTGACGTACGACCGCAACCGTCACCCGAGCCGCTACGCGGTGGTCCTCGTGTCGGAGGGCGCGCGCCTAACGACGGGCGAGGGGATGAGCTTCGAGGGCCACGACGTCGACATGTTCGGCCACCGCAAGCTCGGCGGGATCGGCGACAAGGTTGCCGCGGCGCTCAAGGAGTATTCGCCCAAATACAACAACGGCCGGCGCATCGACGTCGTGAACCAGCGGCTCGGCTATCTCGTTCGCTCGGGTGACCCGGACGCGCTCGACTCGATCGTGCCGATGGCGTTTGGCAACCTCGCGCTCGACCTGATCCTCAAGGGCCGCTACGGACGGCTCGTCAGCATCCACAAGGGGTTCTACGACAGCGTGCCGATCACGAGCGTCACATCGGAGAAGAAGGTCGTGGATGTTGCGAAGTACTACAACACCGAGCGGCTTCGGCCCATCTACGAGTTCGATGGGGCACCGCTGTTCATCATGACCGCCGACTGAAGGGCGCAACAGAACGGGTTACAGGTTACTGGTACGGGTTATTGGTTATCTGAACCCTCGGGATGTCTCTCTGAGCTGAATGAGCATCCCGAGGGTTCGATTACCTGTAACCAATCCCAGTAACCTGTTACCAGTCGCTGTCTATCCCTGTGCCTGTCACCGCCGTATAGTCCGACCAATCAACCTCCGGCCCTTCCCTGGGATCAGCCTATGTCGAACAGCTACACTCGCCGCGATTTCGTCGGTGATACCGCCAAGCTCGCGCTCGGCGCGATGATCGTCCCACGCCACGTCATCGGCCGCGGGTACCAGCCGCCGTCGCGAACGCTCAACGTCGCCTTCGTCGGAATCGGCGGCATGGGCATGCAGAACATGAAGCGCTTCCTCGACGAGAACATCGTCGCCATCTGCGACGTGGATTTCCCGTACGTGGAGCGCACGCTCGCCCGCGAGGTGCGGGTGCGTGAAGGGCAGACCGGCATGACGCCCGAGCAGGAGAAGCTGCGCGACGCGTACACGAAGGCCACCAAGTACGATGACTTCCGCCAGATGCTGGACAAGCAGAAGGACATCGACGCGGTGGTCGTTGCGACACCCGATCACCTGCACGCGGTGATCGCCATGGCGGCCATGCAGGCGGGCAAGCACGTGTACGTGCAGAAGCCACTCACCTACTCGGTGTACGAGGCCCGCCTCCTGTCGAAGACGGCAAAATCCACCGGCGTGGTGACCCAGATGGGCAATCAGGGTCACTCGATGGAAGGAACGCGGCGCATCATGGAACTGATCCCGTCGGGCGTCCTCGGCCCGATCCGCGAGGCCCATGTCTGGACGGATCGCCCGGTTCGCTACTGGGCACAGGGCATCCCGCGCCCGCTCCCGCCTAACGCTTCCCCGCCACAGCAGCCGTCGGCGCCCGCGAACGGCAGTCAGCCGCCCGGCCCGCCCCCGCCCCCGCAGTGGAACATGCGCACCGTGGACAACGCGGTGCTCGCGGCGATGGCCGAGAATCCGCAGACGCCGCCGCCGGGGTTCAACTGGGACCTGTTCCTCGGTCCGGCGAAGGAAATCCCGTATCACCCCGCGTACCATCCCTTCAGCTGGCGCGGTTGGGTGGACTTCGGCGTCGGGGCGATCGGCGACATGGGCGCGCACCTCATCGATCAGGTGTTCTGGTCGTTAGGCCTCACGTATCCCACGAGCATCTCCGCGTCCGGAACTCCGTGGGGCGGTGGCGCCGCGAACCCGGCGTCGTATCCACTCGCGACCCTGGTGCAATACGAGTTCCCCGAGCGGCCCGCAGCGAACGGGCGTCCGGCGCAACCGCCCGTCAAGGTGCTCTGGTACGACGGTGGACTCATGCCGCCGCGCCCGCCGTTCCTCCCCGACGACATCACACTCCCGCGCGGCGATGGTGGCGGTGGTGTGTTCGTCGGCACGAAGGGCATCCTCACCTACGACACGTACGGCAACAACCCGAGAGTCTATCCCGAGTCGGTGGCGAAGGCGGCCGAGAAGGTGCCGAAGACGTTCCCGCGGGTCGAGGTTCCGCACGAGGTGAACTTCGCGCAGGCCTGCAAGGGCGAGGCGAAGGCGAGCGCGCCGTTCGACTACTCGGCCCTGCTCACGGAGACGATGTTGTTAGGCATCGCCGCGCTCCGCGCGGGCGTGGGCAAGAAGGTCCTGTACGATGGCGCGAAGATGGAGTTCACGAACGCCGCCGACGCGAACCAGTACCTGACCAGGGAGTACCGGTCGGGGTGGGCGCTATAGCCCGTCACGACTTCCACGTCCCGACCATCCGCGCCACGATCACGAGCAGCGTCATGACGCCTGACAGCGTGCCGACCACGGCCGCCGTCAGGCGGAGACTCGTGAGGGCGCGTCGGCCACCGAAATCCTGGCCGAGTCGGGCGGTGCGCTCCGTCGCCGTTCGCTCGGCAATTCCCCACACCCCGAACGAGCCCACGCAGACGAGCGGCAGGCCAACCCACCACAGGTCGGGGCGAACGAACCCGACGAGCGACGCCGCCAGAATCCCGACCGCAGCCGCGACGACGAGTTGGCCATCGGACGCGCGGCGCGCGAGCCGTGCGGCCAGCGCGAATACGTTCTCGCCATCGTCGTCTCGCGACTCGCGCACGTGATCGGTCACCGATGCTCCTCGTCGTCCGGACCTGCTCAGCGTGCAGACGCTACCCAGGAGTCAACTCGCGAGGCAACTCGCACGTCACGGCGAATCGCGCGAGCGCCGTAGGAGCGACGACCGGCTGGAGACGTCAGGCCGAACCGCGGGACGCCCGAAGCGCCTCGCGGTCGGGTAGCCGTACGGGCTCGGCAGCCTTTTGCGCGACGGGCAACGCGGGCGTGGCCCCTTCGGTGAGCAGTCGCGTCATGTACCGCTGTCCCTCGGAGACTCGCTCGATCTCGATCGCGATGGCGTCGACGGCCTGCTCGAGCCGTTCCATCCGCTGAGCGGATTCGGGCGTCGCCGTGGCGGCACTGCTCCGTGATCCGCGCCAGATCCTGCGCGCCATTGCGATCGCGATGGGAAACGCGACGCATGTGGCGCCGACGACCGATACGATGCCGATTGCGGTGACCTGCCCCGGGTTGAGACCACCGAACGGGGTACCCGCACTCGCCGAGGAGACAAGTCCTGCCGGCGCGCTCGAGAGCTGACGACCTGTCTCGGCGAGATCGGTCTCGAGCTGCAGGATTCTATTGTCGAGCAACGAGATACGCTGCTCGATGCCGGCCTTGTTCACGCCTTCGGCATCCTCGAGTTTGGCCGCGAGGCTGTTTCGCCGACTGGTCGCCGACTCGAGCTGGTTGGATAGCTCGGATCGCCGCGCGCGAAGCACGGCGACATCGCGGGCTGTCAGGGGTCGCGCCGGCAGCTCGATGGTGGTGATCCCGTCCGGCCCCCCGATCCGGATCCCGTCCGGGCCGCCGATGCGGATTGTCGGTACGTCCGGCAGCGCAGGTGGTGCGGGCGGTGCGGGCGCTGCTGGTGGCGTCGGGACCTGTTGGCTCAATGGCGACATGGCCATCTGTACGAGGGGGAAAACAGCGTGGTTACAGAGTCGTGGTCCAACCACACCAGTCGACGGTACGGGCCGACCTTCACAACCGCAATGGCCCAGCGACCCCAAATCCGGCGATATTCCGTCGCATGACGACGAACATCGCTGACGCCGACATCCGCCCGATCTCCCACACGAGCACGAACGACAAGGTGTTCTCGCTCGTGCTGCCCTATCTAAGTCAGGGAGCGCGGGTGGTCGATGTCGGCGCCGGCGAAGGCTATTTCTCCAAGATGGTCGGCGACCAAGTACAGGCTGAGCTCGGGCGTTCTCCCGAGTCGGTGCTCGCGGCGTGCGATCTCTTTCCCGAGTTCTTCCGCTACTCGGCTATTCGCTGCGATCCCATCAACGCCGATGGGTCGTTGCCCTACGCGGATGAGTCGTTCGACGTCGCCTGCAGCCTCGAGGTGATCGAGCACATCAAGGATCAGTTCGCGTTCACGCGCGAGCTGTGTCGTGTCGTGAAGCCGGGCGGGGTTGCCATCGTGAGCACGCCTAACGTGCTGAACCTCAACTCGCGCGTACGCTACCTGCACTCGGGGTTCACGGTGCTGTTCGATCCGCTGCACCTCTCGAGCGAGGATCCGCGCCACACCGGTGGGCACATCAACCCGGTGCCCTACTACTACCTCGCCTACCAGCTGCGCCGCGCTGGGTTCCGCGACGTGGCCGTGCACTACGATCGCTTCAAGACGTCCGCGCGTGCGCTACTCGCGGTGTGGGGACCCTTCATTGGCATCGCGCACGCGCTGTTTCGCGGAAAGCTCGCCTCCAAGAAGCCGGACCTGAGCACCGAGAATGCCGATCTGCTCCGGGAGCAGGGCAGTATCTCGATGCTCACGTCACGCAGCGTGATCGCGGTCGCGACGAAGTAACCCGGAGCGGGACGGCTCATCGACGGCGATACCCAGGGTGGGGCAGCGCCGGCGCCCCGGTTTGTCCGAGGCCCCGATTGTATTCGTTCCGCTCCACAGACATCGTGCGTTCGCGGTGGTGATCGTCGTGTCGTATCATCGCCGCATGAAAGCCCACGTGCTGACCGACCCGACGCCTGCGCCGCGTCGCTTTCGCCAGTTCCTGCAGGAGGAGCTCGCGACGCGACGCGCGTGGGCCTGCTGGACATGCAGTCGCCTACCACGTGGGTGGACAAGGCGGGGAACGCCGAGGCGTGGATCGACGGACAGTTCGTGCACACCGTCAGCGCGCTCGTTGGCCGTGCGCGAGCCCTCGCCGGGTCGAAGCGCGGGCGTCCCGCGCACTACAGCGCCACGACCATCGCCGTGTCGGGCCTAACGAGTCGGCGCATTGCGGAGCGCGTCGAGCAGTTCCGCCACGAGATCGGCCAGATGCTCGAGAGCGTCGAGGCCGAGCGCGATCACGTCTACCGCCTGGAGCTGGCCTTCTTTCCGGTGGCGGACCTCACCCCGATGGAGTCGTGACCGATGGGACAACCGGTGGTGCAGTTTCAGATTCTCGCTCGTGACCCGGATACGCTGACGGCGTTCTACGCCAAGCTGTTCGGCTGGCGGGTCGACGCCGACAACCCGATGGGGTACCGGATGGTGGACACCGGATCCGACCGCGGCATCAGCGGCGGCGTGTGGCCGATCGGTCCCACCGACGGGCACCCGCTCGTTCAGCTGTTCGTCGAGGTCGATGACGTTGCGGCGTCCGTGATGAAGGTCGAGCAGCTCGGCGGCCGCATCGTGATCCCGCCGCAGACGCTGCCGGACGGGGATCGGCTCGCGATCGTGCTCGACACCGAAGGATTGTCGTTAGGCGTCATGCAGCGTCGAGCGAGCACTCAATCGACCGAGAAGGCCGTCTCGTAGTGCACGGAGCGTTCGTCGTAGCGGGTGAGCAGCGGCCGGGCGTCGGGGGCGATGACCGCGCGCGTGTAGTCCTCCCCGGCGAACGCCCGGACGGCCGCGAGGTCGTCGAAGCGCGTGATCGTCACGAACTCCTCTTCGTCCCCGTCGCGACGTCGGAGAAGCGTCGCGCCGCGAAACCCGGGAACGCGGTGGATGCCGGGCAAAATCTCGGACCGCAGCATTGCCTCGTAGGTGGCCGCGTGCTCGGGCTTCGTCCATCCGTGCCACACTCGACTGATCATCGCTGTTCCTCCGTCCGACGGATAAATGGGCCGGCCCTCTTTCGGTCACCTGCGCGGTGGATCGGTGGGTAAGGAGTCTGACCCCATATGAAGCAGATTAACGCACCAGCAACAAAAAACCCTCGGGCGGCCATGACCGCCCGAGGGTCTCGAGAACCAGCTGGGCCGGACCGGGTCAGGCCTCGACGAGCTCCGCGCGTTCGATCGAGTGCTGCAGCGGAACGCCCTGGTCGGCCGCGATCGCGAGCACCTCGCTCGCCATGAGGACGCCGCGGTCGACGAGCGCGCGGGCGATCGCGTCCAGCGCCACGGCGTGCTCGCGGACGATTGCCTCGGCGCGCGACGCCTGGTTGGCGATCAACGCCCGCACCGCGGTGTCGATCTCGCCCTGGAGCTGTGCCGACGGCGCACCGTTGTGGGCCGACGGATCGGCCGACACGAGGCCCACCTCTTCGCTCATCCCGAACTCGGCGACCATGCGGCGCGCCACGCTCGTGGCGTGTACGAGGTCGCTGCCGGCGCCGGAGGTCACCGCGTCGGGGCCGAGGAACACGAGCTCCGCGGCGCGGCCGCCTAACGCCTTGGCGATGATGCCCTCGAGGTAGCGGCGCGAGTGCAGATGGCGGTCGGTATCGGGCGCGAAGTGCGCGGCGCCGAGTGAGCGGCCGCGCGGCTCGATGGTGACCTTGTGGAGGCGATCCTCCGGGCAGGTGATGAGACCAACCACGGCGTGTCCGGCCTCGTGGAGCGCGATGAGGCGCCGCTCCTCGTCGGACACGACGACACCGGCTCGCACGCGTCCGAGCAGGATCTTGTCGCGTGCCTGGTCGAGGTGCGAGCGCGTGATCACCGCGCTCTCGGCGTGCACGGCGATGATCGCCGCTTCGTTCAGGAGGTTCGCGAGCTCGGCACCGGAGTAGCCGACGGTGAGGGTCGACAGCTCCTGCAGATCGACGTCGGCGTCGAGCGGACGCTTTGCCGCGTGGACCTTGAGGATCTCGAGGCGATCGGCGGCCGTGGGCATGCCGACTTCGACGACGCGGTCGAAGCGGCCGGGGCGGCGCACGGCGGGATCGAGCATGTCCTCACGGTTGGTCGCGGCCATCCAGACGATGCCCTCGCTGCCGGCCATGCCGTCCATCTCGACGAGCAGCTGGTTCAGCGTGAGATCTTCTTCGCTCGTGCGGTTCGGGCGACCGCGTTTGCCGCCGATCGAGTCGAACTCGTCGATGAAGATGATGCAGCGTCCGTGGTGCCGAGCCTTCGAGGCGAGGTCGCGGACGCGCCGTGCGCCGACGCCGACGTACATCTCGCCGAATTCGGAGCCGGATGCTACCAGAACTGGTACGCCTGCTTCGCCAGCCACTGCGCGGGCGAGGAGCGTCTTGCCGGTTCCCGGCGGACCGACGAGGAGGACGCCGGACGGGCAGCGGGCGCCCATCTTCTTGAAGCGGCTCGGGTCCTTCAGGAACAGGATGACGTCGTGGAGGTCGGCTCGCGCTTCCTTCGCGCCGCCCACGTCAGCGAGCGTGAGCTGACGGTCCTCGGCGACCTTCTCGAATTTCTTGCTGCCGCTGACGACGCCAGCGCGGAGTCGCGCAACGAGCATGAGCGTGACGCCGATCAGGACGAACGAGACGACGAACGAGACCGGATCTTCGGGAAGGCGACCCGGGCCTTCGACCTCCACACGGGCACCGCGTGCGGACCACCGCTCGAGGTCGGCTAGACCGACGGCGCCCTTCGGGACCTCCGCGGTGACCTTGGTGGTGTTGGCGGATCCGATCCGTCGCGGCGAGACGAGCTCAGCGACCAGTCGCGTCCCGCCGCCTTCGACGGATAGCCGACGAACCTGGTGCGCATCGAGCGCCGCGGCGAGCTCGGAGTACGGAACGCTCGGGACCGGCACGTTGGTCGTGCGGTGATTCACCGCCTTGAAGACCACGAACGAGACGGCGATCGACGCGATCGCGAGAACGGCGATGGCCCAGCGCGGCTGTTTGCCGAAGCGCTGGCGGATTGCAGCGAGTAACGCGGAGAGGCGGCGGCGCATGCGTGAAACCAGCGGGAGATGAGTCGCATTCGCGCGGAGTGCGAGACGCGGCTCGTTGTCCCGAGACGACGACGCGCAGATGGCGCCGTCACAACTATTAGTGAACGGAAAAAGGCGACCCGAATCTGGCGTTCTTCGGTCACCCCAAACGACCATGGCGCCGGTTGACTGAGCCGGCGCAGGGTCGAAAAAAAGGCGGCCGCGGTACGTCTGAGCGGCCGCCGTCAACATCTCAACTATAGCAACGCGTCGCGACTGGCGCGAGTCGAATCTTGCGTCATCGCGTCGTGTCTCCTGGCCGGCGAGTCTAGGCCCGCGCGGTGACCATTGTGACCTTGATCACTACTGAGCCAGACGGCAGTAGGCAGCGAATGGAAGTCGGCGGCGGGCAGTGTGCAGTGGGCAGACGACGGATGCGTTCTCTGCCCGCTCCACACTGCCCACCGCCAACCGCCGGCTTCAGTTCGCCCGCCACTGCCATCTCACGCGGCTCGTTGCGCTAGGAGACAGGTTTCTTGGCGACGTTTCCCCACGCGTTGTTGTCGCGATTCAGGTCCACGAGCCGCTTCTCCGGATCGAGCTCGATGCCGGTCAGCTTCTTCCCGACGAACCGGTACCGCCTAACGTAGTGCACGGTGTTCGTGCTCCACACCTCGGCAGGATAGTCGTAATTTTCGGCCGATCCATCGCTGAACGTGAAGCGCGCGTGGATGGGAAGCACGCCGCGGGCTCGGTTGCCGTACATCACCGCCACGTCCATCGTGTCGCCCGTGACCTTCGTGACCACCGTGTCGATCGCCTGGTCGAAGTGCGGGTTCTCGAGGAACCACTCGCGCCAGAACCAGTCGAGCCGGCGGCCGCCCACGTCTTCCATCGTGCGGAAGAAGTCGGCCGGCGTGGGATGCTTGAACGCCCATCGCCGGGCGTACGTTCGGAACGCGTCGTCGAACGCGGCGGGGCCCATGATCTCCTGGCGCAGGAGCTGAAGCCCGACGCTGGGCTTCACATAGGCCTCGAGGCCGAGCAGCGCCGGGTTGATGCGGTCGGGGTTCACCTCGACCGGGCCGTCCACGTTCTGCTTCATCGCGCCCTCGACGTACTCGCGCTCGCCTAACGCGCGCGCCATCTGGTCGCCCTTCTCCGGATACCGTCGCGCCTCGGAGAACGTGTTGATGAACGTATTGAAGCCCTCATCCTGCCACATGTGCATGCGCTCGTTCGAGCCCACGATCATCGGGAACCACATGTGCCCGATCTCGTGCGTGACCACGTTGTACAGGTCGTACTTGTCCTTGCTCTTGTTCTCCATCGCGACCATCGGGTACTCCATGCCGCTGATCGGGCCTTCGATCGCCGTGATCTGCGGGTATGGATACTCGAGCCAGCGCTCGGAGTACTCCATGATCGACATGCGCGACATGTCGGCGGCGTCCTTCCACGTGTCGACGGCGGTCGGGCGATAGAATGCGTTTGCCATCTTGCCCTTCCAGCTCGACGCATCCCAGATAAAGTCGGGACTCGCGCCCCACGCGACGTCGCGGACGTTCTTCGCGTGGAACTTCCACGTCAGCATGCCGCTCTTCTTCGGTCGCGCGGCTCCGTTCTGGATCTCGGCGGCCGAGATGATCTGGACGGTGGAGTCGCTCTTCGCGGCTTTGGCCAGACGCGCGATCTGCGTTGCGGTGAGCACTTCGCGCGGGTTCGTCAGCTCACCGGTGCCCGCCACGATGTAGCCCGCCGGGACAGTCACGGCGTAATCGAAGTCGCCGTATTCCAGGTAGAACTCTCCCTGACCGAGGTACGGTTCGGTGTTCCAGCCGCGGACGTCGTCGTAGACGGCGACGCGGGGGTACCACTGGGCGAGCTCGTAGAGCGGGCCGTCGTGGCCCATGCGGTCGGCGCCGTGTTCCGGAACGAGGAAGTGCCAGGCGACATCGAAGGTGGTGGTCTTCCCTGGCGCGAGGGGCTCGGCCAGGTCGACCTTCATCATCGTGCCTTCGACGCGCGTTTTGAGGGCGGTCTTCGCTGGTGGGCCCCCGCGCGTGGAGATCTGGTCGAAGTGCTCCACGATGTCGCCGCCCTCGAACCCGCGGGCGCCGAAACGCGACTCCTGCGGAAAGATCAACGAGTTGAGCGACTTGTCCTTGAAGGCGTTCTGCTCCATCTGCATCCAGATGAAGTGCAGCGTATCGGGCGAGTTGTTGGTGTAGCGGAGTCGAAGCTTGCCCGAGAGCGTGGTCTTCGCGGTGTCGAGGGTTGCCTCGATGTCGTAGTCGGCGCGGTTCTGCCAGTACCTGGGACCGGGAGCACCGGAGCCGGTGCGGTAGATGTTGGGTGAGGGGAGCGTGAGCGGCGCGAACATGGACGTGTCGGCCACGCCGGTGGTGTCGAACGCGGGGCGGGCGGTGGGTCCTTGCGCGCGGCCCGGCAACGCGAGCGCGGCGGTCGCGAGCACGACGCCCGTGACGCGGGAGAAAGCTTGCATGGAGGTATCCAGGGAAGTCGTTGAAATCCGAAGCGCATGAAGCGCTCCGGGGTCATACACGACAAGGGCCAGTTGGGTCGCGTGGCCCGGACAAGTTTGGCGGCCTGCGCCTTAATTTCGCGGTGACTGGTATCCCACTTCAACCACCTCTATGACTGCGACCACCGACGCCGGGACTGGCACCACCCACGAGCTCAAGCGCGTCCTGCGACTCGGGGATCTCGTGCTGTTCAACGTGCTCGCCGTGCTCGGGCTGCGGTGGGTCGCGACGTCGGCGAAAGCGGGGCCAAGCTCGCTCGTGCTGTGGCTGGGCGCGGCGCTGCTCTTTTTCATCCCGCAGGGCATCGCCGTCATCGCGCTGGCCTCGCGGTTCCCGGAGGAAGGCGGCGTGTACGCGTGGACGCGGCGGAGCTATGGCGAGTGGAACGGGTTCCTGTGCGGCTGGTGTTACTGGGTCAACAACGTGCTGTATTACCCCAACCTGCTGATCTCGACGGCGGTGATCGCGACGTACGCGATCGGGAAGGGCGGTACCACGTTAGGCGGGAGCTGGCCGTACGTGCTGTCGGTGTCGCTGGCGGCGCTGTGGATCGCGGCCGCCCTGAACATCGTGGGGCTCGGGACGGCGAAGTGGCTGCATAACGTCGGCGGCGTGTCCACGTACGTGCCGGGTCTCATGCTGATCCTGCTCGGTGTGGTCGCGATGGTTCTGCATCCCAGCGCGAATGCGCTGACGGCTGCGACCGTGGTGCCGGACGTCACGGACCTCTCGACGCTCAACCTCTGGGCGTCGATCGCGTTCGCGTTCGCTGGACTCGAGCTGTCGTCGACGATGGGTGAGGAGACGGCGAACCCGAAGCGGGATCTCCCGCGGGCGATCGTGATCTCCGCTCCGCTCGTGGCGGTGGCGTACGTGCTCGGCACGCTGTCGGTGTTGTGGCTGGTGCCCACCAGGGACATCAACATCGTGTCGGGGTTTCTGCAGGCGATCAGCGCGGGGAGCGCGGCGGCGTCGCCGGCGCTCGTGTGGATGGCGCCGGTGGCGGCGGTGCTCTATACCGTGAGCAACGTGGCGGGTGTGGGCGCGTGGCTTTCCGGGCCGGCACGTGTCGCGTTCGTGATCGGGCTGGATCGGTATTTCCCGCCGGCGTTCGGGAAGGTGCATCCCAGGTGGCGGACGCCGTACGTCGCGATTCTCGTGCAGGCGGCGCTGGCGACGGTTTTTCTGGGGGTCTCGCAGCTCGGGAAGGGCTCGACGGTGGAGCAGGCGTATCTCGTGCTGCTGGACACGCAGCTGCTCGTGTACTTCATCCCGTACATCTATCTCTTTCTCTGTCTGTTGCGGCAGGCGCGGGCGGCGTCGGGGGAGGGGCAGCTGCCTGGCGGTCGTGTGGGTGCGACGCTCGCGGGCGTGAGCGGGCTGGCGATCACGGTGTTCGCGATGGTGGTGGCGTCGATTCCGCCGGCGGATGCGCCGAGCCGGTTCGCGTTCGGGGCGAAGGTGATCGGTGGCGCGGGGGCGTTCGTCGCGCTCGGTGGCGCGATCTACTGGCGTGCGCGGGGCGCGCGCAGCCGGCCGAGCGCCTAACGACAGACGCACGCACGATTCACCGCGGCCCCGGCCGACGACTGGCGGGACGCGAGCACGGCCCGCGCGCATCTGGCGCGCCGGCATGATGCTGGTCGCGCGCCACGTTAGGGTCATGTCTCACTCCGCGAAAGACCGCATTCCGCCGGGCCGGAAGCGGGTTTTAACCGGTCAGCCAAACGGGCTCGGGCTTGCGTCCGGTCGTTAGGCGGCATGTTGTCGCCGCGACAGCCGGTTGGTGATGCCCGTCACCGCGAGCCGATTCCGACCGGCGCACCTTCCGCGCTCCCGCAGTGATCGCGTTAGGATCGCTCGCATCAGGGGCCCGCGCCGGAGTTCCCGCTCTGGCGTCCGCTCCCCGACGGCGGCGTGCGCGCCGAGGCCGCGCCGCCCAGCATCAAGGAGAGGCTTATGCATCCGGCCACTCGCTCCACCGGCTGCCTGCTGGCAGTGGCAGCCCTCGCCGCGTGCAGCGACGACAGCACGCTCCCCCCCACGGCGCCAACCACCGCAGCGCCAACAGGCGTCGCCCTCGCCATGGTGCCCGACCCGAAGGCCCACACGGATTCCTCCGGGGGCAAGACGACGGTCTTCGACGCGACCAGCGCGGCGTTCTCCCTCATGTCGCCGAACGTCAAAGGGGGCACCGACGAGTTCAACCTCCACGAGGAAGGCGACGAGCAGTTCGAGGACGCCTTCACCGTCAACGACCCCGCGTCGGACCACAACGGCCTGGGCCCCGTGTTCGACAACGTGTCGTGCGAAGGGTGTCACGGCGGCGACGGCCGGGGACGCCCGCCCGGACCTAACGAGATAGCCGAGTCGTTCCTCGTTCGCATCAGCTATCCCGGTCGCGACCCGACGACCGGAGCGCCGAGGCCGGTGCCGGGGTACGGCGGGCAGCTGCAGCTGCGCGCCATCCCCGGCGTCGCGCCGGAAGCGAGCGTGTCCATCACCTACACGGAAGTCGGAGGCACCTTCGCCGATGGAACGCCGTACTCACTCCGCGTCCCGAGCTACTCGTTCTACGGGAGCTATGAAGAGCTGTCGAAGAAAATGCTGTTCAGCCCGCGCGTGGCGCCGTTCAATTTCGGGCTTGGCCTCCTCGAGGCCATTCCGGAGGCGACGATCCTCGCGAACGAAGACCCGAATGACGTCAACCGCGATGGCATCTCCGGGGTGGCGAACCGGGTCTGGGACGCGGCGGCGAACCGGACCGCCATCGGCCGCTTCGGCTGGAAGGCGGGAGTGCCGAATGTCGTCCAGCAGACGGCTGGGGCCTACAACGGCGACATGGGCGTGACATCGCCGATGTTCCCGGCGGAGTCGTGTGAGGGCGATCGACCGGAATGCGCGCCACACGCGCCCGAGGTCAGCAGCGACGTGGTGCTCGCGGTCGCCCGCTACATGCAGACGTTAGGCGTCCCGGCCCGGCGCAACCTCGATGACGCCCAGGCGACGCAGGGGGAGGCGGTCTTCTACCAGGTCGGCTGCGCTGGCTGTCACACCCCAACGGTCACGACCGGGACTCTCGCGGGCGTACCCTCGGTGGCGAACCAGGTGATCCACCCGTACACGGACCTCCTGCTGCACGACATGGGGGCCGACCTCGCCGACGGCCGCCCGGACTTCCAGGCGAATGGCCGGGAATGGCGCACACCGCCGCTCTGGGGCATCGGCCTCGTGCAAACGGTGAACGGCCACTCGAACTTCCTGCACGACGGCCGCGCGCGCGGACTCCTGGAAGCGGTACTCTGGCACGGTGGCGAGGCGAAGAAATCGCGCGACGCGGTGGTCAAGCTCTCGCCGAATGCACGCGCGGCGCTTGTAAAGTTCCTCGAATCGCTATAGAGGCAGGCGACTGGCGACTGGCGACTGGCGACTGGCGGGGACGGGCGAGGGGCGACGGCTAAGAGGCGGCAGTCGCCAGCCCGCCAGTCACCAGTCGCCCAGACCAGTATTGACCGTCAGCAGCACCCGATCCCATCCTTCCAGTCACATGCTTACTGGAAGCGCATGACGAAGCCACCGATCGACCTGCTCCAGGGCACCGTCGACGTCCTCATCCTCCGCACGCTCGCGTGGGAGCCCATGCACGGCTACGGCGTGGCGCGCTTCATCCGCCAGCGCACCGAAGGCGTGCTGACCATCGAGAGCGCGGCGCTCTATCAGGCGCTACACCGTCTCGAGCGCAAGAAGTGGATCCGGGCCGAGTGGGGCCTCTCCGAGAACAATCGGCGGGCGAAGTACTACTCCCTCACCGCAGAGGGCCGACGGCAACTGCGCGAGGAAACCGCAACGTGGCGCAGCTATGCGGAGGCGGTGTTCAAGGTGCTGGAGCCCGTGTAATGGGTCGGCCACGTCGCTATCTGCGGTTCCCGTGGCGGTCATCGTCGCGCCTTCGCGCCGATCTCGACGAGGAGCTCAAGTTCTACTTCGACATGCGTACGCGTGAGCTGGTGGAGCAGGGCATGACCGACGCCGATGCGAGGCGCGAGGCGGTGCGCGAGTTCGGCGATGTGGAATACACCAAACGTTATTGCCTGGCGGAGGACGCCATGAGCCGTCGAGAGGAACGCCGGACCGATCTCGTCGCCGAGCTGCGGCAGGACATGGCGCACAGTTGGCGAACGTTCCGCCGGTCGCCCGGGTTCGCGGCGATCGCGGTCCTCACGCTCGCGTTAGGTATCGGCGCCAACACGGCCATCTTCAGCGTCGTGAACGGCCTCCTGCTGCGCGACCTGCCGTACGGCAACCCGGACCGGCTCGTACGCGTCTGGGGCGCTCACAGGGATTCCGGCGTCGATCGGAGCCAGCTCTCGGCCGGCGATTTCATCGATCTGCGCACCCGTCAACGTTCCTTCTCGGCGTTAGGCGCGTTCGCCTGGGGCGGCGGGACGTACATCGGCAGCGGTGACCCCGTTCGTTTGTCCGGCGCACGCGTGGACGCGAACGTCCTCAAGGCGCTCGGCGTGCGCCCATACCTCGGGCGAATCTTTGCGGTGGGTGAGGACTCGTCAGGCGTCAACCCGACGATCGTGCTCGGCTTCGGCGCCTGGCGCCGGGTGTTCGGGAGCGACAGCACGATCGTCGGGAAGGCCGTCAACATCAGTGGGCGATCGACCACGGTTATCGGCGTGCTGCCGCCCACGTTCTTCTTCCCGACGATGGCCGAGGCCGAGATCTTCACGCCCCTCGACCTCACGCCGGTGCTGCGGGACGTCAACCGCACACGAAAGTTCCATTACCTGGGCGTCGTCGGGAAGCTCCGCCCCGGTACAACCGTCACCCGGGCCGGTACGGAATTGAAGGGCATCATGGCGCAGCTGGAGCGCGACTTCCCGCAGTCCAACTCCAACATGACCGTTGCCACCGTCGGCATGCGCGACGCCGTGGTTGGCGACACCCGCCCTGCACTGCTCGTGCTGCTCGGGGCGTCGCTGCTCGTGCTGCTCATCGCCTGCGCGAACGTCGCCGGCATGCTACTCTCGCGGGCCGTGTCGCGCCGCCAGGAGCTCGCGGTCCGCGCCGCGTTAGGTGCCGGACGCGCTCGGCTCGTGCGCCAGATGATGACGGAAAGCCTCGTGCTGGCGGTGGGCGGTGGTGCGGTCGGCCTCGCGGTCGCTCTCTGGGGGACGCGGGCGCTCGTGGCCTCGGCGGGCGACCGGTTGCCGGCCGCCAGCCAGGTGACCGTGGATGCCACGGTGCTCCTGACCGCGCTCGCTGTCTCGATCGCGAGTGGCGTGGTGTTCGGGCTCATCCCGGCGCTCGCGGCCTCGCGGGGCATCCAGCTCGCGCTCAAGGAGTCCGGGCGAGGCACGAGCAGCGGCGTAAGCCGACACCGGATGCGAACGGCGCTCGTCACCGGACAGTTGGCGTTGGCGGTCATGCTGCTCGTCGGCGCGGGTCTGCTCGTGCGAAGTCTCGTCGGGCTGCAGAAGCGCGACCTCGGATACTCGATCGAGTCGACGTTGACGTTCGAGCTCATGCTCGCCGGCGCTCGATATGACAGCGCGGCCGCGCAGGATCAATTCTTCGACGCGCTCTACACGCGGCTCGCGGCATTGCCCGGCGTGGTGGCAGTTGGTGGGTCGGGAAACATTCCGATGCGCGGCGGGGCCATGGCGTCACTCGCCATCGACGGGCGGCCGCAGCCGGAAGGGAGATTGCCGGAGGTGGGGTATCAGCCCGTGTCCGACAACCTGTTCAAGGCCATGGGCGTACCGCTCGAGCGCGGCCGCGCGTTTGGCCCGCAGGATCACAAGGATGCACCACCCGTCGTAATCCTCAGCGAATCGGCGGCGCGCGCGTACTGGCCTGCCGGCGATCCGATCGGGGCGCGCGTGCGGCTGGGGCCGAACCCTAACGATCCGTGGATGACGGTAGTCGGGATCGTCGGCGATGTCCGCATGGGTGTGGACGGAGAATCCCGCCCGACCGCATACGTGCCGAGCCGCCAGGACCATTGGGGCGGCATGGCCATCGTCATGCGGACGACCACCGACCCGGCGTCCATGCTGCCCGCCGTGCGCCGAGAAGTGCGGGCGATCGACCCGACGATCCCGGTGTCCGATGCCTACTCCATGAAGCAGGTGCGGGCCCAGGGCCTTACGGATCGCCGGTTGCCGATGCAGCTCATGGCGGCGTTTGCCGTGTTGGCCCTCGTGCTGGCGGCGGTCGGGGTCTATGGGGTGATGGCGTACTCGGTCGCGGCACGCACGCGCGAGATCGGTGTGCGTGTCGCGCTCGGTGCACAACCGCGGAACGTGTTCGGCATAGTCGTGCGCCAGGGCATGGGTGCCGCGGCTGCCGGACTCACGCTCGGGCTGCTCGGTGCTGCGGCGTTAGGCAAGGTGTTGACGAGTCTGCTCTACGGCGTCAAGCCGACCGATGTAGTCACGTTCGTGGGCGTGGCGGGCGTACTGCTCGCCGTCGTGCTCGCAGCGTGCCTCGCGCCGGCTCGCCGTGCCGTGCGTGTGGATCCGCTGGAGGCGTTGAGGAGCGAGTGATCGGGACTGGGGACTGGGGACTAGAGACACGGCCGGGAGGCTATTGCGGCAGAGGAAGTATCCTCGGCGCTAAGAGCTTGAGCTTCCCGGCCGAGTCCCCAGTCCGTAGTGGAGCGAACCCGAGTTCAGGATAGCGTCGCGGCGGAGCGAATTCTCGAGTTGGGTTATGTCAAAAGAGAACCACGAACGCTGACCTCGCGAGCCGTACAACCCCGAAAGCACCACCAGAAACACCATGTGTAGACGCTGTATTGCTGCCGCCGCCAGCGTTCTCGCTGCCGCGAGCCTGTCCGCTCGCGCGTTGCATGCTCAGGGAAGGTCGAAGGCGACAGCGGACATCGTGATCGTCAACGCTCGCGTCTTCACGGCCGATCCGAGCCGACCGTGGGCCGAGGCCGTGGCGGTCCGTGGTGACCGCATCATCGCCGTTGGCAGTACGTCGGAGATCCTCGCGCTCGGCAACGCGAACACGAAGCGCATCGACGCAGGCGGACGGGCAGTTATACCGGGCTTCAACGACGCGCACGACCATCTCGGCGCACCGCTGCCCGGCGTCGCATTCACCACGAGCAATGATCCCGTTCCGGATCCGGCCCTTCGCGACGTGCTCGACTCGCTGACCGTCATGGTGCGCCGGGTTCGCGCGGGCACCTGGTTACGTACCGATATCGACGCACGCATACTCGACGACGCTCACGCGAGACGTGACGCGATCGACTCGGTCGCCCCGGCGCATCCCGTGATCCTGATCGCAAACACGGGACACGGTGTGATTCTGAACTCGGCGGCGTTGCGCGCGCTGAACATCCGCGACGACGCCCCGGATCCGCTCGGCGGGTTTTACGAGCGACAGGGCGCTCCGTATCCGGGTCGAGGGAAGGGGCGCGTAACAGGGCTGCTTCACGAGTACGCTGGCTGGAATGCGCTGCGCGCGCTGCGGTCGCAGCAGGCGGAGAGCGTGTTGGTCACTGCGTTTCGGCGCCATGCCACCCGCGCGCTCGAGATGGGGATCACGTCGATTCAGGACATGGCCAACGCGCTCGACCCGGCGACGACGTTTCGAGTGCTCGACGCTGCTCGGCTACCGATTCGGGTTCGGGTGATCGCCATGCCAGCGACGGACTCGGTCCGGCGCCTCACGAGCGAATGACGCCGCGCCGCCCAGGCCTTCACGGAACACGGCCGTTCGGATGAGCCGAAAGTAAGATCACAGCCGGTTCTGCACGTCATTGGCGACAGCGCCCTCGCGCTGACGCTCGCCACCATGGAGTCGGTTGCGCCGGAGTCCACGTGGAGGCAGTTGCGGCCTCGCTTCGAGCACGCGGAGTGGCTCACGCCTGACCTCCGCGCTCGCGCGCGGCGGTTGGGCGTCGTGGTCGTCGAGAACCCTACGCACTTCACCGATGGCGCCGACCGGATGCGTGCCCGGTTCGGCGACGCGCGGTCACGCTACTATCAGCCGTTCGCTTCGCTCGTGACTGATGGGATTCCACTCGCTATCGGGTCGGACGGCCCGCCCAATCCCTTTCTCAATCTGCAACTCGCGGTCATCCATCCGGACAGCCCGGGAGAAGCGCTGAGTCGTGAGCAGGCGGTCGTGGCGTATACACGCGGCAGCGCGTATGCCGAACATTCGGAGCGGAGGAAAGGAACACTCGCGCCCGGATACCTGGCGGACCTCGCGGTGTTGTCGCAGGACATCTTCGCGGTGCCTGACGACCGACTACCGGAGACGGTGAGCGTAATGACGATGGTCGGCGGAAGGGTTGCCTATGACGCGGGTGTGCTCAGCCTACGAGGCGCCCCAGCAGCCGCACAACCCACACGCCCGCCGCGATGACGCCGACGACGAGCAGGATCGCGGCCAGAACTATGAGGGCCACGATCCCCCGACTTGCCGCTTTGGTCGTGGATGGCGTAGCGAGATAGCGCTCGAGCAGGTCGACGTTCCGGCGATTCGACTTCATGCCGACGTCGAACAGGTCGCCGAGGACGGGGACGACGCCGAGCACACTGTCGAGCGCAATGTTGCCGAGCATGCGGGTGAGAACCGACGCAGGCACTCCTTCTCGCGCCGCGACCAACAGGATGTAGCTCGACATGAGGCCGCCGACCATGTCGCCGACGCCCGGGATGAGGCCGATGATGGGGTCGAGCCCGATGCCGACGTTCGTGCCGGGGATGCGAATGAGGTCGTCGAGGAGGCGCGCGACACGGCGCGCGCGACCAACCCCGCCGCTCTTGCCGAGCGAGGTGCCGGGACTTGTCGAAACGCGCGTGGGTGAGCGGGTAGCCATTGTGGCTCTTCTATTCAACTCTTGGGCCGTGTGTCAAACAGGCCATTTGTCATTCCGAGCGGAGCGAGGGATCGCCACGATCGGTCATCCAGTGCCGGCATCCAGAACGGAGGGGTCATACGCATGAGCGGTCGACCCCTTCGTTCTGGATGCCTGCCCGTCCCGCCGTTCTGGATGCCGGAGCGGCGCAGTCAGACCGTCCGAACAGAGCCCCTCTACCGGGACGACGGCGATTCCTCGCCTCCGCGCCTTCGGCGCCCCCCCTCGGAATGACACGCTTCTTCCCGGTTCCCGTTTCCCGTTTCCCGTTTCCCGTCCCCCGTCCCCGGTCCCCGGCAGTCGCCTATCAGCCGCCCTTCAGTCGCCTAACGACCGCATCGTACCGCGGATCCGAGCGCAGCGGCGCCAGCAGCGAGTCGGCTTCGATCGCCTCGGCGCTGATCTGGCGGCTCGCCGCCGCGCATTCCAGCGCCGCCAGGGCGTTCGCCTTGTCGCCCACCTGTGCGAGCGCACGCGCCTGCCAGAAACAGACCCCGCCATCATCGGGATGGACAAGCCGGGCGATCTGCAGCGCGTACGCCGCGTGCGCATAACGTTTCGTGTCGAAGAAGTCGCGCGGAACGTAGGACGACATGTGCATGAAGATCCGCTCCAGCGCGCGCCGCGCAGCGATCGCCGCGGTCGAGTCGTCCGTGCGTGCCGCGTCCCGGCGCAGCGCGTCCAGCTCGAGCCGCTTGCGTGCCTGATCGATGGACGGAGGTGATGGGGAGGCCTTCAACTCGCCCGCGAACGCCACCAGTGCCGAGGCAAGCTTCGCGTCTCGCTGGGCCACCGCGGCTTCGGCGTCGGCTGCGCGACGCACGCGCGGGTCGCGCTCGAGCGCCGCCAACCTAACGGCAGCAGCGCTCACGTCCGTGAGCCCGTCGAAGTCGGCGCGAATGTGGCGATACTGTCGGGCGGCTGCCGGCGCGTCGCCGGCCGAGTCGATCCGGGCTGCTCGCGCGAGCCACGCCTGGTACAGCGAATCGATCCACGGCTGTTGACGCGGCTTCAGGCCACGACGCATTGCCTGGAGCTCCAGCCATTCCACGGCGCGCGTCGAGAGCTCGGTCGGCGGCCACTGGTGCCCGCCATCGAACCGTTCCACGTGATGGATCGCGCCGATGGTGTCGAGCTCGGCGTCGAACGATCGGAGCTCCTCATAGTTCGGGTCGAGGATCCCGATCGTCCCGAACAGCACGGGCGACGACTTCCCAATGTTCGACTGTGTCCACGCGCGGCCACCCGGGACCGCGGCACCTGCCCCGATGATGCCGGCGATGGTGCCGGGAAGCTGCGTCGTCATCACCCAGGCAAACCGCGCCGTGCCGGAGAAGCCGACGAGATAGAAGCGCCGTGAGTCCACGGGCAGCGACCGCTGCACGTCCTCGAGCATGGCGTTCATCGCCTGATAGTTAGGCTCGGCGGGGCCATCGCTGAGCGTGTTGTAGGAGCTGATCGCGATGTAGCCGAGTTGTTCCGCGACCGGCTGAAACCGCTGGAGAGGGACGAGGGCGCGCCCGCGTGGATCCAGCAGGAAGAGGATCGGCCATTGCCGCTCGCGCGTGAAGGCGGACGGCAAGTACAGCGCATAACGCTGGCTGGTGTCCGTGCGTGCCGTGATGCGCTGGATGACGCGTCCGGCGGGGAGCGTCGCGTCGATGCGATGGGTCGTGGTGTCCAGGCGGGCGAGCGCCGAGTCCGGCGGCATCGCCTGTGCGGAGAGCCATGCTGGCGCCGCGAGCAGCAGCGTCGTCACCAACGACACTCGCGGCGCGACGCCGCAACGACGACCCGTCATTCGCATGGACACGCTGCCTTACGCGATCGCGTCGCGGATGGCGCTCACGACGCCCTCGAGCGCCTCCGCGTTAGGGACCGAGCCCTGCGCCAGTCGCGGCGACCCACCGCCTTTGCCCGCTACGGCTGCGAGGGCCGCCTTGAGAAGGCGGCCGGCATCGACGCCGGCGTCATCGGCAGCGGCAACGAGCACGGTCGCCGGGGACAGGACTGCCGCGATGAACACTGTCCTCGGCAAGGAAGCAAAGGCCTGCGCCAGGGGGCGAGTGTCTTCCAGGGAGCCGCTGTCGCGGCGGAGGACCGCGACGCGAACGCCACCCGGCGTCGGCGCGGTCATGTCGTAGAGTGAGCGGGCCTGGTGCACGGCGAGCTCGCCTTCGAGTCGCTTGCGGGCGGCCATGGTGTCGCGAAGCTCGGCACTCTGCGCGGCGACGAGCGCGGGTGCTTCGGCGAGCGATGCCTTGACTGACAGCGCGATGGCGGAGAGCGCCTCGAAATCGGCGCGCGCCTGACGAATGACGCGCGCCCCGCACAGGAACTCGACGCGCGTCTGTTTACGAATCCGCTCCGTTCCGCGGAGGGTGATCGCGCCGATCTCGCCGGTGGTGCGCACGTGGGTGCCGCCGCACGCGCTGCGATCGAGGTCGGCGATGGTCACGATGCGTAGCGTGCCTTCTCGCGGTGGCGGCTTGCGAAGGCCGGTCGCGGTGGACGCGTCCTCGAAGCTCACGCTCACTGGCCGATTCTCGAACACGATCTCGTTCGCTCGTCGTTCGGCTTCGACGAGCTGAGCGGCATCGATCATCCCAACGTCGAGGTCGAGCGACGAGCGATCGGCCCCGAAGTGAACGGAGACCGTCTCGTAGCCGAAGAGCGTGGCGAACACTGCGGACAGAAGGTGCTGCCCGGTGTGCTGCTGCATGTGATCGAACCGGCGTCGCCAGTCGATCTCGCCGCGCACGAAGTCGCCGATCGCATGTTCCGAGAGTGGCGCGGCGAGCACGTGCGCGATACGCTCATCCTCGTCGACGACGTCGGCGACCTGTGCTCCGCCTAGCGAGCCGAGGTCGTTGGGCTGGCCGCCCGACGTTGGGTAGAAGGCGGTTCGGTCGAGATATACCCGCTGTCCGTCGGCGGAGACCTCGGTGATGCGTCCGTCGAAGGCCGTGGCGTAGGCGTCGGTATAGTAGAGTCGAGACGTCATCTGGCTCGCTGTATGCTCGCGCCGAGTCGCAGTGGGCCGTGCATTACCTGCACCGAGGGACTCCCCATGTGGTATTCGGTGAATGTTCGAGCGTTCGCTCTCCTCGCCGCGACGTCCGGTGCCGTGGCATGCGGCGGCGATCGTCGCACTCCCAAGGTCGATACGTCGGCTGGTACGGTGGGCGTGATCGACTCGGCGCCCGCGTCGGTGGCGCCGGCGGTGGCGGCGGTGCTCACCGACGAGAACGTCTTTGCCCTGCTCGACACCGCGTTTTCGGCAATGATCGCCACCGACCGGCTCGCGCAGCGCAAGACGACCGGGCCAGTGAACGACTTCGCGTCCCAGGCGGTGAGCGAGAACGCGGTGACGAAACGCGGCATCAAGGACGTCGCCGACCGCCTGAATATCGCGCCGGTGCTACCGGACCGCGATGTCATCGGTGACCAGGCGGAGGCGATGAGGGACCTGGAGTCGCGGAACGGGGCCGACTTCAACCGCGCGTACCTGGACCGCGTGATCCAGGTACGAAAGGACCTGATGGATGAGATCGACGACGCGCTCGAGGATGGCGGCGTACGTCAGGAGTCGGTGAGGAAATTCCTGAGCGATGTGCGCGTGAATCTCGACGCCGGGCGGAAGGCAGCGGAGGACCTGCGGTCGAAGCAGGGATGAGCGTGAAACGACGACGGCCTCGGACGCTGGAAAGCGTTCCGAGGCCGTTCGCGTTGGTGTTGATGCGATGTCGGAGGGGACACTCGGTCCCCCGCGCCGCCGAGTGTCAGTGGCGCGGGACGGTCGACCCGAAGAACGTCGCTACTTCTTCTTCGCGGCTTTCTTCGCGCCGCCGCTACTGCCGCGCTTCTCGGCCCGCTCGATCTTCCCGAGCCAGGTTTCAGCAGCAGCGAGGGCTTTCTTCTTACTGCCGTGACTCGCATCCCCGAAGAACGCGCGGTGCTTCGGGCGCCACGTGCCGTTCTTGTCACGCGCATAACCGAAGCGCGCGAAGAAGCCGTGGGTGCGAGTGGACTCCTGGTCGATCCGGCTGATGCCGGGGCGCTTGGCGCCTGACGAGGCGCGCTTGCGAGTAGTGGTAGCCATGGGTCGTAAGATAGTGACAAGCCGCGTCGAATCCAATAGCGGTGCCTAACGGCCTAACGTCCTAACGGGAGAAACACATTGCGCGCCCGCTCGTCGTTAACCTGCCGTTAAGCTTCGCCTCCGCGCCCCGGTCCTTGTCATAACGCGGGCGGCGCCCACAACGTAGGAGCCGCCGGCCCGGCGTCCCCGGTGCCGCCGTGTGTCGTCGATTCCCCGACGTCAGGCAGTGTCAGTTAAATGATCCCAATCCCGTTGCCCGGCGGTCAGGCCTCCGGCTCCGCGCTGCTCGTGCTGGCGGCTGCCGTGGTGCCAGCGCTCGTCGCGTGGTGGAACGATCGGCGCCTGACCGGCAAGGCCAACGACCCGGCGCTGCCGGAACTGCTCTCGAACCGTCGCCGAGTAAACGTTCGTAGCATTGCCGTCGCCGCCGCGGTCATGATCGTGTTCGGCGGAGCCAACGCCGCGTGGGGCATCCCGCTCCTGCTCGTCTTCCTGATCGCGGCCGCGTACCCACTCCGCACGCGCGTGCTCGGCGAGACGTGGGGATTCGGCACGTATCTCTGGCGCACGGCGGCGTCCATCATCGGCGGCTTCGGTTTCTGGATCGCCCTGTGCTATGCACCGACCATCATACGTTGGCTCATCGTGCGGGCCGGCATGGAGCGACTCTGGCTCATCGCGGCGCTCGCAGCGATTCTGGCCGCCCTGCTCTTCGCG
>DASUGD010000036.1:0-11886 GCA_036274195.1 Gemmatimonadaceae bacterium | reverse complement strand
TTGGGGGTCAGACTCCTTGCGCAACGTTCCATTGCTCTGCAATGGAACGTTGCGCAAGGAGTCTGACCCCCAATCCCGGTAACCAATTGCCTGTTCTGCATCCCCCGCACCGGTACCGTTGAGCCGGCTGCACGGCGCACGTATCAGCGCGCAGTCCCCAGTGTGCACGCTCCATGCGTAAAGCTCAGCCAGCGTGGTGAGGTTGGCGGCGTGAGACTCGAGCCGGAGACGCACCGATGCCGAACGGCGGTGACAGAGGCCCACAAACGAAGAGACATCGACGGGCCGGGTGGATCGCATTGCCGCTGTTGATCGCGTGCGCAGGGAACGACCCGGCGGCACAGGTAGGACGGGCAGGGTCGTGGGCGGCAACCACGCGGGAGCTCGCCATCGAACGACGCGTGGGAGCGATCGGGCGTGCCTACACCGCGGACCTGCTCGATGCCGGCCAGCGTGAGGTTCACAAGATCGCGCGCTCGCTCGAGCGCGCGCAGCTTCCCGAAACGCTCCGGGCTCGCGTACCGGCCACCGTAGGACGACTCGACTCCCTCATCGCGAGCACCGGTTCGGCGGTCCAGCGGGGCGACGCCGTGGCGCTCGGTACCGCAGCCGCCGAGGCCAACGCACTGGCCGACACCCTTCGCATCCTGCGGGCGGCGCTCGGCGGCAAATGAAGCGGATCCTCGATCTCACACTCGGCATCGTCACGAGCATCGGCGGGTTCCTCGAGGCGGGATCGATCATCACCGCCGTCCAGGCCGGCGCAGTGTTCGGCTACAAGCTGCTCTGGACGATCGCCCTCGGCACCCTCGGCCTCATGCTGCTCGTCGAGCAGTCGGGCCGTCTCGCGGCCGTGACCGGGCGGACCGTCGGCGATGCGCTGCGCGAACGGTTCGGTATCAGCTTCTACATCATTCCACTCGTGACCGGACTCCTCGTCAGCTTCCTCGTGCTGGCGTCGGAGATCGGCGGCGTTTCGCTCGCGCTGCAGATGGCGACCGGCATCAGCTTCCAGTGGTGGGCCATGCCGGTGGCGTTCGCCGGGTGGTTCCTCCTCTGGAAGGGCAACTTCGGCATCGTCGAGAAGGGGTCGTCCCTCCTCGGGCTCGTGACGATCGTGTTCGTCGTCGCCGCGCTCAAGCTTCATCCAGACTGGGGACGTGTCAGCGCGGGCCTGCTACCGACTGCTCCTGATCACGACGCAGCGCGCTACTGGTACATCGCGGTCAGCATCATCGGCGCGTCGATCAGTCCGTACCTCTACATGTTCTACTCCTCGGGCGCCGTCGAAGACGGGTGGGGTACCGACGATTTGAGCACGAACAAGGCGACGGCGGTGCTCGGCATGTCGTTCGGTGGCGTGCTCTCCGCCGCCGTGCTGATCATCGCCGCGCTCGTTTTCCTGCCGCGTGGCATCCAGGTCGACCGTTATGAGCAGGCAGGGCTTCTGTTGCCTCCGGTGCTCGGCCACACGGGGTTCGTGCTCTTTCTCGCTTCGCTCGGCATCGCGTGCTTCGGGGCGACGACCGAGATCACGCTGGCCATGGCGTACCAGCTCGCACAGGGATTCGGGTGGGACTGGAGCGAGAACGCGAAGCCGAAGCAGAACGCTCGGTTCAGTCTCACGTACACGGTGACGATTCTGCTTGCGGGGCTCGTCATGGCGGTGGGCATCGACCCGCTCGAGCTCACGAACTTCTCGATGATGCTCACTGCCGCGAGCCTGCCAGTAACGGTCATACCGATGTTCGTCCTGATGAACGACGAAGCGCTGGTGGGCGAGCATCGCAATCGCTGGTTTTCCAATGCGGCACTCGGGGCGCTGTCGATCTTGACCATCGTCGTGCTGCTATCCGCGGTGCCGCTCCAACTGCTCGGGGGGAGCTAGGCCGTGGAGCTCAGGATCGTGCACGATCTGCTCGACAAGGTCGTCCTCGATGAGGGGCGTCGCAATATTGGTCGCGTTGACGGTGTGGTGCTGGAGCTGCGTCGCGGCGCGGCGCCTGTGGTCTCTGCATTCGAGATTGGTGGGCGAGTGTGGGCCCGTCGTCTCGGCGGGAGGATCGGGCGGTGGGCAGTGGCGCTCGGCGCGCGATGGCCGGCGTTGGGAAACGGTGTCACCCGCTTCGCGATGCGTGACGTGCGCACCACCGGCATCACCGTGAGCGTCAAGTGCGACGGCCGCCCCACGCCCGCGCTGGCCTGGGAGAACTGGCTTCGCGAGCACGTCATCAGCCGCATTCCCGGAGCCTAACGATGGACGCCGGGGAGTGTCGGGTCGAGCTGCTCATCGGCCGCCGCGTCGCGGATGCGAGCGGGGAGGTCGTCGGCCGTCTCGAGGAGATCGTCGCGGATTACATCGACGGCGAGTATGTCGTCCGGGAGTTCCACGTGGGAGCGTACGCCGCGCTCGAACGGCTCGGGACTGGGATGTTGGGTCGCGGTCTGCTGCGACTCATCGGCGGCGACCGCATCTATACGGGGTACATCGTGCCCTGGCGACACATGGATCTGAGTGATCCGGAGCGCCCGCGCGTGACGGTTGCGAAAGCCGAGCTGCCTCGAATCGGGGAGCGGCCTAACGACGGGTCTCGACCTCGCCCGGCCCCGGCACAGCGGTCCCGTCCGAGCGCGACAAAGCTCCGTACGGGGTCAGAGTCCTAACGCATCATTCCCACGCCGCGGCGTGGGAACGATGCGTTAGGACTCTGACCCCATGTTCGCGCCGCGCGAGCGTTCTGCGTTAGGCAAGCCTTTCCGGGAACAGCCATGTTGAATGCGAAGCCTCGATCCGGCACGTTCGGCAGTGATCCGCCCAATCGCTGTTCCGGAAAAGGATTGCCGAACAGCCACTACTCCGCGCGCAACACCGTATTCGGGTCCGCACGCAACGCCCTCGCTGCTGGCGCGCAGCACGCTGCCACTGCGACCGCGACGAGCACCAGCGCGACGAGCCCGAACACGACCGGGTCGCTGGCGGACTGGCGGAACAGCAACGGCTCGATCCACCGCCCAGCGCCAATCGCGAGTGCACCGCCAACGGCAATGCCGCCGATTGCCAGCCGCACGCCTCGGGCGACCACCAGCCTAACGACATCCGGCGTCTGCGCGCCCAGCGCAATTCGCACTCCGAGCTCGTGCATCCGCTGGCCCACGTCGTACGCGATGACCCCGTAGAGCCCAACGGCGGCGACGACGACCGCGAGGCAGCCGAAGGCCACGAACATCGCGGCGCCTGCCCGCCACGAATGCCGCTGCGCGTCGAGCAAGTCGCTCAGCGGTTGTGTCGTCACGTACTGCTGCCCGGGCATCTCGACCTGCAGCGCGCGCCGGACGTCCTCCGCCATCTCGGCCGGGTTTCCCCGCACCCGCAGCAGGAGATACGACCCGCCCTCGGTCGGGAACTGGTCCATCGGCAGGTAATACCGCAGTGGTTGATCCGCGTTCGGATCGTGCACCGCGTCTTCCGCCACGCCGACCACCGTCGTGCACGGCACGGTGTCCGCATTGAACCGGATGCACCTGCCTAACGCGTCCTGGCCGGGCCACAGCACCCGCGCCATCGAGGCGCTCACGACCGCGACCGTGGGCGCGCCGAGTCGATCCGCGGCCGTGAAAGCGCGACCGCGAAGAATCCGCGTCCCCACCGCCGCAAAGTAGTCCGCGCCGGCCGCCTGATACGTGAAGCGTCCGAGCCGCCCGACCGAGTCCACGCCCGGCACGTAGAGCGGAGCGGTGGACGTCCCCTGGAGCGGCATGTTGCTCGCCCACGCGGCGTGGGTGACGCCGGGAATCGCACTCGCGGCCTCGAGCACGCGCTGCCGGATCGGTACGCGCTGTTCCATGGTCATCGGCTCGCCGCGGCGGTGCCACTGCACGAGCAGCAGGGGATCGACGTCGTACCCGAGTCGCACGTCGCGCAGCCGGTCGAGACTCCGCACGAACAGCCCGGCGCCAACGAGCAGCACCACCGACAACACGACCTGGACGACGAGCAGCGCACCGCGCATGGCCGGCCGCTGGTTCGTCCCCTCTCGTACCCCCGCCTTGAGCGTCTTCGCGATGTCGGCGCCGCGCGCGAGCAGGAGTGGCGAGAAGCCGGTGAGCATGCCGGCCACGAGCGCGGCCGCCAGAGCGATGCCTAACGTGCGCGTGTCGCCGGCGACGCCGGCCACGCCCGTGGATGGCAGAAAGAGCTGCCTGAGCGCCGCGCCGCCCCACTCCGCGATCGCGAGCCCGGCCACGCACCCGGCGAGCGACAACACGAGGCTTTCCGTGAGCGACTGCGCGACGAGCCGCCCGCGCCTAACGCCAAGCGCGAGGCGAATCGCCACGTCGCGCTGGCGCCGGAGTGTTCGCGCCAGAAACAGGTTCGCGACGTTCGCGCACGCGATCAGCAGCACGGCGACCGCAACCCCCATCACCCACACGAGCGTCCGCGCCTCGAGCCCGGGGTACGGGCCTGCGGCCGTCTTGAGCGCACCGGCGACGGCCACCGGCCGCTCGGTTTCGGTCCGTCGCATGACGGGGTGAATCGCCCGTGCCGCCGCGCGACTTCGGACGAATGCCTGGGTCAGGTCCGCATTCGCCTGCTCGATCGACACCCCGGGCTTCCGGCGGACCATCATCTCCGTCCAGTCCCACACGTAGCGCTGCCAGTATCCGACCGACGACCCGCCGGACTGGTGCGCGCCGAACGTCGTGATCGGGAGATAGGCGACAGGCGCGTTCCCCTCGGAGACACCCGTGAACCGCGGCGGCGCCACGCCGATGATGGTGCACACGATGTTGTCGATCTGAATCGACTGGCCGAGCACGTCGCGACTCCCAAGCTCGGTGGTCCAGAACGCGTGGCTCAGCACCGCGACGTTCGCCCCGCTCGGCGTCGTATCCTCGGCCGCCGTGAAATAGCGACCGAGCACCGGGCGTGCATCGAAGAAGTCGAAGTAGCTGGCGCTCACCGCGGCGATCGGCCGCTCGCGGGAGGTCGTTCCCGATCCTACGGCCACTACCGTTGGATGGAACGCCGCGTACTGCGAGAACGACGTCGTCCAGTTGACGAGGTCGAGGTACCTCGCGTACGGGAACGATTCGTTGGTGAGGAACCGCTCGGCTCCCGGCACGCGCAGGTAGACCCGATGAACGCGCGCCGGATCCCGGAGGTAGGCGAACGGCCGGAACATGAGCTGGTCGATCACGTTGAACATCGCGGCGTTGGCGCCGATGCCGAGGCCCAGCGTGAGGATGACGGCCGCGGCGAAGCCGGGCTCGCGCCGGAGGCCGCGGACGGCGTAGCGGACGTCCTGCTGGAGATGGTCGAGCCACGGGATCGCCCACCGGTCGCGGGCGCTCTCGCGAACGCGGGTGACATTCCCGAGTCGGCGGCGCGCCGCATGCGCGGCGTCTTGCTCCCCGGCGCCGCGCGCCCGTTCGTCGCGCACGAGGTGTTCGCGGTGAAACCGGAGCTCCTCGGCCAGCTCGGCGTCGAGCCGATCTCGGCGGAGCCAATCGTAAAGCCGGGCTAGCAGTTCGCGCATGGTGCGACTCGGGTGAAAGCTAGGGCATAGACAATCTATGGCCTTCGATGTTTGCACGCGACTGGTAACTGGCGACTGGCGACTGAGGAACAGCGGCTGGCTGCTCGTGCTGGCTGGTGGCTGACGCTGGCTGTGGGGAGATGAGCGTCCCGAGGTTTCCGCTGTCTCGCCGTCGCCCGTCGCCCGTCCCCCGTCCCCGGCAGTCGCCAGTCGCCAGTCGCCTGCCTGATGGTCCAACCTGCCTAACGCCACGTCAAACATCAACGCCAGATAACGAACGCACCCAACCGCAACACTCCCAAGCAGACTCGCGTAGGCGCATCATGCAACGTCGTGGATTTTCGATCGGGCTGTGCTGGCTCGCGATGCTCGCGGCATGTGTGCCGGCCAGGCCGCGGATCGACGGCGCCCCCGCCGCACCGCCAGCGCCGTCGGCACTATGGCCGGTCCCGCAAGCGGCCAAGGAACCGCCGCCCCCGGCCGCCGTGCCTGTCGCGCCCGAGGCCACCGCGGCGCTGCGCGGAGACACATCGGACTACGAGGGCCACCGTCTCGAGGTCGACGATGTCGTCGATCTCGCGCTCCGAACGAACCCGGCCACCCGTGCATCCTGGCTCAACGCTCGTGCGGCGGCCGACGCGTACGGATCGAGCCGCGGTGCCCTGGTGCCGAGCATCGACGCCAGCATCACCACCGGACGCACCAGCAGCGCTCCCGGGTCCATCGCGTCGTTAGGTACCCTGCCCGGAAACGAGATCGGCACGCGTAATGCCGCGACGGGCAGCCGCTCGCAGCTCACGACGTCCGCGACGCTGTCCTACCTGCTGTTCGACCTCGGCGGTCGCAGCGGATCGATCGAGGAAGCCAAGCAGCGTGCGATCGCCGCCGACCTCACGCACAACACCACCGTCCACGACGTCATCCTGCAGGTCGAGTCTGCCCTCTTCTCGTATCTCGCGACCCGCGCGCTCCGCGAAGCGCAGGAGGTATCCGTGCGAGAGGCGATCGCCGACACGGCCGCGGCAGCCGAACGCATGCACGTCGGCGTCGCGACGCTCGCCGAGGTGCTTCAGGCTCGAACGCAGCTCGCGCAGGGGCGCCTGCAGCTCGCCACGCTGCAGGGCCAGGAGGTCACCACGAAGGGCAACCTGGCCACCGCGATGGGGCTGCCGGCCAACGCACGGTTCGAGGTCGGCGACGTCCAGGTCAGCGATACGGTCGCCCACATCACGGCATCGGTGGACTCGCTGATCAACGCTGCCATCGCCACGCGGCCGGACGTTGCGGAGGTGCGCGCCGAAGCCGCGTCGCTGGCCGCTGCGGTTCGCGTGGCGCGCTCGGCCGGCTATCCCGCGTTGACATTGACCACCACCACGAGCTCGATCCAGTCCACCCAGGCCGGCGTCAGCCCACGGAACGCTCAGCTCTTTCTCGGCGTGCAGATTCCGATCTTCAACGGATTCTCGCGGCAGTACGACACGCGGGCCGCGCGCGAGCAGTACGACGCCAGCCTCGCCCGCCTCGCTTCCACTCGGCAGCAGGTGACGGGGCAGGTGTTCGCCGCGTATTCGGCGCTCGCCACCGCGAACGATCGCGTGCGCTCGGCGCGCGAGCTCCTGGTGGCCGCGCAACAGTCGGCCGATGTCGCGTTAGGCCGCTACCGCGAGGGTGTCGGCACCATCGTCGACCTGCTGCTCGCCCGCAGCGCGCTCGCCACGGCGCGTGCCGAAGACATCCAGGCGCGATGGGAGTGGCGAACGGCGCTCGCCCAGCTCGCGCACGACACCGGCCTCCTCACGACGACCGGCCGGACCCAGCTCCCCCTGTCGAACGCAAGCTCCAACGAACGATGACCCACCGGTACCTCCTCACGACGTTGGCCGCGTTGTCGGCCGCCGCCTGCACCAAGTCCAACGCCGCCCGCCCACCGGCCCGCACGCCGGTCCGTGTGGCGAAGGCCGTCCGCATCAACGCGCCGATCTCGCTCGCAGCGAGCGGTGTCGTCGAGCCCATGGAGACGGTTGCGGTCACCACTCTCGTAACCGGCGTGCTGTTCGACGTCGCGTTCCATGAAGGCGACTTCGTGAAGGCTGGCGACGTACTCTTCCACATCGACCCGCGGCCTCTCGAGGCCGAGGCCGACCAGGCACGGGCGAATCTGGCGAAGGACGAGGCGCAGCTCGTCGCGGCGCGGAACGACGATGCGCGATATCAGTCACTCGCCGGGAAGGGATACGTGACACAGTCCGACGCCGACCAGCACCACGCCGCCGCGCTCGCGGCCGCCGCGGCGGTCAACGCCGACCGCGCTACACTCCGCGGTGCGCTGCTGAACCTCGAGCACGCGACGATCCGGTCGCCGATCTCCGGCCGGACGGGCAGCCTCATCGTTAGGCCCGGCAACGTCGTGAGCCCCACCGGCGGACCGCTCGTCGTGATCAACCAGCTCAAGCCGGTACTCGTGCGGTTCCCGGTGCCGGACCAGCAATTTCCGGCTGTCCAGCGGGCGGTGGGCGTGCACCCGCTGCTCGTGCGCGCCTCGGCGAAGGACAGTGCCGACGGGTCCGAGATCGGACAGCTGTCGTTCCTCGACAACGCCGTGGACTCGCTCACCGGCGTCGTCACGGCGAAGGCGACGTTCCCTAACGACCGCGGCCGCCTCTGGCCGGGCGAGCTCCTGTTTCTGGACGTTCAGCTCGATGTACGGCGCCACGTGCTCGCGATCCCCACGCCAGCCATCCTGCCCGGCCAGGACTCGAGCTACGTGTTCGTCGTGGTGAACAACGTCGCGACCCAGCGCAGCGTGTCCGCCGGGCCGGACGTGCAGGGCATGACGGTCATCGACCGCGGCCTCGAGGACGGCGATGTCGTGGTGGTCGATGGCCAGTCGCGGCTCACGCCGGGCGCGCGCGTCTCCATCCTGCGGGACAGCGGCGACACCGCGCGCACTCGCGCGATTCCCACCGAGGCCCCGAGTCCGGCACCGATTCCGACACAACAATGAGTGACCTCTTCATCCGCCGGCCGGTCATGACGATCCTCGTCATGGTCGGCATCATCGTGTTCGGTGTCGTTGCGTATCGAACGCTGCCGATCAGCGACCTGCCGACCGTCGACTACCCGACGATCAACGTCAACGCGAGCCTCGCGGGCGCGAGCCCCGAGACCATGGCCGCGGCCGTCGCGACGCCGCTCGAGAAGCAGTTCTCCACCATCGCCGGCATCGACAACATGACGTCGTCCTCGACGTTAGGCTCGGTGTCGATCACGCTCCAGTTCACGCTCGACCGCGACATCGACGCCGCGGCGCAGGACGTCCAGGCCGCCATCGCGAAGACGCTGCGCCAGTTGCCGACGGGCATCATCCCGCCGTCGTACCAGAAGACGAACCCGGCGGCGGCATCGATCGTCCTGTTCGCTCTCACATCCAGCACGGTGCCGATCCAGCAGCTGGATGAGACGGCCGAGACGATGATCGCCCAACGGCTCTCGACCATCGATGGCGTGGCGCAGGTCCAGGTGTATGGCGCGGCGAAGTATGCCGTACGCGTCCAGGTCGACCCGGTGGCGCTCGCCTACCGCAAGATCGGCATCGACGAGGTCGCCGACGCGATCAACTCACAGAACGTCAACCACCCGACCGGCGTCTTGTGGGGCCCGAAGACGGCGTACACGCTGCAGGCGAACGGCCAGCTCAACGACGCGGCCGGGTTCCGTCAGATGAGCGTCGTCTACCGGAACGGTGCCGCCGTTCGGCTCGACATGCTAGGCAGGGTCCTCGACGACATCGAGAACAACAAGAGCGCGAGCTGGTACAACGGCGCTCGTTCCGTCATCCTCGCCGTACAGCGACAGCCGGGCACGAACACCGTCGCCGTCGCCGAGCGCGTCAAGGCCGAGATGGACCGGCTCAGGTCTCAGGTGCCGACCGGCATCCAGGTCCACACGCTGTTCGACCGGTCGCAGGGCATCAAGGAGTCGGTGCAGGATGTGAAGTTCACCCTGCTGCTCACGCTCGCGCTCGTCGTGATGGTCATCTTCCTTTTCCTGAGGAACGTCTGGGCGACCGTCATCCCGAGTCTCGCCCTGCCGATGTCGATCCTCGGCGCCTTCGGCGTGATGTCGCTGCTCGGCTACAGCCTCGACAACCTGTCGCTCATGGCGCTGACGCTGGCGGTCGGATTCGTCGTGGATGACGCCATCGTGATGCTCGAGAACATCGTCAGGCATCTCGAGATGGGGAAGCCGCCGATGACGGCGGCAATCGATGGCGCGCGTGAGGTGGGGTTCACGATCGTATCGATGACGCTGTCCCTCACGGCGGTCTTCATCCCGATCATCTTCCTGCCCGGCATCATCGGGCGGCTCTTCCGCGAGTTCGCGATCACGATCGCGGCGGCGATTCTCGTCTCGGGCGTGGTGTCGCTCACGTTCACGCCGATGCTGTCGAGCCGGTTCCTCCGCGCGCACGGTGAGGTGAAGCACGGGCGGATGTACAACGCGACCGAGCGCGCGTACGACTGGATGCTCGACCTGTACAAGCGGACGCTCGACTGGGCGATGGTGCACCGGGGTCTCATGATGGCGTTCTCGGTGCTCGTGCTCGTGGGCACCGGGGTCCTGTTGAAGCTGGTGCCGACCGGCTTCATCCCGACGCAGGACACCGGCTCGCTCAACATCACCACCGAGGCCGCGCAGGGAACGTCGTTCGAGGACATGGTGAAGCGGCAACGCCAGGTTGCCGACATCGTGCAGGCTGACCCTAACGTGGAAGCCCTCATGTCCATCGCGGGCAGCTCTGGCGGGGGCAACTCCGCGGCGAACACGGGCCGCCTCATCGTGACGCTCAAACCGCTCGGCGAGCGCGCGAACGTCAACGATGTCGTGACCGAGCTGCGCCGCAAGCTCGCGCGGCTCCCCGGCATCACGGCGTATCCACAGATCCCGCCGGCGATCCAGATCGGCGGACGGACGTCGAAGAGTCTCTATCAGTTCACGATGCAGGGCACCGATGTGGCCACGCTGTATCCGGCGGCGGCGAAGCTCATCGACGCGGCCCGCCGGTCGAGTAAGCTGCAGGACGTGACGAGCGACCTGCAGCTCAACAACCCGCAGGTCAGCGTGAAGATCGACCGAACGCGCGCGGCGACGTTCGGCGTGAGCATCGATCAGATCGAGTCGACGCTGTACGACGCGTACGGCTCCCGGCAGGTGTCCACGATCTACACGCCGAGCAACGAGTACTTCGTCATCCTCGAGGTGCTGCCGCAGTATCAGCAGGACATCTCTGCGCTCGACCTGCTGTTCGTGAAGTCGAGCACCGGGCGACTCGTTCCGCTCAGCACGCTCGCCACGCTCCAGAAGTCGAACGGCCCGGTCGCGGTGAACCACTCGGGTCAGCTACCGTCGGTCACGCTCTCGTTCAACCTCGCCGACGGCGTGTCGCTGGGCGAAGGCACGGCGGAGGTGCAGCGGCTCGCCATGCAGAACCTGCCGAGCGGCCTGACGACGGGCTTCTCGGGAACGGCCCAGGTGTTCCAGTCCACCCAGGCTGGGCTCCTCGTTCTGGTCGTGCTCGCCGTGTTCGTGATCTACGTCGTGTTAGGCATCCTGTACGAGAGCTTCATCCACCCGCTCACGATTCTTTCCGGCATTCCGTTCGCCGCGTTCGGCGCGCTGTTGGCGCTCCTCGTCTGCCACGTGGAGCTCAGCGTGTTCGCGTTCGTTGGCATCATTCTCCTCATCGGGATCGTGAAGAAGAACGCGATCATGATGGTGGACTTCGCGCTCGAGGCCGAGCACAAGCAACACCTTCCGGCCTCCGAATCCATCGTGCAGGCGGCGCACGTACGCTTCCGGCCGATCATGATGACGACGATGGCGGCGCTCGTGGGGTCGCTGCCCGTCGCGATGACCACCGGCGCGGGCGCCGAGTCGCGGCGGCCGCTGGGCATCGTCGTCGTCGGCGGGCTGCTGTTCTCGCAGCTCATCACGCTCTACATCACGCCGGTGATCTACACGTACCTGGATCCCTTCAACCGGAAGGTGGAGAAGCGGCTCGCGCGCCAGGAAGCGGAAGCCGCCGGGGATCTCGCTCCGGCGACGTGATCGCTGGTTTGGATGCCAGCACAAGCCTGTGTGCCAGCGACCTCAGCGTGCCGTCGTGGCTTTCGCTTCCGTCAGCGCGTTTTGCAGCTCCCGAAAGTGCTGAACGAGCGCCTCCACTTCGGCGACTTTCTCCTCGGCCGAAGCGGGTGTCGAGAGCAGCATCCCGACGCCCTCGATGGTTCGCGACTGCAGCTCGGTGAGCTTCTCCAGCTTGCTCCGGTCCCATCCCGCGAAGTTCTGC
>DASUGD010000035.1:0-11347 GCA_036274195.1 Gemmatimonadaceae bacterium | reverse complement strand
AGCGCCCGGCGCGAAGCGCCGTCAGCGTGTTCAGCGTTCGTCGTTGCGCCCGTCTATGTGTCCAGCAGTCGTGGTTGCGATCAGAGACTCTGTCTCAGACCACTCTAGTCCGTGACCGCCGGGCCGCTGCCCGTCGTCTCGGTCGGCCCGATCAGCGGTGGCGGCCGGTGCCGCTGGTACAGGATCACGGCCACGATCACCACGGCCGCGACCAGGAACCCCGCGAACTCGTCCTCGTACCGGCGAATGTGCCCGATCACCAGAAGGGCAGTTTCGCCGAAGAGCCAACCGAGCGTGGCGAAGAGCACCGACCAGACGAGCGATGCGATCGCGCTGCCAATCAGGAAGATCGGGATGCGGAGCCGCGCTGCGCCACAGGCAATCGGCAGCACGATCCGCGCGCCAAACGCGAATCGCACCGCGAACGCGCTGCGCCATGGCCTTCGCCTAACGAAGACGAGAAGCCGGGTCACGTAGCGGCCCACCTTCCGGAAGCGCCGCCGCACCCACTTGCCTCGCCATCGCCCCAGGGCATAGAGGCCGACGCCAGCCACCCAAACGCCGATGGCACACGCGAGCACCACGCGCACGAAGCCCAGATGATGCTCGTGCGCCGCGAAGCCACCGACGAGCGGCGCGGCCTCCTCGGTTATGATGCCGGACGCACCAAGGGTCACGTACGCCCAGACCTCGGCGAGATGGCTCAGGAGGGTATGCGATTCCATCGGGCTTGGAATCTACGAGGGCAAATCCGGGGACGGGGACTGCCGACTCACGACTGGCGACTGTCGACTGGCGACTGGCGACTGGCGACGAGAACCGTAAATACGGAACCGGGAACCGAAGCTCCGCGGAGTCTCTGTTCCCGGTTCCCTGTTCCCAGTTCCCAGTTCCCTGTTCCCTGTTCCCAGCGTGCGCAAGCACGCCGCCGATTCCCGACGCTCAGTCCCCCGCCTCCGGCGCCAACCCCGGCACCGGGTACTCGGCCGTCCGCTCCTTGATGCTCATCCCGAACCGGCGCGCGAGCCCACCACGCCATTCGTCGAGGATCTCGTAGAACGTCGGGATCGCGACCAGGGTCAATACCGTGGACGTGATCACGCCGCCGATCACCGAGACGCCTAACGGCGACCGGAACTGGGCGCCCTCGCCGCGGCCGAGCGCGACCGGCAGCATGCCCGCGATCAGTGCGACCGTCGTCATGAGAATCGGGCGAAGCCGGATCCCGCCAGCCTCGATCAATGCCTCGCGGAGCGCCAGACCCTGCTTCTCGCGTGCCCACTTCGCGAAATCGATGAGCAGGATCGCGTTCTTCGCCACGATCCCCATGAGCAGGATCACGCCGATCAGGCTCATGATGTTGATCGTGTTCCGCGTCACGGCCAGGCCCAGCATCACGCCGATCAGCGACAGCGGCAGCGACAACATGATCGCGAGCGGGTCGAGGAAGGACCCGAACTGCATCACGAGGATCAGGTACATGAGCCCCACCGCGACGCCGAGCGCGAGGAAGATCTGGCCATAGAGCTCGCCCTGCTGCTGTGCTTCCCCGCCCTTGTCCACCCGAATGTCGGGAGGATGCGGGATCGCCTGCATCCGAGCGAGCGCGTCGGCTGTGACTTCCCCCATCGACCGCCCCGACGTATTGAACTCCACCGAGACGACCTTGTCGCGGTTCAAGTGATTGATGACCGCGGGCCCAACACCCGCCGTGACCGTCGCGACCTGGCCTAACGGTGCCGTCGTCGGCGCGCCGTTCGGTCCCTGAATGATGAGCGGCAACTGGCGCAGATCGGCAGCACGCGTTCGCGACTCCGGTGCGAGTCTGACATATACGTCCCGCATCTCGCCGCTCGGATCCTGCCAGTCGCCTGCGTCGATTCCCGCGAACGCAGGGCGCAACGCCTGCGCGACCTGCCCCACGGTCACGCCGATGCTTCCCGCGACACCGCGATTGAGATCGACCGTCAACTCCGGCTTCTGCCCCTTGGTCGAGAGAGCGACGTCCACCGCGCCCGGCACGGCCTCGACGGCCTTCAACGCTTTCTCGGCGTAGGCCGCGAGCTCGTCGGCGTTATTGCCACGCGCCTGGAGCTGGACCTGCTTGCGCCCGCCGCCCCAGTCGGTGGCGAACACGGCGATCTTCGCACCGCCCACCGTCTTGAGCTCGTTGCGGAGCTGCGCGGAGATGCCTTCGACGCTGATGTCGCGGTCGGCCTTCGGCACGAGTCTGACGTAGACCTTCGCGACGTCCACGGCGCCCGTCTGGCCACCGCCAATCGTCGTGTAGGCGTAGCGCACTTCCTTGTGCTTCTGAATCTGACGCGTGACCTCGTCGGCCTTGATGCGCGTGTACTCGATGTTCGAGCCCGGCGGCGACTCGATGGTCACGTTCAGCTCGGCCTGGTCATCCTCGGGGAAGAAGCCGAAGCCGACGAGCGCGTTGTTGCCGACCTTTATCATCGGCATCGCGAGCGCGAACACGAACGTCCCTGCCGCCAGCGCCGAGATCGTCCACCGATGGTCCAGCGCCCAGGCAATCAACTTCTTGTAGTTCTGTGCCTGACGATTGAACCAATGATTGAACTTGTCGAGCACGCGCGTGATCCACGCCTTCTCGTGATGCTCGTGGTGCGGGTCCGCCCAATACGCCGAAAGCATCGGGTCGAGCGAGAACGACACGAACAGCGAGACGAGCACCGAGCACGCCATGGTGAGCGCGAACGGCTTGAACCACTGACCGCCAACGCCCGGCATGAACGCGATCGGCACGAACACCGCGATGATCGAGAACGTCGTTGCGGCCACGGCGAGCCCGATCTCGTCGGTGCCTTCGCGAGCGGCGGTGTAATGGTCTTTGCCCATCTCGACGTGCCTGACGATGTTCTCGCGCACCACGATCGCGTCGTCGATCAGGATGCCGATCGCGAGCGACAGGCCTAACAAGCTCATGGTGTTCAGGGTAAACCCGAACGACCACACGGCCACGAAGCTCGCGAGCACCGACACCGGCAGCGCGAGACCCGTGATCACCGTCGAGCGCCACGAGTTGAGGAAGAGGAACACCACGAGCACGGTGAGGATCGCGCCCTCGATCAGCGATTCCTCCACGTTCGCGACGGAGTGGCGCACGCGCTCGCCGCGGTTCTTCACCACGTCGATCATCGTGCCCGCGGGCAGCTTGCTCTTCATCGTCTCGAGGCGGGCGAGCACCTGATCGGCGACCTGCGTGGTGCTATAGCCCTTCGACTTCTTGATGTCGATGCCCACGGACTGGCGATTGACACCTGCCGCGCCGGCGTTGCCACGCGCGCTGAACAGCGCGAGTGACCGTGCTTCCTCGGTGCCGTCCAGGATGTCGGCGACCTGACCGAGCCGGATCACCTGCCCGTTTCGCTCGGCGATGATGATCTGGGCGAACTCCTCGGGACGCTCGAGGCGTCCGCGGAGCCGGATCGACCGCTCATCCAGGTCGCCCGTCACGCGGCCGACGGGTGCGGCGAGGTTTTGCAGCTCGAGCGCCTGTACCACCTGTGCGACGCCGACGCCGGCCGCCTGCAAGGCGGCTGGCTTGACCTGCACCGTGAGCTCGCGCTCGACCTTGCCAGGCACTTCCACCTCGGCGACGCCCGGAATCGACCGGAACTCACGCGTCAGGCCGGGATCGGCCAGGCGCGTCAGCTCGCCGGGCGTGAGGGTGTTGGACGAGAGCGCAAGCGACACGATCGGCAGATCGGTGTCGTTGAACTTCTTGATGATCGGTTCCTTCATCTCGGTCGGCAGGTCCGACCGGATCCCGGAGATGGCGTCGCGGATATCCTGCGTGGCTTCCTGCAGCGGCTTCTCGAAGAGGAACTCGACGACGATGGTCGCAAAGCCATCCTCGGCGCTGCCGTTGATGGTCTTCACGCCACTGATCGACGAGATCGCTTCCTCGACAGGGTCGAGGATTTCCTTCTCCACGCCGTCGGGCGAAGCGCCGGGGTATGGAATGCCGACCGTCACGATTGGTGGCGCGACGTCGGGGAATTCGTCGGTCTGGAGCTTTCCCAGGGCAATCAGCCCGAAGACGACGAGCGCCAACATCGACACCACCGTGACGATGGGCCGCTTGATCGCGAAATCAGAGATAAACATGGTGTTTTCTCGTTAGGCCTGCGACGTTCGAACTAGCTCTTCGCCACCGGCGTGTCTGCCGGCGCACTCACGCGAACCGGGGTTCCCGGCGAAATGCCACGCGCTGCACCGATCAGCAGCGTGTCACCTTTCGTGAGCCCGGACTTGATCTCGACGCGCTCCGACTCCTCGTCGCGCAGCCCGAGCTCGACTTCCACGCGCTCCACCTTCCCATCCTTCAGCCGGATCACGAACGGCTTGATGCCCGTGACGTCGACCGCGCTCGTGGGGGCGACGAGCACGTTTCGCCGTTCGCTGGCCACGCGGCCCTCGGCGAACAGACCACCGACGAGATTGTTGCCCGTGTTAGGCAGCGACACGGCGATGCGCACCTGGCCGGTCGTCGGATCGGCGAGCGGGTTGACGCGCGTGATCCGGCCCTCGAACGTGCGATCCGGATACCCGCTGACGTTGAACGATACCGGCGCGCCGACCTTGATGGCGGAGAGCTGACTCGCCGGGACCGACGCGTCGAGCCGCATGCTCGTCGGGTCCACGATCCGGAAGAGCTCAGCGCCCGGCTGGACGACATCACCGCTGTTCGCCTGTCGCTTCGATACGATGCCGCTGAACGGCGCGCGGATCTGTGCGTCGGCGAGCTGCTTCTCCTGCAGCGTCAGGCGTGCCTTGGCGTCGGCGAGCTGAGACTGCGCGGCGATATTCTGGCTCCGCGCCGTCTCCAGGTCACGGTCGGCGATCGCGCCGGCCGCAGCGAGACGCTCACTCCGCTCGAGATTCCGCTGCGCGACTTCCGCGGCGCTTTGCGCGGACGTCACCGCCGAGCGCGCCGAAAGGTACTGGTCGCGGATGGTGCGGTCGTCGATGCGCGCGAGCAGCGTGCCCGTGCTCACGCGTGTTCCCTCGTCGACGTACGTCTGCAGGATGGTACCGCCGATCTGTGCGCGGACCGTCGCCTCCTGCGCCGCCTGCAGGTTGCCGGAGATCGCCGGCCCGCTCGCGAGCTCGGCCTGCGTAACGACGACGACGTTCTCCGGCCCGACGGTCGTCGGCGCGGGAGTGGATTCCGCTTTCGCGTCTCCGGCTTCGCCGCGCTTGCACCCTGCGAACGCCACGGCGGTCACGGCGATCGCCAGAGCGACGACGCCGGTCCGCAGGCGGTGGCGGCGGTGGCGATTGATTCCTGGTTGCATTGGGGTCGTGCTCCCTTACTGTGGCTGTCCGGTTCCGGAAACGCTGGCGGACGAACCCGCCCGCGGTAGCTGCTGCGGTTGTTGTTGCTGCTGCTGTGTCGAGCCGGCGCCCCCCGTGCCCGTGGACGGCAACGTGGTACGTCCGCCGACTGCCGAGCCGACGCCGGCGGCGTTGCCGGCCCCGAGCGGAAGATCCTTCAGCAGCGTTAGGCGGAGCCGAGCGACCTGGAAGTCGCGGGCGGCCTGGGCTCGATTCGCGCGAGCCTGCTGAAGCAGCAGCCGAGACTCGGTGAGCTCGAGCTGCGTCGATAGCCCTTCCTTGAATCGCACCTCGGCGATGTTGTAGGCGCGCGTGGCCTGTTCGGCGGTGCCGCCGCTCGCCGCGAGCGTCGCGACGGCCTGCTGCAACTCGGCGACGGCCTGGCGGGCATCCAGCGATGCCAACTCCTTCGTCTGCTGGAGCCGGGCCTTCGCTTCCGCAACGTTCGCCTGGGCAACGATGTTCTCACCGCGAATCCTTCCGCCGGTAAACAACGGCATCGACGCGCCGACAGTTACGGTCCAGTTGTTCACGAAATTGTTCCAGTTCGGTATACCTCCCGTCGGGAACGCCACGCGACCGTACGACGTCGAGAGCGTGAGATTCGGCAGGTACTCGGACCGTGCGATCTTCCGCTGCATTTCCTGCGCGGTCAGCGACTCGTCGAGCTGGCGGACGGTGGCACGCGCCTCGGTCGTCGTGTCGGACAGCCGCACGATCGAGTCGCTCATCGCGAACACCAGCGTGGTCAGCGCCGCCCGGTCGTTCGACGCGGCGGTGACCCGCGCGTTCGCCGCCTGCTCGACGTCCACGATCCCATCCGTGAGCGTGAGCGAGTCACTGTAGGGCAGGTTGAGCAGCTGCTTGAGGCGGAGATAGGCGAGGTTCCGCGAAGTCTTCGCCTGAAGCAGCGGCGGAATCTGGTTGTCCCGCGTCACGCGGGCGCGCAGCAGATCGAACTCCGACTGATTGCCGACCTGTCGGGCGATCGTGGTCTGACGCAGCGCCTCTTCGGTTTGCTTGAGTGACGAATCCGCGATGTCGACGAGGCGATCGGCGAGCGCCGCGTCGTAATACGCCGAGGCAACGTCGAGCTGGAGCTGGGCGCGCTGGGCCGTGACTTCGACGTCCGCGGAGCGGCGCCCCGCCGTTGCGGCGGCGTACTGCGCGGACGTACGGCCGCCGGTGAAGAGGCTATACGACCCGCTCAAGCCGATCTGATACTGATTGGGCGAGCCGAACCCGACTTTCGTGAAGTCGATGCCGAGACCGCCACCGCTCGAGCACTGCGCGAACGTCTCCAGGCCCGCGAGGCGCTGAGCCTCCGTCGCGCTTGCTCCGGCGAGATACCGCGTGCAGGGCGTGAAGAACGTCGTGGTGTCGCGCGGTGGAGCCGGGGGCACGTCGGGTCCTGGCTGTGGCTGCGGCGTATTGCGCAGCACGTCGAACTGGCTCTGCAGCGTTCGCGTGTATTGCAGCGACCCGCTGAGCTGCGGCAGATATGCGCTCTTCGCCTGCAGGACCTGGCCGCGTGCGCGATCGACACCGGCACGGGCGATCTGGAGATTCTCGCTCTGGCGCTCGGCGATCTTTATTGCCTCGTCGAGCGAGAGCGGGCGTGGCGCTCCCGGCGCAGCCGATGTGTCTCGTGCGGGACGAGCTGGCGGAGGAGGCTGTTGCGCCACCAACGCGCTCGTCGCGGGCGGCGAAGCGAGGACAGCGGTCGCGATGAAGGCAACGCGACGAATAGAGCGGAAATGCATTGACGTATCCGAACTGAGGAGTGGATTCACCGGCGGGCAGCGGTGCCGCGCGCGCGCTGTCGAGCATGCGTCCCGCGTGCCGGGCTTCGGCGTCGCGGGGCATCCCACCCGATCGCGCGAAGAAAATTCCTCGAGTAGAGCGCCGCAGCGTCGGACTCGGGCTGCGGGTAGAGCAAGGGCATCATCTCGCGCCCCATCGCGTCGGCGAAGAGTGCGCTGATGAGCATCGCCGCCGCGGTGCGGGTCTCGTTTTCCGAGATGCCGTCGCCTCGAGGGAGTCGCGCAACGTAATCGAGCAGCTCGCGAAACGCGCCCTGCGTGCCCTCGGACATGCAGGGCGCCATCTCGGGATGTTCCTCGATCTCGCCCATGGCCTTGCGGATCATCGAGCGTGCGCCGCGGAGGTGGGTGAGCTGGGCATCGCACCAGGCGGTGAGCTCGTGCTCAGGCTCGACGGGCTCGTCGGGCAGGCCGCCTGGCTCGGTGGCACGGGGCGCGTGCTCGCGAATGGCTTCGGCGATGAGTGCCGACTTGGATCCGAAGAGGCGGAACAGGGTGACTTCGTTGACGCCGGCCTCATCGGCGATGCGGCGTGTGGTGGCGCCGCGGAATCCGGACTCGCCGTAGATCCGCGCGGCGGCGGCGAGGAGTTTCTGTCTGCTGGCCATAAGGACGCGCAATCTAGACGGGCCGGGTAATGAATGCAAGTAACTACTTACATACGGCCGCGGAGCGGCCGTATGCGGGATGAGGGATGAGGGATGAGGGTAGGATCGAGAACTTCAGGAGCGCTCTCTGTTCGAGGCGAGCGTCCGGAGAGCGCCGGCTCTTAACCCCCTTCCCTCATCCCGCATCCCCCTTCCCTGTCTTCCGGTCTTTCCGTTTCAAAGCCAACGACACATACTGCCAACGCCGTATACGGAGTCCCGGATGAGCGTTCTGGCCGAGCGGTTTCAGAAGCTGCTCAGTGACCGCTACCTGATCGAGCGCGAGCTGGGCCGCGGTGGCATGGCTGTCGTGTTTCTCGCGCGCGACCTCCGGCACGATCGACAGGTCGCCATCAAGGTCTTTCGGTCGGATGTCGGCGATGCGTCCGGCGCGGAGCGGTTCCGGCGCGAGATCCGCCTCCTCGCCCGGCTTCAGCACCCACACATCCTTCCGCTCTACGACTCCGGCACGACCGGCGAGACGAGCTACTTCGTCAGCGCGTTCGTCGAGGGAGAAACCCTGCGCGCACGGCTCAAGCGCGAGCATCGGCTGCCAATCGACGAGGCAGTGCGCATTGCCGTCGAGGTGGCGGATGCGCTCGAATTCGCCCACGTACGCGAAGTCGTTCATCGTGACATCAAGCCCGAGAACATTCTCCTCCACGACGGGCACGCCATTGTCGCGGACTTCGGGATAGCGCGTGCGATGCGGCACAGCGGCAGCGAGTGGTCGACCGCCGCCGGCATGTCCGTTGGAAGTCCCGCGTACATGAGCCCCGAGCAGGCGAGCGGCGACCGCGAGATCGACGGGCGTGCCGATATCTACAGTCTCGCGTGCGTGCTGTTCGAGACCCTCGCCGCCGAGCCGCCGTTCACGTCGCGGGCGGCGCACATGATCATCGCGGCGAAGCTCTCCGGGGTCACACCGCGATCGGTCCGCGACCTTCGCCCGGACGTTCCGGCGCCACTCGATGCCGCCATCGCGAAAGCGCTGGCCCGCAACCCTCAGGACCGGTTCCGGAGCGCGCGTGCGTTCGGCGCCGCGCTCGCGGCATCCGTCCAGTCATCGGTCGCGACCTGAGATCGCGTTTGCGCCGTTCGTGATGTGGCTCACTCGACAGCCGCGTCGCAACGGCCGCCTGTCGCGGCACCTCGACATCCCGGCGACCGCTGTGGTCGCCGAGCCACATCGCGCCCTCCGGGGTCGCCGCTCGCGCTGTGCGCCAACTCGTTCGCGCGCATCGCGTTAGGTCACGCGGCACGGCTGGCACCGGTCCTGCCTTCCGTCACGCCGCAGACACGAACTCTCACAGCCCAGACCTCCGAGCACACATGCGACGCACGAGGCACGGATTCACCTTCATCGAGCTGCTCACCGTCATGGTGGTCATGGGGTTGCTGGCGGGGATCGGTGTTCCCCGGATCCGCAACATGAAGGAGCGATCGTATCAGGCCACGCTGCGCAGCGATCTTGGGACGCTGCGGACGGCGGAAGAGGCCTATTACGCTGAAAATTTGCGGTATACGACTGACCTGACCGCGCTCGACTTCCGGCCCTCCTCGGACGTGGAGATCACCATCGTCTCCACGGATCCACTGAAGGGGTGGAGTGCTCTCGCGCGCCACGCCTGGCTCGCGACGCCGTGCATGACGGCGGCAGGGGTGGATGCGGTCGACGTGGAATCGGGAGCGATCGTCTGCTCGAACCTGGCGATACCGGCCGGCGGAGCGCAGGGCGGCCGCTGATCCGAACGAATCGAAGGGAACTGGATCGGAACACGCCTGAGGGGGCTCACAACGATCCAGACACGCCGTGGAGCACACGCTTCACGGCGTGTTCCATTTTCCAGGCGGTTCACCCACAAACAGCGGTCAAACAGCAGTACCGAGTGGGCCAGTCATCAGTCGTCGGTCATCAGGCATCAGGTCCCGGGAACCACGCTCGAGGGCGCTCTCTCCCAGAGCGCTCTGCGGGACCTGATGCGTGATGACTGGGTACTAACGCACTGGCTCGCTTGGAACTGGCCATGCGGCCTCGGATGATCGTTTGAACAGCAGGCAGCCGGAGCTGAACGGGAGATGGCCAATTCGACGGCGCTCGAGCACGAAAGCCTAACGCGGCCCGCGCAGGTGCCCGGGCCGCGGCGGCGGGTACCGGCCCTGAATGCGCTGAGCATGGGACGCGACCCGCTCGCGTTTCTCACGGCGCTCACGGCGTACGGCGACATCGCGCGTGTCCCGTTAGGCCCGGAAACGCTGTACCTGTTCAACCATCCGGACCTGGTGCGGGACGTCCTCGTCACGAACCACCGCAACTTTCACAAGGGCCGTGGCCTCGAGCGCGCCAAGAACCTGCTCGGCACCGGTCTCCTCACCAGCGAGGGCGACTTCCACCTGCGTCAGCGCCGTCTCGCGCAGCCCGCCTTTCATCGCCAGCGCGTTGCCGTTCATGGCGCGACGATGGCGGCGTACGCCGCGGCCCGTCGCGATCGGTGGCGCGCGCACGCCGTGATCGACGTGCACAAGGAGATGATGGCGCTGACGCTCGGCATCGTCGGCAAGACGCTCTTCGACTCGAACGTCGAGCACGAGGCGGCGGCGATCGGCGCCGCGCTCGCGACCACCTTCGAGTCGTTCAACAACGGCTTCTTCCTGCCGTTCGGCGAGCTGCTGGACCGCCTGCCGCTGCCCGCGACGCTGCGGTTCCGAAAAGCCCGGTCGCGGCTCGACGCGACGATCTACCGGATGATCGAGGACCGTCGTGCGAGTGGCGTCGATCGCGGCGACCTGCTCTCGATGCTCCTGTTCGCGCAGGACTCGGAGGGCGATGGCGGGGGGATGACCGACGTCCAGCTGCGCGATGAGGCCATGACGATCTTCCTCGCCGGCCATGAGACGACCGCGAACGCACTCACATGGACCTGGTACCTCCTGTCGGAACACCCCGACGTCGAGGCGCGGTTCCATCGTGAAGTCGACGTGGCGTTAGGCGGCCGGCTGCCCAGCGCGGATGACCTTCCATCACTGCCGTTCACGCGCATGGTCCTCGCGGAATCCATGCGCCTCTACCCGCCAGCGTGGATCCTCGGCCGACGCGCGCTCGCGCCCTTCCAGGCAAACGGGTACGAGGTTCCGTCGCGCTCCATCGTGCTCATGTCGCAGTACCTCATGCATCGTGACGCGCGGTGGTTCCCGGATCCGGAGCGGTTCGACCCGGACCGGTTCTCCCCCGCGGGTCAGGCGGAGCGCCCGAGGTTCGCCTACTTCCCGTTCGGCGGCGGACCACGCGTGTGCATCGGCGAGCAGTTTGCGTGGATGGAAGGCGTCATTGCCCTCGCGACGATCGCGCAGCGGTGGCGACTGCGGCTGGTTCGTGGCCACCCGGTCGCGCTTCAGCCGATCATCACGCTCCGGCCGAAGTACGGCATGGCGATGACCGTCGAGGCGAGATGAATTGGCTCGTGGGGGGTCAGAGTCCTGACGCATCATTCCCACGCGGCGCGTGGGAAT
>DASUGD010000034.1:0-13692 GCA_036274195.1 Gemmatimonadaceae bacterium | reverse complement strand
TTTCTACGCGAATGGCGTCGCCAAGCGGCGAGGGTCGCGTCTTCACTTGCTCCAGCATGGTGCCGCCTCGGGGGAGAGCCTACTGTTTGGTGGTCTTTCGACGGAAGCTGACCGCGCTCGGGACGTGAGGCAACCCCTTGTTTGGGTACTCGGCACTCGACAAACGGGACTAGGGACTGGGGACTGGGGACTCGGCTACCCAAGCCTCTCTACTCGAGGAGGTCTCCTCGGCGCTAATGGCGTCCCGGCCGAGTCCCCCAGTCCCCAGTCCCCAGTCACGGTTCTTCGATCCGGATGGTGAGCCCGTCGAACGCTGGCGCGACTCCGCGCGGCAACTCGGCCTCGAGATCCGCGTGGAAATTGTCGTGAGTGAGATGTGTGAGATACGTCCGGTCCGCGCCGATCTCGCGCGACGCGCGCACGGCTTCCGGAATGCTCAGGTGCGTGGGATGCTCCGTGCGGAAGAGCGCGTTGATCACGAGGACCTGCGCTCCGCGAAGCTTGTCGAGCGCCGCGGGTGGGATGGTCTTCGCGTCGGTGACGTACGCGAGAGGCCCGATGCGATACGCGTAGACGGTCATCTTTCCGTGCGGAACCGGCACCGCGGTGACGTCGACGTCTCCGATCGTTACCGTCTCATCGCCCGCCAGGGGCCGCGCGTGTCCTTCGGGCTTGGACGTGCCCGCCGCCGGTCGAATGTTCTCGTCGAAGATGTACGGAAATCGCTTCGCCAGGTTCTCGAGCGTAGCCGGAGGCCCGTACATGGGCAGTGGCGCGTCGCGCCTGACGGTGATCGCGCGAATGTCATCCACGCCGTGTGTATGGTCGGCGTGATCGTGCGTGAAGAGCACCGCGTCCACCCAGTCGATGCCGTTCGTGACGAGCTGGAGCCGTAGCTCGGGCGGCGTATCGAGCAGGAGCCGCGTTCCTCGATCGGTCTCCACGACCGCTCCCACGCGAGTCCGGCGGTCGCGCGGGTCGGTTGACCGACAGCGCGCACAGTGGCAGCCGATCTGCGGCACGCCAAAGCTCGTTCCGGTGCCGAGGAACGTGAGCTTCACACGCGCTCGACTCGAAGCACGTTCGTGGTGCCCGGAACATCGAACGGCACGCCGGCCGTGACGAGCACGCGATCGCCCTGCTGGGCGAGGCCGCGCGTCAGCACGACCTCGCGCGCGCGCGCGACCATCGCCTCGTACGTAGCGCAGTGGGGTACGAGCTGCGGAATGACACCCCACACCAGCGCGAGCTGACTGAACGTTCGCGGTTCGTCGGTCAGCGCGAGGATGGGAACCTGCGGCCGGTGCGCCGATACGATTCGGGCGCTGAACCCGCTCTTGGTGAACACGATGATGATCGGCGCGCCTAACATGCGCTGCGCGGTGTCCGTTGCCGCCGCGATGGTTTCCTCGGTCGTCGCGATGATCTCGGGCCCGACGTAGCCTTCACGCGCACGCTTGAAGGGGTGCCGCTCGATCTCGCAGACGATACGCCGCATGGCCTGAACAGCGAGGCGCGGGTACGCACCGGCGGCCGTCTCGGCCGACAACATGACCGCGTCGGTCCCATCGATGATGGCGTTGGCAACATCGCTCGCCTCGGCGCGCGTGGGGCGAGGGTGCTCGATCATCGACTCGAGCATCTGGGTTGCCGTGATCACGGGTCTGCCTATGATGTTCGCGAGCTTGATGATCTTCTTCTGGGCGATCGGCACTTCCTCGAACGGAAGCTCGACGCCGAGGTCACCGCGGGCGACCATCACGCCGTCGGACGCGCGGAGGATGCTCTCGATGTTCTCGAGGGCCGAATCCTTTTCGATCTTGGCGATGACGAGCACGGATTTCGGCAGGAGCGCGCGGAGCTCCGCGATGTCGGCGGCTCGGCGCACGAAGCTGAGCGCGAGGTAGTCGAGCTGTTGCTCGACGGCGAAGGCGGCGTCTGCGCGATCCTTGTCGGTGATGGATGGAGCGGAAACGTTTACACCGGGCAGGTTGATACCCTTGTGACTCTTCACCTCTCCGCCGTGTACGACACGCGCCATCACGCGCGGTGCCTTGACGTCGAGCACTACGAGCTCGATGAGGCCATCGTCCACGAGTATGCGGTCACCGACGTGGACGTCCTTCGCAAGCGCCTCGTACGTCACCGGCATCTCCGACCCGCTCGCGGAGTCCTCGGGGCAGAAGACGACGTCACCGCCGGGCTCGAGAAGCCGCGGCTTCGCGAGATCGCCTATGCGGATGCGTGGCCCCTGCAGGTCGCCGAGTATCGCGATCGGGCGCCCTCGCCGTGCGCCGAGCTCGCGGACCAATCCGATCGTCCTCGTGTGCTGCTCGTGGGTGCCGTGCGAGAAGTTGATCCGGGCGACGTCGAGCCCAGCGTCCATCAGACTGTCGATCGCTTCGGCAGTGGCAGTCGCCGGACCGAGCGTACACACGATCTTCGTGCGCGGTTGGTGGTTCGTTGGCACGGAGCGTTAGGGATGCAGGAGGGAACGTCGGGTCTTTCCGTACAGGCGATCGTGCACCGGCCAGCGATCGCGGATCACAGCAGGGTGACCCGCGACCGCGATGCCGACGGGGCGCGCGTCAGCGACCAGCCCCGATGGGTCGCCCGAGCGACTTCGTCTTGCGCTCGAGGCCCGCGATCAGCGAATCGAAGGACTTCTGGAAGCTCGCCAGCCCGTCAACGAGAAGCTTCTTCGTCACATCGTTGAAATCGATGCCGATTTCCGCGAGCTGTTCCATCACCCGCTCGGCCTCGCGGAGATTGCGATCGACGGTGCGTTCGACGACCCCGTGATCCTTGAACGCCTTGGCCGTCGCGGGTGGCATCGTGTTCACGGTGTCGGGCCCGATGAGCTCTTCGACATACACGACGTCACGGTACGCCGGGTTCTTGGTGCTCGTGCTGGCCCAGAGCGGCCGCTGCAACTGCCCGCCTCGCGACGCCAGCTTCGCCCACCGCTCACTCGCGAACATGTCCTGAAACAGCTTGTACGCGAGCTTTGCATTCGCCACGGCGGCACGGCCCTTGAGCGCCATCGCGCGGTCCTTGAGACTGGCATCGCCCTTTGCCGCGATAGCGTCGAGTCGTTTGTCGACCTCGGTATCGACGCGGCTGACGAAAAAGCTTGCGACCGAGGCGATGCCGGAGATGTCCTTGCCGGCTGCCAAGCGGTCCTCGAGGCCGGCCATGTAGGCTTCGATCACGCTGCGATGCGCCTCGATGGAGAACAGCAGCGTGATGTTCACGTTGACGCCATCGGCGATCAGCGCGCGAACGGCGCGGGCCCCTTCCGGCGTCCCGGGGATCTTCACCATCACGTTAGGCCGACTCACCGTCGCCCACAGCCGGCGCGCCTCGGCGATCGAGGCATTGGTGTCGTGCGAGACGCCCGGTGAGACTTCGATCGAGACGAACCCGTCCTTGCCTTTGGCCGCCCGATGGGTATCGGCGAAGATGTCGCAGGCCGTACGAACATCGGTCGTCTCGACCAGCTCGAAGAGGTCCCATGCGGTGAGACCCGGCGGAGCCGACTTGATCTGATCGTCGTACTCGTCGCCTTCCGCGAGCGCCTTCTCGAAGATGGTCGGGTTCGAGGTCATCCCCGTGATGCTGTCCTCGCGAATCATGCGAGCGAGGTCACCGTTCTGGAGGATCGTTCGATCGATGAAATCAAGCCAGATCGACTGGCCGACCTCGTGTAGCGCGTTGAGCCGATTGGTCGTCATTTCAGGTGTGCGATCGAAGTGATGGACCTGATTCGAGCTCCCGTCACGGGAGCCTCACGAAACATACCACGCGCCGGCCGATGACGGGCCTCGGCCCGGGCCCCGTGCGCGCGTTCCCGTGTTTTCCGGTCCCGCCACGGTGCTGTTGCGGACGGTGACCGAGAAACCGGTCAGCGCATACCGCGCCGCCGGTCGCTGGTGGCGCTCGAGATCGCTCGCCGGCCAGCTCGTCCTCACAAATCTCGCCGTCGTCGCAGTCTGGGCGGTCGCGACCCGGCAGGTCATTGCCCTGCAGGAAGGCCGCCGAGCAGACGCGGAGCAGGCGGCCGCGGAGGCGGGCGCGGCGGTCCTGGTCACCGCCAAACTCGATCCGATCCTCGCCAATCTCTCCACGGATCAGCGGGGCTTCGCGCTCACTGGTGACTCATCGTTCCTCGGTCCATACAAGCTCGGTCGTATCCAGCTCGGCCTGGCAATGGATTCGCTGTCGCAGCTCGCCAAAGGTAACGAGGAGCTGACGCTCGCCACCGAACGCCTCGAGCGAGCAGCATTGTCGTGGGGCCGAGCCGCATCACGACAATTCGCCGCGCGGTCATCGGAGGTGCCGGAAGACACGGCACTCGCTCTGGCGCATAGCGTCATCGTCCTGATGGACAGCGCTCGAGCGGCCACGGGAGTTCTCGAGCAAATCACGCAAGCACAGGCGGAACATCGCGCGCGAGAGGCGGCCCGCCAGATCGAGCTCGATTCCCGCGAATCGCTGCTGGTTCGCCTCCTCCTCGTGGCGATGATCGTGCTCGCGACCGTGGCGAGTCTTCGACGCGTGACCAGCACATTGGACGCGATCGTCTTCGACGCCCGCGCGCTCGCCGCGGGGGATCATCGCGCTGCCGTCCGCTCGGTTGCCGGCGGAAGTCGCGAGCTCGGGCAACTGGGTGAAGCGTTCGGCACGCTCGCCGCAGCCGTTGCTGAGCGTGAGCTCGGGCTCCGTGACGATATCCGGCAACTCAAGGAGGTCGAGCGTCTGAAGACGGAGTTCGTCTCCACCGTGAGTCACGAGCTTCGCACACCACTCACGGCGATTCGCGGCGCGCTCGGACTCGTCCTCGCCGGAACGACCGGAGCGGTCGCGTCGAAGACCCGCGATCTCCTGCAGATCGGACTTCAGAACACGGAGCGACTCATCCGCCTCATCAACGACATCCTCGACGTCGAGCGAATCGAGTCGGGGCATCTCTTCGTGCGACGGGAGCCGTGCGAGCTGGCTGAAATTCTTCGGACCACGGTGGAATCGCTGCGGACGGTCGCGATGGAAGCGCAGGTCTCCCTGGTGATCGAGGCGGAGGAGAGCGCCGTCGTCACCGGGGACCCCGACCGTCTCGTGCAGGTGTTCACGAACCTGATCTCGAACGCTGTGCGGTTTTCGCCGCGGGGCGAATCGGTGACCGTCAACCTGCGCACGACGCCGACGAGCGCCGTGGTGTTCGTGTCCGATCGCGGGCCCGGAATTCCTCTCGAGTTCCGGAAGCGCATTTTCGGGAAGTTTCAGCAGGCGGATCCCGCGGGGGCATCAGGCGGCGCCGGGCTCGGGCTCGCGATCGTGCGCGCTATCGTGGAACGGCACGGCGGCTCGATTCGCTTCGACAGCGCGCCCGGGCATGGGACGACGTTCATCACGGAGTTGCCGTACACCGCCCCGACCGCATCGACGACCTCCGAGAACGCAACCGATCATCGTCTGCTGCTCGTGGACGACGACCGTGACATGCTCAGCGTCTTGCGGTCGCTGTGTGAGACGGTGGGCGCCGTCACGGCGGTGGGTTCACCCGACGAAGCCTGGCGTGCCCTAACGAGCACGCCATACGACGCGGTCGTGATCGACCCCTTGTTTCCGGGGTCTCCAGGCGTCGACCTCGTGGTCCGGCTCCGGCAGCTTCCGGTTTACGCGGATGTGCCGGTGCTCGTGTTTTCCGCTCGCGAGTTTTCGGACGAGGAGCTGGACGGCATCACGCTGGCCCCGTCACACGCGTTCGTGAAAGCGAGGGATCGCGAGCAGGATCTCGTACTCCGGCTGAAGGCCGTGCTGGCGGTGCGTCGGCCGCGACGGGCGATCGCGATTCCGGCGTAACCGCCTTCTGCACCGCGACACCGGAGTGGGAATCAACTCGCTGCGGCGCGCTCTCGCCACAGCGGGATCTTGCCGGCGAGCGTGCGGAAGCTGACTGGCTTCGAGACGTAGTCGAGGGCGCCGGCCCGCAGGGCGCGCGCCTGGTCGCCTTCACCAGCGTGACCCGTAATGAACACGACCGCGTACACGCCCGGTCGCTCGGCCCGGAGTCGCTCGTGCACCGAGTGACCGTCGAGGCCGGGGAGGTCCACGTCCAGGAGGACGAGCGGGCGACGCCCGTCGGTCTGAAACGAGATCAGGGCCTCCAGCGCCACCTCGCCGTTCGCATACGCTCGGAAGGTGAGGCCGGCGGAGCGCAGCACGTACTGCACCATGTCCGACAGCGCCGCGTCGTCCTCGATCAGGATGATGTCCGGGGCGAGCCCCGCTTCCTGGCGGCGCCACCGCCTAACGAACGCTGCACGCTCCTGACGGGCGATCGCCATGGCCTCGTCAGCGGCGCGGCGCAGCGCGCCGACCTCTGCCGGGACCTCCGCGGTGTCCGCAATGCCGCATCGCCAGGCGGGCGCCCCGTCCACGCGACCGAACACCAACGCCTCGAAGAGTGATTCGGCAACCTCGCCATCGCACTCGATGACGGCCATGAGCGAGACGCCCTCGTGGTATCCGACGACGCTCGACGACCCGGCGACGGCGTTCGCGATGCGCTGCGTTTCCCGGAGCCAGCCCATGGCCGCGTCGCCCGCCAGGTCGTCGTCGTCGGGGCGCACCACCACCATGGCGAGCGTCTTGTCCGCGGCTGCGCCGGCGCGGACGAACTCCGCGACGTCGGTCGCGGTGCGGGGCGGTAGCGCGAGACCGGTGCCCGGGTGGCGTCGTTCGCTGAGACGCACGACCCGTTGGCGCTCGAGATGCCGCGCAATGCAGGCACGCAGGTCCGGCGCGGCGATTGGTTTCGCAATGAAGTCGTCGACGCCGGCGCGCCGTGCCTGCTCCTGCGTGCGCTCCTCCGTGTCCGCGGAGATGAGGACGATCGGCAGGTCCCGGTAGGCCGGAAGGGTGCGGAGCTCGCGAGCGAGCTCGATGCCGGAAAACGCCCCCATGCGGACGTCCATCACGAGGAGCGAGGGCGCCGACGCGGCAAGCTGCTGGTGGAGCTCGTTAGGCGTGTCGCAGGTCATGATGCGCACGCCCTCGCTCTCGAGCAGGAACTGGACGATCGTCAGGATGGACGGGTCGTCGTCGAGAACGAGGATGGTCGCGCCGGTGGTGGAGCTCCCGAGCGACAAGCGGTCGGCGATGTCGAAGAGCGCCCCGAGCTCGTCCGCCTCGTCGACGGTCGCCACGCCGGCGGCGGCCGCGTCGACGTGGGCAGCCGACTTGCCGTCACCCAGCGCGATCACGCCGGCGGTGGATGACGCGGTCAACTCGCGAAGGTCGGGCAGCTGCTCCGCCGCGACCACGACGACGTGCGGCGCAAGCTCGCGCAGCGCCGTGGGTGTCAGATCGCTCGCGCGAGCCGACGTGAGCTGATACCCGCGCAGCGCCGCCTCCGACCGGAGGCGCCGCGCATACGGCGGCGCGACATCCACCAGCATCATCCGCCGCCGGGAAACCGGCGCGTGCCCCAGGGCCGTCTCCGCCGACATCGCGAGCCGCAAGGCGCTCACGAAATGGCCGATGATCGTTGCGCGCTGCGAGCGCTCGAGCTCCGGGTCCTGTTCCCACGCGGCGGCACGCTGCTCGAGCTTCGCCGCGAGCCGACTCGCCTCGACGAACCCGTAGCTGCCGGCGGTGCCATGCACGCGATGCAGCTCACGGCAGAGAGCCGCGACGGTTTCCGGCGCAGACGGCTCGGCAGCCAGCTGCCGAGCCAGATCCTCGAGTAACGCGATGGTGCCGGCGCTGGTCTCGCGAAAACGCTCGCGTAACGTCCGCAGCGCATCGCTCGCCCGCGCGACGGTCTGGGCGCTCGCCATCAATCGGTCATGGAATCGGAGGTCCCGCGCGCGCCTATGGCGGGTGTTCGGCGGTAGGCCGGCCGACGGCGCGGTGACGTCGTACGCGATAGAGACGTCCGAGAACTGATGCCGGTCACGCCCCCGCAGTCTCCCGACCCGATACCGTCCGGACGGATGAAACTCCTGTGCGCCGACGACGAGCCGGATCTCAGAACGATCCTCGAGCTCGCGCTCTCGATCGATCCGGGGCTCGACGTCGAGATCGTGTCGTCGGGCGCCGAATTGCTGGCGCGTGCATCACAGACGCGTTATGACGCCTTCGTCCTCGACGGCATGATGCCGGGTCTGGACGGGTACGAGACGTGTCGGCGGCTCAAGGCCGATCCGGCAACGGCTGCGGTTCCCGTGGTTTTCCTGACGGCCAAGACGCAGCAGGACGAGATGCGGCGCGCGATAGCCCTGGGGGCCACGGCCTGTCTCACGAAGCCGTTCGATCCCCTCACCCTCGCCACCGAGCTTCGCGCCGCGCTAGAAACGGGGACTGGGGACTAGGGCCCGGCTGTTCAGTCTCCAGTCCCCAGCCTCACCGCGTGCGGCTCGCCGAATCCCGGCTCGCCGCCAGCCGCCAAGCGCACCGGCAGCCACACGGTGAACGTCGTACCTTCGCCATACCGGCTCGCCACCTGCACGCTGCCACCCAGTCGCTCCAGCAGCTTCCGCGTGATGCTCAGGCCGAGGCCCGTGCCCCCGAACTCGCGCGTACGGGATTGGTCGATCTGTCGGAAATCCTCCCAGATCGCGTCGAGGTGCTCGCTCTTGATGCCAATGCCGCTGTCGCTCACGTCGATTCGCACGAAATCGTCGTTCCGCGTCGTGTCGAGGCGCACCCAGCCCACGTGCGTGAACTTCACCGCGTTCGAGAGCAGGTTGAGCAGGATCTGCTTGAGCTTCGTGCGGTCGGTGTACACGCGCATGCCGTCTTCGCCCACGCGGTACGTCACGTCCAGACCCTTCTTTCGGACCATCGGCTCCAGTTGCTGCGCGACCTCGATGATGACCTCGCGGAGCGCAATGTCCTCGAGGTGCAGCGGCATCTTGCCGGCCTCGATCTTGGCGAGGTCGAGGATGTCGTCGATGAGGGCCTGCAGGTGTTGGCCCGCCGCGCGGATGCGCTCGAGGCTGTCGATCTGCTGCACCGTCACCTCGCCGAACAGACGGTCGAGGAGCAGCGACGTGTGCCCGAGGACAGCGTTCAGTGGCGTGCGCAACTCGTGCGACATGCTGGCCAGAAACTCCGACTTGAGGCGGTTGGCGCGCGCGAGCTCCTGCGACTGCCACTGCAGCTTGAGATTCTGTGCCTCGAGGTCACTGGTGGCGGCGCGGATCCGCTCTTCCAGCTGGGCCGAGAACTTCTTGAGCTCTTCGTACAGCCGCTCGTTCTCGACCTGCTTCGTCAGGTCGTGTACGACGGACACGATGACGCTCGGCTCGCCGTGCTCGTTGATGATCTTGCCCGACACGACCTCGACGGGGAGCTCGCGCCCGCTCTGCGGGTCGGTGAGTGCCATCCGCGCCCGGCGCGAGATGGCGGTGCCTAACGTGAACTCCGAGATGAACGAGGTGAACTTCGTGTCGTTGCCGCGGATCGCCTGGATCGCGCCGTAGTTGCGCCGGCCGCTGTCGCGAACCTGGAAGAGCCGTTCAGCCTCGTCGTTCATCATGATGATGTTCGACTGGTCGTCGGTGACGAGGATCGGGTCGGCGACGTTTTCCAGGATCAGGTTCAGGCGGTCGCGCTCGCGCGTCGCCTCGAATTCCGCCAGGCGCACGCGCTGCATCTGGCGCTCCAGCTCGTGGCCGGCGCGCCGCAGGTCCGTGACGTCCCGGAGCACCGACAGGACGGCGCCAGCGCCTTCCGCCTCACCGCTCAGCGGATGCGCGAGGACTTCGAACAGGAGGTCGGTCCCCTCGCCCGGGTCCACCAGGTTGAGCTCGCGCGGTCCGCTCTGAAGCCCACCCGTCATCACGGCGCGCGCGAGGTAGGAGGTGAACAGCAGGTTGTTCACCTCGACGGCGCGACGGCGCCCCTCCGAGTCCGAGTCGCGCGTGTTGAGCAGACGCTCCGCACGCGCGTTCTGCACGATGATGTCGTTCGCCGCGTTCGTGATCACGATCGGGTCGGGCAGCGAGTCGATGATGCTCGTTAGGCGATCACGCTCCTTCGCCGCCCGGTCCGCGGCCTGCCGCACGGCCGACGCCATGCCCATGCGCGACAGGATGGGGCCGGCGAACATCGCCACGCGGGCGAGCGCCGCGACCGCCTCCTCGCCCGGGTCCCCCTCGAGCACGACGACGCCGGCGGGCGCGTGCCCGAACCACTCCTGCTGCCTAACGGGCCGCGTGCCGAGCCGGACCCCGGCCGGCGCGAGGAGGTCGGCGGCGTGCGACGCCGGCATGACCGGCGGCCCCGCCCGGTCGTCACCTCGCGGAAGCGGGAGGGCGATCCACTCGCGAAACGGGACCCGCGAGTCGCCGACAGCGCCGCGCTCACACCGCACCGGATGCACCGAGAGCGTCGAGATGACGACGGGGTGAGACAGGTCGTTGACCGACAGCCCGGCGACGGCATCGTCGCTCTCCAACCCCACCATCGCGATGACGCCCAGTATCTCCAGCGTCGGATCGAGGAGCCGGGCAAGCCCGCGGCTCGACCCGGTCAGCTCGCCGAGTCGCGACAGCAGAAACGCCGCGGAGGAGGCCAAGTCCGGTGCCTCGGCGAGCGTGGCGAGCAGCTCGTCCAGGTCCGTGACGGCGCCGGCCGGCGGACGTCCGCCATCAGTCAGGTCATGCTCCGCCCTGCTCAAGCCGACGACGTAGCTCCGCGTTCTCCCGCATAACGCGTTCGAGTTCCGACTCCGTATCGGCCACCAGCTCACGCGGGCGTGAGACCGGCGCGGTGATGCCTACCGCCTCGGAGTACTTCAGGTACGTGTCGATCGACGCGACGACAACGCGTGCCTCGACCGTCACGAGGTCGATCCCAACGAGCGAGACCCGCACCCACGCATCGATCACGATGCCCTTGTCGAGCACGCGATCGAGGACGTCGATGAGAGAACTCCCACTGGGGGAGCGTTCTACGGCCATTTCAGCCTACTCCGCAGGTAAGAGGGTCTTACTTCTTGCGACGGGTAGTACGCTCCGACTCCGACGCGAGTCGCTCGAGCCCTCGCTCGATGCGCTCCAGGCGTCGCTCGATGTCGCTCGCAAGAAGCGGGCTCGACGGAACGGCGGTGAGCCGCGGGTCATGGCGCCACCAGTTCAAGCCGATTTGCTCTGCTTTGTCGATCGAGCACACGAGCAGCCGCACTTGAATCGTGAGCAGTTCGACGTTGGCGAGATTGATCTTGATGTCGCCAGCAATCACCAGCCCCTTGTCCAACACGCGATCGAGAATCTCGACCAGACCGTGACCACGTGATGGGGTAACGAGATCCGCCAAGCAGGAACACTCCGACGGCGAGCCGTGCGGCCGTGGTTAGCGTGAGCGAGTGACGTGAGGGCAAATGACCGGCGGAGATGTCGCCGCTACCGCAACCCTCCTAACGGGCCCAAGTCGATCTGTAGATCCTCGTCCGTGAGCCCGAAGGCTCCCTTCATCTCCTGCATACGCTCATCGAGCTTCAGGAGCGCGAGGCCCAATCGCTCGACTTCCTCCGCACTGAGTCCACCGCCGTCCATGCGCCGGACCGCTTGATGCTCCAAGACCTTACGCACCACCTCGATCAGGGTCAAGACGAGCCGGGCCAGTCCCTGCTCGACGTGCTCCGGATCCGCATTGATCCGATCCGGTAACGTGCGAGCAATCGCCGACAACTGCGTCGCGAGCTCTTCTCGCATCGCATCATCCGCGTCGATCGGCGGCACGTGATCCTCAGGCATCGCCAGCGAACGAATATGGCGCGAACGGACCGAGCACGGCTAGCGGGATTCCTTTGACTCTCAAGGTTTCCGCAACCGCCGAGCGAAAGGCATCCACCTCCGCGCGTCGGACCAGCACGGGGAAGAACGAGATTCCGCGTGCAGACTCACAGGGCCGCTGACCCACGACCAGCGACTTCGCCGCGGAACAAACGGCGTGCCGAACGTCCTCGCATCCCGCTACACGCGCGAGCGCCGCGCGGTCGCGGCGCGCGAGCCGCTCGAGAAATGCAGTCCCGGGGCCATCCGCGACACCAGACGTATCACGTCCGGCCAACGTCGTGTCCCGCGTGATGGTTTCGGCAGTCCCCTCCTCGCTCGACGGGTCCGAGCGTTTGGGCAATACGAGCCGCAGCTCGACGCAACCCGCGACCCGCGCGAGTCGCGGCCGCAGTACTGCCTCGCGCACGGCGAGCTCGGAGACGACCGACGCATCGTCCGGGAAGATCTGCCCAAAGCGAACTGGCAGTGGCGTCTCACCCTCATTCAGCGCGGCAGCGCAGACCGTATCGTGTGCTTTCACACGATCCACCGTTGGCCTGACGTTGTCGGTCACGTCACTCACCCAGGCGGTGAGTCCCGACGCGTGAACCGCATGCACTCTCGTGCCGTCCACACCGGTCAGCGCAGCGGGTGGGTCGGCACGCTCAGTCCGAAGGCAGTACAGGTAGGTCGGCATTCAGGTCTCCGTCGAACTCACGCCGGCGGCGTTCGGCGCTCCGTACGGTCTCGATCGCGGTGAGCACGACGGTGAGATCGAGCTGGATGAGATCGATGTCTCCCACCGAGATGGTCACACTGCCGGCAATCACGGCGCCCTTGTCGAGCACGCGATTGATGAGGTCCGACAGCTCGAGCGGCGCGTTGTCGAGGACCTCACCGGACATCGGTGTTCCCTCGAGTGAAGTGATACGGTGGCCACGGGCCGGTGAACTCGACGCGGAACCCGCGCCGCTCGTGAGCGCGAACGAGCTCGGTCACCGCCGCACGAAACGCATCGACGCGATCGTGGGCGACCAGGAACCACGCGTTGAGCACCGCCGCGCCTGCCTGCTCGGGCGACGCCGGCGGCAGCGCGTCCTGCGTCGACGCAATCGACCTCGCCGCAAGCTCGTCGTACGCCACCGACGCGATCTCCGCGGCGACGGCGCGCAGCTCGTCCTTTCGTGCCCGATCCAGCTTTCGGCCGAGCAGATATCCCTGTCCGGGAGACTTCGCGCTCGCCACCTCCGCCTCCAGCGTAGCGACTCGCGGGCTGAAGGAACCGAGCGAGCGGCGCAGCTCGTCGTCCAGACGGAAAATGCGAACGCCGTATTCGCGACCGCGAGCTACGTACGCGAGCAGCGCGACCAGCTCATCATGCCGCGCCGTCAGCATCGCGCGCACGGCGTCTTCCGACCGGAACAGCGAGAGCATCGGCAGCGGGACGACGGCACCAACGTCGCTCGCCCACGTCAGCACGGAGTCGTGAGCCGTTGCACGCGGTGCGATCCAGGCCACGTCTGCCACGTGCTCGTCGAGTCCTTCTCCGTACGCCGACGCGTCGACACGAGAGGCGAGCGCCGCGACATCGCCACTCGCCAGGAGCGTCACGGTGTGCCCATCGATGCCGGTCGGCGCAACTTCGACGGCAGTCGTTGGTGACACGACGGCGTACACGTAGTAGAGATTGTCAGCCATCACCCTCCAGCGCTCTCCAGCCGTCGTGCCACTTCAGAAGCCGCGCGGCGCCGATCGGCGAAGGCACGGCGGCGGCAACAAACTGACGGACGTTCGGTTCCACAGGAAGAGGCACGGGTGCCTCGCGGACCCTGTTCCAGATGAGCGCGGGCACGTGATTGCCGAGCGATCGAACACGCTCGACGATCCGCGACGCTTCACGCCGTAC
>DASUGD010000033.1:0-25720 GCA_036274195.1 Gemmatimonadaceae bacterium | reverse complement strand
CGGCGAGCAGTAGCGCCGTGCCGGCGAACGCGCCGAGCACCACGAGGATGAACCGTCGCGGCGAGACCGAACGTTCCACAACGGAATCGAGCGTCTGATAGTCGGCAACCGGCAGCATTGGATCCACCGCACGCAGCGCCGCCTGCACACGCGGCGCCAAGGCAGTCGGTGGAACACGCGATCGCACCACCATCGCCAGCGTCCGGAAGTAGGGCATCTGCTTGTACGGTAGATACAGCTCGAGCCCGGATTCCTTCTCGAGCGCCTGGTGCCTGACGTCCGACACGACGCCGACGACGCGAATCTCCTTGTCGAACAGCAGTAACACCTGACCGAGCGGATCCTTGCCAGGAAAGAACCTGGCCGCCGCCGTCTGGTTCAGAATCGCAACGCGATCCGAACCATCGCGGTCGTTCTCGGTGAACTGCCGCCCGGCAATCAACGGGATCCTCATGGACCGCAGATACTCCGTATCGACCAGGCGAGGAAATACGTCCGGCATCTCACCCTTTTCGTACACGACACCCTTCGCGCGGATGCCCCAGCTCCGGTTCCGTCCGAGGGGCGGAGTGTCCGTCAGCCCGACGATGTCCACACCAGGCACCTCGCGGATGCCATTCACGAGGTTCTCGTAATACGCGAGCCGCGCCGTGTCGTTCAGAGCGGGGCGACCAGCGTCCAGTTGCCACATCATCGCGCCGTCCGGTCGGAAGCCGAGGTTGACGTCGAGCAATCCGACGAAGCTGCGGAGCAGCAGTGTGCCACCCACGAGCAGCACGAAAGCGAGCGCCACCTCACCCACGACCAGCGTCTCGCGTACCGCGTTGCTCCGGCGACCGCCGCTGGAGCCACGGCTCGCCTCGTTCAGGGTCGCCCACTCCCTGCCCTGCGACAGCTGCAGCGCCGGCGCAATCCCGACCACGAGCCCGGTAACCAGCGTGGCGACGAGCGTGAAGCCTAACGCGGACGCGTCAACGGACACGGCGCGCAGCATCGGGATGCTCACCGCGGTCGTCGCCGATACCCATCGCGTGATCCAGAACGCGAGGCCCACGCCGAGCGCGCCTCCGGCGGTCGCGAGAAGGAGGCTCTCCGTCAACAGCTGCACGACGAGGCGCCGGCGCGTCGCACCGAGGGCGCTTCGAACACTCATCTCCCTGGCGCGCTGTTGCGCCCGAACGAGGAGCAGATTCGAGAGGTTGCCACACGCCACGGCCAGGACGAGCGCGGCAGCTACGGCGAGCACGAGGAACGGAGCGCGGAACGATCCCGCCAGATGATCGCGCAATCCGCTGACGGTCGCGCGCAATCCCCACCGCTTCGGATCCGCCTCCTGCAGCTGCTTGTTGACGCGGTCGAGGTCCGCCTGCGCGCTGGCCACAGTCACGCCGGGCTCGAGCCGTCCGATCATCGACAACGTATTGCCGTTTTGGTCCGTCTCCTCGCTTACCGGAAAGGTCGTCAGGAAGTCGACACGCGACGACGGCGCGAACGTCGACGCGAAGTCGAACCACTCTGGCAGGACGCCAACCACCTCGGTCGGCTCGCCGTTCAGCGTGATCGACCGACCCACGATCGCAGCGTCCGCACCGAATCGCCGCGTCCAGAATCCGTGCGTGAGGATCGCCGCGCGGCGGCCGTTCCAGACGCTTTCCTCATCCGTGAAATTCCGGCCGAGCAGAAGCGGGACGCCGAGGACGGGCAGGAAGTTCTGAACGACACCAACGCCGACGAGGCGCTCGGGCGGACCGTCGCCCACGAGGTTGTAGCCGCCATAGTCGAAGAACGCGCCGAAACCCGTGATCGCCTCGAAGGACCGACTGTAGGTGCGATAGTCGCGCAGGTTGAACGCGCGTGACGTGACGGACGAAAGTCCGCCGCCAGGCTCGCCAGCAATCCAAACGAGCCGTTCCTGATGGGCAAATGGCAGCGGCCGAAGCATGAGGGGACTCATCACGCTGAACACCGCGGTCACCGCAGCAACGCCGATCGCCATGATCGCCACCGCGAACGCGGCAAAGGCGGGCTCCCGTCGGATACGCCGCAGCGCGTATCGAATGTCGTCGCGCGATGTGCCCATGCGATTCACTATCTGGAGGAGTTTGGAGGGGCGAGGAAGCACGGGCTTGGACAGGCGGCGTGGATGAAAAGTTGGTGGTGAGCCTTGCGCCGACTCGAATCGTCGCCACCATTCCCCGACCCCTTCGCCAGCTCAGCCATGCGAACCCATCTGATTCCGCGCGCCATCGCGATCCTCGCCGCCTTGCTCGCCACCATACCGACGCCCGCACCAGGCCAGGCCTCGCAAGATGCTCGCGTCAAAGCACTCGTCGGCGGAACGCTGATCGACGGTTATGGCGGAACACCGCTCAGAAATAGTGTGATCATCATCGATGGCGATCGCATTCGCGCCGTCGGACAGGTGGGCACGCTGGCCGTTCCCGCTGGCGCCGAGGTCATCTCGACCGAAGGGATGAGCGTGTTGCCCGGGCTCTGGGACATGCACGTGCACCTCATGATCAACGGACACGGCGACTACGCGCATTGGGACAAGACCTACCCGCCGCTCCTGGAGTCCGTGATCATGCCGTCGTCAGCGAAGCAGCTGCTCCTCGCGGGCATAACGAGCGCGCGCGACCTCGGCGGCCCGTTAGGCGCCAGCATCGCCGTGCGCGACGCGATCAACGGCGGGAAGATGCCGGGCCCGACGCTCTACGTCTCGGGACCGTTCATTCAGCACGAGGCGTATCCGGGCACCGAATACTTCCGGTGGGGCGTCAAAGGAGAGGCGGACGCGCGCGAGAAGGTACGACGGCTGGCCAAGGCCGGAGTGAACGTCATCAAGTTGATCGACCAGGATCAGATGACGATGGAAGAAGTGCGGGCGGTCGTGGACGAAGCGCACAAGGCGAACCTGATGGTTGTCGCGCACGCGCATCGTCCGGAGGAGATTCGCCGAGGCCTCGCGGCAGGGGTGGATGACTTCGAGCACACGGGCCTCGCGACCGCGCCGGAATACCCCGACGACATCATGTCGGCGCTGCGCGAGCGAACCGCACGCGGTGCGGCAGGCCCGTTCTTCTGGACGCCGACGATCGACGTGCTGTACAACTACGAGTATCTGCGCGACAACCCCGAGCGTGTGGATGATCCGGCATGGCACGTTGGGCTGCCGGACTCGATCGTCGCCGACATCAAGCAGTCGTTGGCGCACCCCGACCAGCTCGCGTACTTCTCGATGGTCCCGAGCCGCCGGCCAACGCTCGGGCGGAAGTTCAGGCAGCTGCAGGAGTCGGGTGCGGTGCTCCTGATCGGGACCGACTCGGGAGTGCCGATGAACTTCCACTGCTGCTCGACGTGGAACGAGCTGGCCACGTGGGTGAACCGGCTCGGCGTCGACCCGATGGTCGCGATCCGCGCCGCGACGTACTGGCCGGCGGTGGCGATGAAGGTGGACCGTGACGTCGGCACCGTGAGCGCGGGCAAGTACGCGGACATCATCGCGGTGCGCGGCGACGTGCTGCGCTACATCGATCTGCTTCAGCGCGTGGACGTCGTGGTGAAGCACGGTGTCCGGTATAAATGAGTCAGAAGGTAAAAGGCAGTTTTGACCACAGGGACACCGAGGTCACAGAGAAAAGAATGAAATTTGTCGGTCCTCCGTGACCTCCGTGACCTCTCTGTGGTTGAATAGAGTTCAGGAGTTCGAATTGCCTAACCAGTGATGGGCGTATGTTACCTAACGAGATTGACGACAGTCGAACCGACGCGATCGCGGAGTGATGCCGAGTACTCGCTTTGCAGCCGGCGTTTCACGCTGTCGGGCTCGAGGCGAACGCCCGCCGCCGTGAGTGCGTCACCGAGCCCGCGGAGCTGCGTCGAGTCGCGCAGCAGGAACACGCGCATGTGGGTCCACGGCACCGTCGTGTCCGACGCCTGGTACGTCGTGACCGAGATGAACGCGCCGGACCGCCGCGCCTCGGCGTCGATCGGCTCGGCCCGCTCGCGAATGTATCGCGTGTACTCGTCCACCTTTCCCGGTTTGGCGCGCCAGAAGTAGATCTGCGCGATGGTCGCGCCCGATGTGTCGCCCGTCGCAGGCAAGGCGGACGCATTGTGGCTCGAACCGCCGCTCGCGCAGCCAGGCAGGACCACGGCCAGCGCCAGCGCAACCACGCGCGAACGAATCATCAGGTCCCTCCAAGTCGTCTTTGGGAGGCGCAAGGATACCGTCAGGCCGCCTGGGCCGCGAGTCCGGGCCCATGTGACACGCTAGAATTCGAAATGCGATCGGGAGCATCCTCATGAAGACGCGGACGAAGATCCTAGTCGGCGCAGGAACGGTGATCGTCGTCCTGCTCGTCGCGCTGGTGACGTTGCCATTTCTATTCGGTGACCGCATCGCCGCTCGGGTGAAGACCGAGGTCAATTCGGCGCTCGAGGCGCGTGTGGACTGGCGCGACGCCGGCCTCTCCCTGTTCGGGGACTTTCCGAATCTGACGCTCAGGCTCGACGACCTGAGCATCGCCGGCAAGCGGCTCTTCGCCGGCGACACGCTGGCCAGGATCCAGCGGCTCGACGTCGCGCTCGACCTTGGAAGTGTGTGGCGGAACTATCGTCGAGGCGACGCGATCGTCGTTCGCTCCATCGAGCTCGAGCGGCCGGTGATCGCGCTCAAGGTCCTCGACGATGGCAGCGCGAACTGGGACATCACGAAGAAGACGACCGCCACCACGCAAAAGACGTCGAGCCCGTTCAAGGTGAGCCTCGAGAAGCTCGACCTCCGAAACGCCACGATCTCGCTCGATGACCGGAAGGCGCGCCTCTTCGCGTCGCTCGTGGGATACCGGCAATCGCTGAGCGGCGATTTCGCGACGGACCTCTTCACCATCACGACCCAGGCGCACGGCGACTCCGTCACCGTTCGATTCGCGGGCATTCCGTACCTCAATCACGTCGCGCTGGATCTCACCGCCAACGTGAACGCGGACATGCGCGACAAGCGCAGTCAGAAGTTCACGCTCGGGAAGAACGAGATCCGGTTGAACGACCTGCGACTCGCGCTCACCGGATCCGCCATCACGCGCGGCGAGAACGTCGCGCTCGACCTCGCGTTCAACACGCCGCGCACGGATTTCCGGCACATCCTGTCGCTCGTGCCGGCGATCTACATGCGCGACTTCCAGAAGCTGAAGACGGCCGGCGTGCTGACGCTCTCCGGTCAGGTGAAGGGAGACTACGGGCCGAAGGCATTCCCGTCGTTCGCGATCAACGCGAACGTGGCGAACGGCGCGTTTCAGTACCCGGACCTTCCCCTGCCCGCGCGTGACATCGCGCTCGACCTCCTGGTGCGGAACCCGGGCGGCGACGTGGACAGCACGATGGTCCGCCTCGACCGGTTTCACGCCGCGATCGGCGGCCAGCCGATCGATGGGGCCCTCGTCCTGCGGACGCCGATCTCCGACCCCGACGTGGACCTCCGCCTAACGGGCAAGCTCGATCTCGCCGATTTGCGCAAGACCGTGAAGCTCGCCAGCGTGAAGGAGCTGACCGGCAAGATCGACGCGGACGTCGCCGTGCGCACACGTATGTCGTACGTGGACCGGAAGCAGTACGACCGGATCGCGGCGCGTGGCAACCTCGGGGTGCGCGATCTCACGCTCGAGAGCGCCGATCTCCCGCGCGCCGTGGCCGTGCGGGAAGCCTCGCTCCAGATATCGCCGCAGCGCGCGGACCTTCGCTCCTTCTCGGCGCAGATCGGCACCAGCGACGTGCAGCTCTCGGGCTACCTGGAAAACCTCCTGCCGTTTGCCCTGCGCGGCGATCCACTGCGTGGCAACGCGACGTTGGCGAGCCGGCGCTTCAACCTCGACGAGTGGAAGTCGGATGACAGCCTCACGATCATCCAGGTACCCGGCAACATCGACTTTGGTCTCCAGGCCACGGTCGGCGAGCTGCTGTACGGAAAGCTCACGATGACGAACGCCCGCGGCGGCCTGCGGGTGAAGGACAAGCGCGCCACGCTCGAGAATTTTGCGATGAACGCACTGGGCGGCTCGATCGGCGTGAGCGGTTTCTACGAGACGGTCGATTCGCTGAGGCCGGCGTTCGACACCCAGGTGCAACTCAAGAGCGTCGACATCCCGAGCGCGTTCGCCGCGCTCACGACGGTGCAGATGCTCGCGCCGGTCGCAAAGTACGCGCGCGGCAGCGTGTCAACCGACTTGCACCTCGCCGGCGCGCTCGGCAAGGACATGATGCCCCTGTTCAACGTGCTCGACGGGAAAGGCACGCTCAAGACGTCCGATCTCGTGATCCAGGGCCTTCCCTTGTTAGGCAAGATCGCGGACGCGGTGAAGCTCGAGCAGTTGCGGAATCCGACGCTGGACAGCCTTCGCGCGTCGATTCAAATCCACGCTGGCCGAGTGCAGGTCAACCCGTTTACCGTGCGCGCCGGTCGGTCCGCGCTCCAGGTTTCTGGCTCGCACGGGATCGACCAGTCGCTGCAGTACACGTTAGGCCTCCGGGTCGCTCGCGCCGACCTCGGTGCGGCGGCCAACCAGGCGATCGCCAGCCTCATCGCTCGCGCCGGGCGAACGGGTCTCAACCTGCAGGCGGCGGACACGGTCGCGCTCGACATCAAGGTGGGCGGCACCATGACGAGTCCGACGGTTCAGACCAACCTCGCCGACGTCGTCGCATCGGCCGGACAGGGCGTCAAGGAGGCGGCGCAGCAAGCGGTCGCGCAGCGCGTGGACTCTCTGAAACAGCAGGCCGATTCCGCCGCCGATGAGGCGCGCAAAAAGGCGCAGGCGCAAGCCGAGCAGATCATCGCCGACGCGGAGAAGCAGGCGGCGGCGATTCGCGCGGAGGCACAGAAGCTCGCGGATACCGTCAGGCTCGAGGCCAATAGCCGGGCCGACTCATTGGTCGCGCGCACCACGAACCCGATCGCGAAAGCCGCCGCCCAGGCCGCGGCGAATCGCATGAAGAAGGAAGCCAACGACCGGGCGGACGCGATGATCCGCGAGGCGGACAAGCGCGCCAACGACGTCGTCGCGGAGGCACGAAAAAAGGCGGCGCAGATCAGCCCTCCCTGACCCGGTGCAAGACAGAGCCTCGTTCGCGCTACCGCTTGCGCGCGGTTTGGCATCCAAACCAATTGGGAAACGGAAACGGCCGGAAACATCGGATCTTGCGGATCAGTCGTTTATGGCCGTTTCCGCTTCCCTTTTTCTCGAGTATTGCGCGGCATTGTAGCCGTCCAGCGAATGACCCGCTGTGAGGGACTGAATCAGGGCTCGTCGCCACTCGGACCGTAGATCTGCGGCACGGTGGAACCCATCGGGCGCAGGTACGTCGAGATCTGCCCGCGATGGTGGACGATGTCGAACAGAAAGCTCCACGCCATCGGCGCCGACGGCCGCTTGCTGCCGAAGAATTCCATCTCGCCCTGCCAGCTTGCCGAAGGCAGCGCGTTCCACCGAGCCGGCATCGCTGCGCTCTGCGTCTCGTACGCGCTGAGCACTTCCTTCATCGTCGCCGGCAGCGGCGGCGGCGCCCACTCGGCTCTGCCCTGCTCCAGCGCATCGATGATCATCTTCTCCTCACACACGATCTGCCACGCGATCTCCTTCGCGGTTCGCGACCGAGGGTCCGGCTTGTAGTCGGACCCCTCGGGGATTCGCGCGAGCACCTTGCGCGTGGTCTCGGATTCCTTGACCCAGAAGCTCGTAAAAAGCGCTTGCTCGTCCACGGCGTCTCCTGTCAATACAGATGGGAATGATGCGGTCGCAGCCTACGTGCGCACGAGCCTTCACGCTGACGTCGAACGAGCCGGCGGCAGATCGACGCCGGCCCTGCCGGCACCCGCGCTGATCCCGGTCCGCAGACGATCGAACGCGTATTGCATCAGCGTTTCGATTTCCACGAGGCCAGCGAGCTTGCCGTCGATCGCCAGCATCGCCATGCCGTGCACGAGGGCCCACACGTACGTGGCCATGAGCACGGGGTCTTCGGCGCGGAACAGCCCGTCGCGCTGAAGGGAGGCGAGTGGATCGACGAGTGCGTTGAAGGCCCCGTGCCCTTCGGCGGCGAGCTCGGGGTCAGGATTCTCGGATTGGACGGCGCCGCCGAACATGACGCGGTAGTGCGCCGGGTTGGCGACGGCGAAGCGAACGTAGGCAACGCCCATCGCGCGGAACGCCTCGTCTCCACGGCCGCCGACCTCCCACGCTGTCACCAGCTCGCGGCGCAGTGCACGGAACCCCTCGGTAGCAACGGCCGCGAGCAGCGCATCCTTGTCCGCGAAGTGACGGTACAGCGCCGTGCGCGAGACACCGAGCCGCGCGCCGATCTCCCGGAGCGTCACGTCGCTGAGGCCCTCGGCGCCGATGATCGCGATCGCCTCGTCGAGTAGCGCGCGGCGGAGGTTGCCGTGGTGATATGGCCGGCTCGGCCTGCGGGCTGAACGCTTGGGTCGCGGCATGCTGCCTCATGCTACATGCAGATGTTGACATCGTCAACACCGCCGACTATCTATGTTGACACTGGCAACATTGGAGGCGCTCATGCATTCCAACCAAGGTACCGCCCCCACTTCCCTGCGCGCGCGAATCGCCGCGCTGACGACCCGGCTCTGGCGTTCGAGCCCGCCGCTCACGGCCGTTGGCATTCTGATGCTCGCCGTGGCCGGTCCGTCGCTGGCAGCGGTCTTCATCGATCCGCGCGTCATCACCGGCGCACCCGCCTGGCTCAAGCCGTTCAAGTTCGCGATCTCCACGGCCATCTACAGCCTAACGCTGGCGTGGGTGTTCGGGTATCTCACGAGCTGGCCGCGCATGCGGCGGATCGTTGGCTGGACGACGGCGATCGTGTTCGTGCTCGAGGTGAGCATCATCGACATTCAGGCGGCTCGCGGCACAACGAGCCACTTCAACGTGTCGACGCCGCTGAATCAGGTGCTCTTCATGGTGATGGGCACGGCGATCATCATTCAAACGTTCGTCAGCGTGGCGGTCGCGGTCGCGCTGTGGCGGCAGCGATTCGCCGATCGGGCGCTTGGTTGGGCGCTTCGATTCGGCATGATCCTCACGATCGCCGGTGCACTCGTGGGCCCGCTCATGACGCGCCCGACGGCGCAACAGCTCGCGGACATGCGCGCCGGCGCGCGCATGACGACCGTCGGCGCGCACACAGTCGGTGCGCGCGATGGCGGTCCCGGCGTGCCGATGACGGGGTGGAGCGAAGAACATGGAGACCTGCGCGTGCCGCACTTCATCGGGCTGCACGGGCTCCAGGCGCTGTCCATTGCCGCGTTACTCCTGCAGCGTTGGCGGCGGCCGGAGACGATTCGCGTCAGGGCAATACTCGCCGTGGCGGCAAGCTATGCGTCGCTGTTCGGTCTGTTGCTCTGGCAAGCGCTCCGGGGGGAAAGCTTCGTGGCCCCGGAAAGCATGACGCTCACCGCCTTGGGCGTATGGGCAGCACTCACCGCGATCGGCCTCGGCTGGATTGCCCGCATGCCTCGACACGCTCACCGGGTGGCGATATGATGCCGGAACAGCTCTTCTCGATCCTGAACCTGATCGCGATCGCCGGGTGGCTGCCGCTGTTGTTTCTCCCGCGCGCGCGCTGGGCGACATCGATCGTTCCGGTCGTTATTCCGCTGATCCTCGCGCTCGTCTACACGGCGCTCGTCATCTGGGCGCTGCCGCGGAGTGAGGGTGGGTTCTCGTCGCTCGCGAGCGTGAGCGCGCTGTTCGAGAATCCGTGGGCACTGCTCGCCGGATGGGCGCACTACCTCGCGTTCGACCTGTTCATCGGAGGTTGGGAGGTGCGTGACGCACAACAGCGCGGCATCCCACATCTCCTCATGGTGCCGGTGCTGGTGCTGACGTTTCTCCTGGGGCCGGGCGGTTTTCTACTCTATCTCGTGATACGGTCTTTCTCGCCCAGCGGCTGGCAGGCAGCGACGCGGCCGGCCGCGTGACGTTAGGCGGGCGCCGCCACGTTCGCCTTCATCGCTCGATCGTGGCGAACGCCTCGAGCCCGGAGCTATCGCATTCCCATATCGCGGCGAATGCGAGAAGCGAGCTGAGGGAAACGCGGATCGGCTCGCACCGGGTCGAGCGCCGGATCGTCGAGCGCCGCGCGATGCGGCCACTCCCAGCTCGTGCGCTCGAACCAGGCGAAGGCGCTGTCCGGCTCGTTCAAAGCAATGTGGGCGCGGGCAATGTTGAAGCCCTCCTCGACATCCTTCTTCGCCCGCGCGAGCGACTCGCGGGCTTCTTCGGTCTTGCCGGCCACGGCCAGCACGTAGGCAAGATCGGCAAGGTACTCCGACCGCTGCGGCGACATCGCGACTGCCTCTCGCATCGCCGCGAGCGCTTCATCGTTGCGGCCTCGTTGCACCTCCGCGAGAGCGATCCCGCGCTGCGCGTTGGGATAGGCGCCGATCGCAGTCGTTCGGCGGAATTGCTCCACCGCACACTCATAGTCGCGGACACAGTAGCAGTGCCATGCAACGTTGCCGCTGATGACGACCGCGAACGGATCGAGCTCGTACGCGCGCCGCGTCTCCTGGATCGCCTCGTCGGAGCGTCCCATGCCGCGCAGGAGCAGCGCGAGCCACGCGCGCGTCATGGCTTGCCCGGGATTGAGCTCGAGGGAAAGACGAATCTCGCGCAAGGCACCCGGCCAGTCTCGCCGCCACCACAACGCCGTGGCAAACGAGGTGTGTGCCGCCGCCGACTCGGGGTCGAGTGCCATCGCCCGCTCCGCCGCCCACTTCACCCGCGCGTACGACTCCGATTCCGACAGGCCGAGTACGTCGAGCTGATACGCCGTGAGGTAAGCGTCAGAGAGTCCGGCGTACGCATCGGCATACGTCGAGTCGAGCTCGATGGCGCGCTGATAGAAGCGAATCGCCTGCTCGTGCCCGTCCCGCGTCCGCGTTTGCCAGAATACGCGGCCCCGCTGATAGAGCTCGTAGGCATCGGCGTTGTTGGTGCCGCGTCTGACGAGTTGCCGGCGCGCCCGCTCGGGGACCTCCACCTCGAGCGCCCGCGCGACCGCCCGGGCGATCTCTTCCTGCACGCGGAAGCTCGTCCGCACGCTGGACTCGTACGTCTCTGCCCAGCGATGCTGGTCGGTCGCCGCATCGATGAGCTGCGCCGTAACGCGGACGCTGCCCTCACTGCGCCGCACGCTGCCCTCGAGGACCTGCGCCACTTTCAACTCGGCGGCGATCTCTCGAAGTGGTTTTCCGCTTCCCTTGTAATGCATTGCGGACGTTCGCGATATCACCTTGAGCCCGGGGACCGCCGCGAGTCGGGTGATGACCTCCTCGGTCAGGCCGTCAGCGAAGTACTCGTTGTCCTCGTTAGGGCTGAGGTTGACGAACGGAAGCACCACGATCGATCTGACGGGCTCCGGATCGTTCGGCCGCGCGGCCCACACAATGCCCGCGACCGCAACCGCAGCAACCGGCGCGAGCCGGCTCAACCACCGTCGCGTGGGCGCGCGACGCGAGCGCGGGGCCGGAGCCTCGGATTGCTCGATCTGCGCGGAGCTCTGCACCGAGTGGCGCCCGGGAACGTCGCGCCTAACATCGGTAACCTCTGTCCGATTTTTCGGCGGCGACGCAGACTCCCTCACGGGATCCCGCCGCAACCGGTCAACGAGGTCGCCGATCGCGGCCGGGGTCGAGCCGACGCCCAACTCCTGCTCCACCAGTCGCTGATGGGTCAGCGCGTGTTGAAGCGCCCCGGCTCTGTTGCCGCTCGCATCCAGCGCCTGCATTAGCCGAAGCGCGATCCGTGAGTCGAACGGATCCGTGGCCGCCCGGGCTTTCCACCATTCCACCGCGCGAGTGAAGTCGCGATCGCGTTCCGCGCCTTCCGCGACCGCCTCGAGCACCTTGTCATGCTCGCGCGCAAGCCGCTTGCGTTCCTGCTCGGCCCATCGCTCGAACTCCGGCGCGTCGCTCAGAAAGAAGCCGTCGAGCAACGGTCCTCTGTAGAGCGCTACGGCGCGAGTGTAATCACCCTGCTGCGCCGCGCTCGTGAACTCCACCGCGTCCGTCGCGACGACATCGGGATTCAGCCGAAGGTCGTCCACGACGGTCAACAGCGCTGTTTCGCCGAGTGCCTTGCGGACGGTGTAGGTCGAGACGTTGAGGAGATTGCGTCCGCGTTCCGGATCGCTCTCGGGCCAAAGGAGCGCTATCAGCTTGTCGCGACTCAGCCGCTGGCCGGGGGCGAGGGCCAGGAGCGCAAGCATGGCGAGCCGGTGGCGCTGGGCGGCCCGGCCGGTGAGCGGGGTCCGATCGCCGCGCTCGAGCGACGGCGTCCCAAAGAGCGTCAGAAAGTAGTTAGGCGACGCGCTCATCGACGGTTCATTACGCTCACACGATCGGTTCACTGGGGTCGGCAAATATACCGGCCAGCACACTGGCGGGCACGAGACCGCTGGGACTCGCGAGCGAGCTTACCAGAACCGAGGGAGGATTGTCGATGTCGACGCGTACCCTGAAACTGATCTCACTGGCCGTCACGCCGTTTGCACTCGTGGCGTGTGAGCCACAGCCGGCCATTCCGACCGGACCCACCGTCGTTCATCTGGCCGTCATCGCCGGCGCGGACCACGGCGGCCGGCCGTACTCGACGCCAATGACGCAGGAAGTGACCTCCCAGCCCCCGTATGAGGGGGACTCTGACGGGACCGGAGAGGCAACCCTTACCGTGAACCTCGGACAACGCGAGGTGTGCTGGGAGACCACGGTATCGAATCTGGATCCGGCGACGGCCTCGCACATCCACGAAGCGGCGGCGGGAATTCGGGGGGGCATCGTGGTCTTCCTGTCAGCACCCGATGGCACCGGCCACGCGTCCGGGTGCACGTCGGACGTGGACCCCGAGGTGATCAAGCGAATCCTCAAGAATCCGGCAGGGTTCTACGTGAACGTGCACACGACGGTTTATCCGGCAGGGGCAATTCGCGGCCAGCTGGACCGATAGCGCCGCGGTTCGCCTGGGCGTGGACACGATGTCCGCGTCCGGGCGTTGCATCATGGATGGCGCTGGCTCGCGTCGCGCAATCAGGTATTCCCGGACACTGCGTCCGCCGGTTCCCGGACTGCGCGACCTCGCCTCGGCTCACACTGTGAGCCACCATGGCCGCCGGCGACTACGTCACGCTCAAGACGCGCGAGTGGGAGCGTCCGCTGCTTCGATTGGTATCCGGGTTGCTCGTGTTCGAAACGGCGACCGGATTGGTGATCTGGCTCCTGCCGTTCAGCGTGCCGACGCAGATGACGGTGCTTGGGCACACCGTGGCCGGCGTCGTCTTCACCCTGCCGTTCCTGTGGTATCAGCTCCGGCATTGGAAGGCACACCGATCGATCCGGGTCTCGCACGTCGTGCTCACCGGATACTTCGCGATGACCGCGGCGGTCACTCTCGTCGTCTCCGGCGCGGTGCTCACCGTTCAGGCGGTCGTCGGGACGCGCATTGGCCGCGCCTGGGACTGGGTGCACATCGTCGCGACGTTCGCGCTGGTGGGGGCCGTGCTCCCTCACGTCGTGACGCTCATTCGTCGGGCTGCACGCTCGGGCGCGGAGGCCGGTGAATCCAGGCGTCTCGTGTGGGCCGGCGCGCAGCGGTTCCTTCGCGGCACGTCGTATGTCGCGCTGGCGTGCGTGCTCGCCGTGGCGGTCGCCACCATGGCGTATCGACCACCGCGCCTCGTCAACGAGCTTCCGAAGGACTACAGCTATGTTTTCGGCGCCGGTCGGCCGTTCGCACCGAGCCTCGCCACGACCGCGAGCGGTGGCGCGTACGACCCACGCTCCCTCGCCGGCTCCGCATCGTGCGGCACGAACGGCTGTCACAAGCAGATCTACGACGAGTGGCAGGTCAGCGCCCATCGCTACGCCGCGATGGACCCCGCCTTCCAGAAGGTGCAGGAGGTGATGGGGGAGCAGAACGGACCGGAGTCGACGAGGTATTGTGGCGGATGTCACGACCCCATCTCGCTGTTCTCCGGCACGAAGAACATCTTCACGAAGGACCTAACGAGTCTCGTTGGCTACAAGGAGGGCGTCTCGTGCGTCTCCTGTCACGCGATCCGGCAAACCGACGTGAAAGGGAACGCGGCCTTCGTGATGTCACAGCCGAAGCGGTACCTGTTCGAGCTGGACAGCGGGCGCGGAGCGCGCGCCGTCAGCGACTTCCTCATCCGCGCGTACCCGCGGTATCACATCGAGAGTCTGCAGCGCAAGCTGTTCAAGAGCCCCGAGTTCTGCGCGGCGTGCCACAAGCAGTTCATCGACCGCGAGATCAACCAGGTCGGCTGGGTTCAGCTGCAGAACCAGTACGACAACTGGCGGAAGAGCCGCTGGAACCACCCGAAGAACGCCGCGAAGACCATCGAATGCCGCGAATGCCACATGCCGCTCGCCGCCTCCCGCGACCCGGCGAGTGGCGACGACCGCGACTACAACCGGTCGCCTAACGACGGGCGGCATCGGAGCCATCGGTTCCTCGGTGCCAATCAGTTCATCCCGACGGCGCTGCACCTGACGGGCGCGGAGGAGCACGTCAGGCTCACGGAGAAGTGGCTTCGCGGTGAGATCGCGGTCCCCGAGATCGCCGAGAAGTGGCGCACCGGCCCGACGGTCCCGATCCAGCTCGTCGCGCCGGAAACAGCGACACCGGGAAGCCCCGTGTCCCTTCGGGTTGTCGTCACGAACAACAAGGTCGGCCACGACTTCCCGACCGGGCCGCTGGACATCATTCAGACGTGGGTCGAGCTGACGGTCACCGACCGGGCAGGGCGGATTGTCTACCGAACGGGCCAGCGCGATTCGGCCAATTTCATCGCCCCGGGGTCGTTCATGTTCAAGGCGGAGCCGGTCGATCAGTACGGCAACCTGATCGACCGCCACAACCTGTGGGAAATGGTCGGCGTCCGATATCGGCGCTCTGTATTCCCCGGGTTCTCCGACCAGGAACAATTCACGTTCCCCCTTCCCCGGACCGCCGAGCCGGCGACCGAGCTCCAGGCGACGGCGCGCCTCATGTACCGCAAGGTCGACCAGTACCTGCTGAACATTCTCTTCGGGAAGGAGTCCGGGGTCACGGCGCCGGTCACCGTCATCTCGGAAGACCGGCGGACTATCCGCATCGCGCCCGCCGACTAGCGGAACCGAATCCAGCGTCCATGGCGCACCTAACGAGAAGACGTCGGCTGCTCCTCACGACGGCGGTGGGGGCGCTGCTGTTCGTGATTGGAGCGTCGATCGCCGCCCTTCGCTGGCAGCGGAGGGTACCGGCGTATCGCCCCGGCGAGTCGGTCGAGGGAGTGACGTCCGAGCTGGCCCGCGCGCTTCCCGCGGACTACCCACGTGTGACGTTTACCGATGTCACGCACGCCGCCGGCATCGACTTCAAGCACTTCGATGACCAGCGCGGGTCGTGGCTGCCCGAGGACATGGGGTCGGGCGCGGCGTGGGGCGACTTTGACGCGGACGGATGGGTCGATCTGGCTGTCGTCAACGAGGTCGGCTCGATCGATCGGAGCGAAGCCGATCGGGCGCGGTCGCGGGCTCGCACCGTTGTCTATCACAACAACCGCGATGGCACCTTCAGCGACGTTACCGCCAAAGCCGGGATCGACTTCCGCGGCTGGGGGATGGCGGCGGCGTGGGCGGACTACGACAATGACGGCAACCTCGACCTCCTGATTACCGCCTACGGGCACAACGTGCTCTATCGGAACAACGGCAACGGCACGTTCACGGATGTCAGCGCGGCCTCCGGCATCGGCAAACCGGAAGGCTTCTGGGCCGGCGCGGCGTGGGGGGACTACGATCGCGATGGGCGTCTCGACCTGTACGTGACGGGCTACGTCAGGTTCGAGCGCAAGAGCAAGACGACGGCGGTGAACGGCGGTTACGACGTCGAAAACCCGGCGAGCATCAATCCACTCGCCTTCCCCGGCGAGCGCAACCTGCTCTTTCACAACGAAGGAAACGGCCGGTTCTCCGAGCGCGCCGGTCCCGCCGGGGTCACCAACACGTTAGGCAGGAGCCTCGCCGCATCGTGGGTCGACCTCGACGAGGACGGTTGGCTCGACTTGTACGTCGCCAACGACGTCTCGCAGAACGCACTGTTCAAGAACCTCGGCAATGGCACGTTCCGCGACATCGCCGAAGTCGCGCGCGTGGGCGACTATCGCAGCTCCATGGGCATAGCGGTGGGCGACTGGAATCGGGACGGCACCCAGGACCTGTTCCTCACGCACTGGCTGGCGCAGGGCAATGCCCTGTACGACAACCATCTGCGACGGCGCGACCAACAGGATCAGGGGAACCGACCTCCACTCGTTTTCAGCGACGACGCCGACCGCTTTGGGCTCGGCCAGGTCTCATTGGACTATGTCGGATGGGCGACCTCGTTCATCGACTACGACAACGACGGGAACCTCGACCTGTTCGTGGTGAACGGCAGCACACTGCAAGAACGCGAGGACCCCAGGCAGCTCGTGCCGATGCAGAGCAAGCTGTTTTGGAACCGCAGCGTGAACGAAGGCTTCTTCGACGTGTCGCCGGTGAGCGGCGCGTACTTTCGCCGGACGTATGTCGGACGGGGTGCTGCCTTCGCCGACTATGATAACGACGGCGACATCGACGTCTTCATCGTCAATCACAACGGCCCCGGCGTGCTGCTCCGCAACGACGGCGGAAACCGCAACCATTGGGTGCAGGTCGAGTTGCAGGGAACGAGAGGCGATCGGCTCGCACTCGGAGCCGAACTGCGCGTCGTCGCCAGCGGCGTGGCGCAGGTTCGCCAGATCGGCGCTCAGAGCCCGTACCTGTCGCAGAACAGTCTCATCGAGACCTTCGGCCTCGGACAGACGCTGACGGTAGACACGATCGAGGTTCGCTGGCCGGGCGGTGAGCGACAGATTCGGACGGGAGTCGCCGCAAACCAGCGAGTCCAGCTCATCGAGGGTCGTACCATGAGCGACGGACGGCAACCTAACGCGGCGGCCGTCCGCGGCGAGCAAGCAGCCGTACCCGACCGTGACCGCGTCCGGGCTTTCTGGAGCGTGTTTCGCGAGGCCACGGCACAGCGGATCGCCGGACAAACAGCGGCCGCGGCTCAGACGTACGCACGCGCGCTCCAGCTGAACCCCGATCACGAGGATGCACTCTATTACGCCGGCAGCATGCGGCTCGAGCTCGGTGATTTCGCGGGCGCGGCGGCCAATTGGCGTCACCTCGTGAGCGTGAACCCGGCAAGCGCGCGCACTCATTCACAGCTCGGCACACTGTTTCAGTGCCTCGATCCGGCGGCGCCATTCCAGCTCGACTCCGCCGAGTGGCATCTGCGCCGGGCGCACGAGCTGAACATGGAGGAGACCGGCCCCCTCCTTCGGCTCGGCGAAGTCGCCCTGTTGCGGGGTGACGTGTCGATCGCTCGGCGTCACTTCGCGGCCGTGCTCGCGACGCATCCCGGTAACCCGGCCGCCCGCTTCTATAGCGGCTACCTCGGCCGGGGCACCGACCGCGTTGCCGGTGTCGAAAAGTTCCATGAGGCTACCCGGACAGCCCCCGCCGTTCCGATACCCGGCGCCTCCTCCGAGGGCGACACGAAGCGTGGTGCCGCGCCGCTCCGGCGCGATGGCGAACGCTGCAACCAGCTTCGCGCACTGGCCGAGGACTCGCTGGCTGTCGGTCATCGTGACCGGCTCACCGCGTACAACGAGTTGGACGCCCTGCTCAAGGTAGCACGAGCGCGAATCCACTGACCACATTCCGAGAGAGGATGTCCAGCGCGCCGCCCGCCTGCCGGACCGCGGGAGGCGAACTCGGATGCGCCCCACTCGGCCGCCGTCCGGTTGCGTCCGCCTGCCGGGCGACGTCCATCAATCGCGACCGACGCCTTGTGGACGTCTGTTCCCGCGCGAATGATTGGACGCGTGCCGGCACGTCCCACCCGGGCCAGACGGCGAAGGACCGCGATATTTCCGAAATGATCGGCTCAACAATTTCCCATTACCGCATTCTCGACAAGCTCGGCGAAGGCGGGATGGGAATAGTCTACAAGGCCCAGGACACCCGACTCGAGCGCTTCGTCGCGCTCAAGTTCCTGCCCCAACGACTGGCAGAGGAGCCGGGGGCAAAGCAGCGCTTCGTCAACGAGGCGAAGGCGGCGTGCGCCGTGAACCACCCGAACGTCGCCGTCGTGTACGACGTCGGTGAGACGGATGTCCACTCCTTCATCGCCATGGAGCTGGTGGAAGGAGAAACGCTCAAGTCGAGACTCCGAGCCGGGCAGCTCTCGATCGGTCAGGTGCAGACGCTCGGCGTCCAGATCGCCCAGGGTCTCCACGCGGCGCATGCCAGGGGCATCGTCCATCGAGACATCAAGCCGGACAACATCCTCCTGACGCCGGGCGGCAGCATCAAGATCATGGATTTCGGGATCGCGAAGCTCGGGAACAACTCGAACCTCACGCAGACCGGCGCGACGCTCGGCACGCTCGCCTACATGTCGCCGGAACAGGTCCTGGGCGAGGACGTGGACCATCGCAGCGACCTCTGGTCGTTAGGCGTGGTGCTGTACGAGATGCTCGCGCGCGAGCTGCCGTTTCGTCGCGACCGTGACGCGGCGGTCCTCTACGAGATTCTCAACGCGGAGCCAGCCGCGATCGAGACGCACCGGCCCGACACGCCGCCAGCGATGCGCGCCGCGATTCAGCAGCTGCTGCAGAAGGACCCGACGAAGCGGCCCGCGACGGCCGGCGAGGTCGTCACCCTGCTGCAGAAGACCAGCACCCAGACACCGGCCGAAGTCCCGGCGAAGTCGATCGCGGTGCTCTACTTCGAGAACATGAGCTCCGAGCGCGAGGGCGATTACTTCTGCGCCGGAATCACCGAGGACATCATCACCGACCTGTCGAAGGTGAGCGGGCTGCGTGTCGTGTCGCGCACCGACATGCTGCCGTTCCGAAACAAGGAGATCAACATCAGGCAGGTGGCTGAAGCGCTGCGCGTGAATTACGTGCTGGAAGGCAGCGTCCGGAAAGCCGGGAATCGCATCCGTATCACCGCGCAGCTCATCAGCGCGCGCGACGGCTACCACCTCTGGGCCGACCGGTTCGACGGGCTGACCGAGGACATCTTCGATTTTCAGAACGAGGTCTCGCGCAAGATCGCCGACGCGCTGAAGGTCTCGCTGACCGATTCGGAAAAGGAAACGCTGGCGAAAAAGCCAACCGATGATCTTCGCGCCTATGACTTCTACCTGCGCGGAAGAGACTATCTGAGTCGGCGGGGGAAGAAAAACACCGAAGCGGCCATTCGGATGTTCGAGAACGCGATCAAGATCGACACCGAGTTCGCCTCGGCGTACGCGGGCCTCGGCGAGGCCTGCGCGTACATGTACGAGTGGTATGACGGCGCGCTCACGTGGCTCGGCCGTGCGATCGAGATGAACCGTGAGGCGCTGGACCGCGATCCGAACTCGACCGAGGCGCGGTTCGGGATCGCCATGGTCTACTACCATCAGGGGCGACTTGCCGAAGCCAGGCGCACATTCCTTTCGGTCCTCGACGCCGATCCGCAGCACGTGCTGGCCCGCCTTCGCCTCGGTATGCTGGTCGAGCGCACCCCTGGCGCGGACCTGAAGGACGCGCTGATGCAGTACCGGCGCGCGGCCGAGCTGCGCCCGCACGACGACGATCCGTGGCGGGTTCTCGCCGGGCTGCACCGAAAGCTCGGAGACGAGCGTGCCGCACAGGACGCGGCCCTCAAGGTCATCGAGATTACCGCGCAAAAGCTCGAAGCCAGCCTCGAAGATGTCGTTCTGCTCAGCCGCCTGGCGGAGGGCTATGCGCGATTCGGGGGAAAGGAGGAGACCCATGCCACGATCCGTCGGGTCGTCGAGCTTGCGCCTTCGGACGGCCTCGTCCTGTACAACTGCGCCTGCGCCCACGCGTTGCTTGGTGAGATCAACCCTGCGGTCCTGTTCCTGCGCCGTGCGTTCGACAGCGGCTTCCGCGGCGTCGTCCACTCGGCGCGGGTGGATAGCGCGCTCGAGTCCGTGCGAGAACACCCCGAGTTCCTGCGATTGGTTGCCGAGCTACAGTGAACCCGTTATTGTCGGGCCGAGAACCCCATCCCGCGACCGGAGCCATGAGACAATGCCAAAGTACGTGATCGAGCGCCTGATTCCGGGCGCCGGGAAGCTGACCGCCGATGAGTTGAAGGCGATCTCGATACGCTCCTGCGATGTTCTGAATCAGCTGGGGCCGAAGATCCAGTGGATTCAGAGCTACGTCACGGACAACAAGATCTACTGCGTGTACATCGCTCCCAACGAGGAGATGGTCCGCGAGCATGCGCGAATGGGCGGGTTCCCAGCCAATCAGGTCGCGTCGGTGAAAACGCTGATCGACCCGACGACGGCGGAGTTCGGCATCCCCCAGGCGTAGACGCTCGCAACGCTGCGGACTCACCCCGCCACGGCGTCGCGAAATCGGCAGCAGGAGCGGGATGGTCCCGCTCATGCTGCATGGAGTCGTGAGTCGAGGAGGAGGAGAGTCGGCTATGTACCTCGGTATTCAGCGCGGTATCGCGAGCGCGGCGCTCGTAGTCCTGTTCAGCGCTCCGTCAGTCCGTCCAGAGCGAAGCACGTTCACCTACCAGCCGGGCACGTACCGCTATGCGGTCACGACGACCGTTGAACGGTCACAGGATCAGCCCGCCGACCGGCCACCGTTCACGTTCCAGGTCGTCACCAAGCAACAGGTCACGCTAGCCCTGGCGCCCGCGTCTACCGACACGCTCGACCTAACGATCACCGTGGACTCCGTCAGCGTCAGCTCTTCGCTGGCCGCGCCTGCACCCAACCTCGATAGAATCCGCGGAGCGAAGCTCAGAGGCAGGGTTTCCCCCTCAGGGCGAGTGTACACGTTCCAGGCGCCGGCCAATGCGGATCCGCAAACCGCTGCGCTCTACGCGGCGTTCCGCCGGTTCCTCGTGCCGTTGCCGAGCACCCCGAGCGTCGGAAGTCGATGGGTCGATACGACCACGGATCGCGTGACCAAGGAAGGGTTGGACGTCACGACGAGGACGATCACTACCTCGCGGGTGGCGGGTGACACGGCGATCGCCGGTGAGCCGAGCTGGCGCATCGAGCGCAACTCGGTGATCGAGGCGCATGGCACCGGCACCGAAGGCGGCCGCGAGCTCCGTGTCAGAAACGACGGCACGATTGCCGGCACGCACTACGTCAGCGCGCGAGGGGTCTACCTCGGCTCCGCGTCGACGCAGCGCGTCGAGATGCTCCTCTCGGCCGGCCAGGGACAGGGCGACGTCGCCATGCCGATCGTCCAGACGATCAAGTCCACCGTTCAACCGTTGCGCGAGCGTTAGAATCCGTTTCCTCATTCCCGTCCGGATACTCGGACGGGAGGGTGCCCCGTCTCGGGCACGTGCCTAACGGGAAATCGCGACGCCCCAGGGCGATCGGCCCGCCGGGATGTGTCGCAGCACCGTCCGTGAGTCAGCGTCCACGACGGCGACGTCGTTGGATGGTCCGTTGGCGGTGTACACCTTCTTGCCGTCAGGCGTGACGGCAACGCCCCAGGGCCGCGCACCAACGCGCACCGATGCGACGATCGAGTCTCGCGCGGTGTCGATGATGGACAGCGTCCCGCCGCGCCCATTCGTCAGGTACACCCACTTCCCGTCGGGCGAGATCGCGGTGCCCATCGGTTTGGCACCGCTATCGGTAACCGGAATGGTCTTGATCGGCTTGTTGGTCTTCGTATCGATCACCGTCACCAAGCCGCTGGCTTCCGCCGGCACGTACGCCTTTGCTCCGTCGAGCGTGAATACTGTGGATCGTGGCCGCTTCCCCGTCCGAATCGTTGCCACGACTCGGTTTCGGCCAACGTCGATCACCGCCACCGTGCCGGTCGCCTCGCTCGTCACGTAGACCGCCTTGCCGTCGGGCCGCATCGTGACGCCTTCCGGCTCCGCGCCCACCCTGACGGTATCGACCGGCTTGCCCGTTTCGACGTCGACCACGGAGACGGTTCCCGCATCCTCGTTCGAGACGTAAACCGTCTTGCCGTCGGGGCTGACCGCGAATGACTCCGGATCGTTGCCTCCTCGGAGCGTCTTCACCAGCTCGAGTGTGGCGACGTCGATCACCGCGACACCATCCGCTCGGCGATCGGGTGGTGGGAGCTTCGACTCGTCCACGCCGGGGCCGCCCTTCGGGCTCCCACTGACTGCCACGAAGAGTCTCTTCCCGTCCGGGCTCACGCGGATGCCGCGGGGCCGCTTGCCCGCCGGGACGGTCGCGATCACGCTGTCGGTTCCGGAGTCGATGATCGTGACGTTGTCGGAGTCCTCGTTGGTGACGAAGACGAGTGGCGCGCCGCTTCTCTTGGCTCCCGCCCCGGATGCTGCGACGCCCGTCTCCGGGTTGGCGGCCGCTCCGGCGCTGTCCGGACGCTTGCCGGCATCGTTACCGCCACACGCCACCGTCGCAACGGCCAGCGCCGTGAGGATCACGCTCACCGCGCCTTCGAGTCGAACGCATTTCATCGGGAATTCTCCGGTCGAGTGCAGCCGGTTCAGTCCGGCGGTGGTGGGTTACTGAAAGATCGCTTTGTCCGCGTTACGGACTCTGTCGAGCCCCCGGATTTTCTCGCGGCCTCGAATCGCGCGGAAAACAGTGGCGCTCACATCCGCATCCGTGACATCAGCCCCGGAGAGATCGGCGCCGCTCAGGTCGGCTTTCGTCAGATTCGCGCGCACGAGGTTGACCTTGCGCATGTCGGCGCCCTGCAAGTCCGCTCCCGTGAGATCTGCTCCGGTCAGGTCGGTGCGCATGAGGCCCATCGGCTGATTTGCCGGGTCCGCACCAAGGTGAGTCCGGACGAGCTTCGTCCGAACGAGCTTGGCGTCCGTGAGTGCTCCAATGAGGCGCGCGCCGCTCAGATCCGCGTCGGTGAAGTCCGCGCCAATCGCAACGACCGCATACAGGCTCGCATCGCGAAGGTTTGCCCCGGTGAGATCGGCGCCGCGCAGGACGGAGATGTCGAGCACGGCCCCCGAGAAGTCCGCTTCGCGCGCGATGGCACGGTTGAGTGTCACGCCGAACATCTGCGCGCCGGAGAGGTTCGTGCGCACGAGACGCGCGCCGGAGAGGTTCGCACGCTTGAAGTCCACTCGGGAAAGATCGAGCCCGGAGAGATCGAGGCCGGCCAGCGCGGCGGGCTGCTGCTCACTCGCTGAGGCGAGGCGCTCTACGATCACGGCCCGCGTGAGCTTCACGGTGTCCGACCGCGCTGTCGCCGTCACGGGGCGCTCGGGCGGTGGCCGCGACTGCGCGGCGCCGTACCTAACGACACAAGCGAGCGCCAGCACGGCGATCGGCGCCTGGACGATCCACTGGCGCACGGATCATCCCTCCGGCTTCAGGTGAGGACGCCCGGGCGCAAGCCGGCCCTCACTTCGCGCCTTGAGGTACGCGTACAGGTCTTCGATCTGCTTGTCGGTCAACAGCGGTCCCCACGTCGGCATCCCCTTGTCGGGGCGGCCGTTCTTGACGGTCTGCACGAACAACTCGTGGTCGACGTGCTCGCGCAACGACTTCATGAGGTTCGGCGCGATCGTCGAACCCACGGCGTCCTCGCCATGACATCGGGTACAGTTCACGGCGAAGGTTTTCCAGCCATTGTATTCCGACTGGTTCACCGCGAGCTTGTCGCCCCCCTGCTGCTGGACCGAGTCCTTGCGGGTGGTCGTTGTCTCTGGTGGCGTAGCTGGCCGACTCGACGGCGTGGTATCCGGCGCCGGAAGCGGAGTCGGCGCAGGGCGAGGCGGCCGCTTCCCACCAACCGGCAGCGGGCGCGCGGCGGTCGTCTCTCGCTGGGCCGTCTTCACGTCGCCGGTCCCGGTGCGGCGCGCCGAGTCCGAAGACTGTCGCGCCCGGCGACTGGATGTGCTCGCCGGCGGAGCCGCCGTGGCCGTGTCGCGCCTAACGCCAGCGGTATCGCCCGGTGTCACCGTGGGCGCAACTGCGCCCGCACTGGAGTCCGGGATCGGCGCGGCGGCCGAAACCGTCGCGCTCGCCGTCTCCGGCGCACCCGCCGTGTCGGAACGACCGTTCGCATCGTTAGGCCGGCACGCCAGTGCTCCGATTGCCACGATACCGATGTACATCCTGTACGCCATAATTCGTCCAACCCTCTCCTTCATCTGCCAGCTTTGAATGCGCGCGCGGCCTTGGCAGTTGCCTCAGCGCTTGTCCGGTCCTGTGGCGGCGGTCGGCCACGTGACGGTGGGCACGTGATATTCCTCGAGGATCGCGGCGATGTCGGGTCGCAGGCGGTCGACGATCTCGTCGAGTCGCGCTTTCAGTTCGCGGTCGGACCGCCGGACTCCGATCCCGATATCGAACACGAACGGGAGCCCCGACACTTTGTCATCCGGCAGCGGTACCAGCGTCAGCGGGGTCGCCGCCTGCTTCGCGAAGTATCCCGCAACCGGCCCCCACGCGATCGCGACATCGATGTCCCCGCGTGCGAGTGCGGCAATGATGTCGCCGGGGTGGTGGTCTTCACCGTAGAACGTGCTGTACCCCACGACGTTCGCCGAAATGCCACGGGCGAGCAGAGCATGAACGGGTGGCGTGTGTGCGTAGTCGTCGCCGATGAGGTTCACGCCGATCTTGAGCCGCTTCAGCGCCGAGTCATCGAGGGATGTCAGGCTCGGCTGACGGCCTGCCGGGTACACGAGATAGTACGTCGAACGGTAGTAGGGCTTGGTCGAAAGAACCGGGTCGTAACCAACGGGAAGGCCGAGCACGAGATCGCACTCACGCGCTCGCAGCGTGTTGCGGATGAATCCGCGCCGCTCCGGCCACCACACGTACGCCAGCGAGTCGCCGAGCTGCTTCGCCAGCAGTTCCGCGATCTTGTTGTCGAAGCCTTCGCGATTCCGGTTCGTCGATGGCAGGTTCTCCGGATCGGCGCAGACGCGAAGGACATGCTCATCCGCAGGAACGAATGCGGACTCGTTCGGGCGAGGTTGCTGTTGCGCCGAACCAGCGAGTGGAGCGAGCACGACCAGGATGCCAGTGAGCGCAACCCGCCTGAATGGCACTGCTCGTACGCGGTCGTGCGACAGATTCAACCGCGTTCCCCTTCTCATGTCGCCACCCCCTGAGGACACCTGCTTCGCCGCGTGGCGCGACTCCAAGCCGTGACGGCAAGTCCGGTACCGGGCCCGATTTCTCCCGATACCGGCTTGTCGCCCAATGCGCGAGCGTGACGTTGACGCCCGCAGATGCAAGTTCAGTGACTAACGGTTCGCGGTGTTGCGCTGTCCGCCTATCGCGAACACGGTCAGGACACCGCCCTGCGTAGTGTATTTGCCTGCGTCGCCAAAGGCGCCGAGGGCTCCGAGCCCGGCGGTGGGATCCTCGGCCCCGATGCCGGCGGCGATGCCGATACCGGCCCACCCACCGATCCCGGATAGGACGGCGACGTACTGACGGTTGTCAGGACCGATGTACGTCATCGGATTCCCGATGATTCCGGACGGCGTCTTGAACTTCCACAGCACCTTGCCGGTCTTGGCGTCCACTGCCTTGAGCCATCCTTCCATGGTGCCGTAGAAGACGAGGCCGCC
>DASUGD010000032.1:0-4930 GCA_036274195.1 Gemmatimonadaceae bacterium | reverse complement strand
GGCACGGCGACGATGAGCGTCAACGCGTCGAGCAGCACCACGTTCACGCTCACCAACGTGAGCGGCGCCTCGCTGACGATCACCCTCACCGTGACCGCCTGCAGCGGGAGCCTCGTGCCGGGCAGCTGCACGCGGACCCCGACGTCGGTGACACTGGCCGACGGGGCGCAGACGACGATCTCGTCGTCGTTCAGCAGTGGCGCGGCCGCCGGCGCCGGCACGCTCACCCTGACGGCCAAGAATACGGCCGGGACGACGCTCGCCACCTCCACGGTCGCCGTGACGGTGACGGCCACGGCCCATGCGCCCCACCGTGAGCGATCTGCCGCACGTGGGGGATCGGATCGACCCCGGGCTCTGCGTCGCCGACTGCTTCGAGACGACGTTCGGCTACGCCACGCCGGCCTACGTGAGCTTCGACACCCCGCGCTCGGTGGCGCTCCTCTACCGGAGTGGCCGGGCGAAGCCGTACGGGCGGGTCTCCTTCGACGTCACCGATGCGACCGGCACGACGACGGCCTTCCGCCTGCAGGTCAAGGACCCCGCCGGCACGTACGTCAATTTCACCAATGACACGACCGCGCTCTTCTTCGCCAAGAACACGAACGGGCCGACGCGCGTCGTGGCGGAGTTCGACGCCGGCGCCATCGCCACGAGTGCGAAGCTGTACACGGCCTACGTGACCTCGTACGACGGCGCGACGATGGCGGGCACGACGGCGGACACGCTCCGGGTCATCATCGTGAACGGGACGGCGAGCGCCTTCGGCGCGGGCGTGGACCTCGTCGGCTTCCAGCGCCTCTACGACAATGCGAGCCAGACGGGTGGCGTGCTCATCACCGACGGCTCAGGCGCGGCGAGCTTCTTCCGCGGCAGCTGCGCGCCGGCCGTGAGCTGCACGTACACGTCCCCCGGCGGGGACTTCAGCGTGCTCACGACGGGGAGCAATCAGTACAAGCGCACGTATCCCGACGGCACGGTGGTCACGTTCGACGCCACCGGGAACGAGCTGTCGGCGGTGACCCGGTTCGGCGCGGCGACTTCCTTTGCGTACTCGACGAACGTCAGTGGCCAGGTCGTGCCCTGGGCGATCGGCGACGGGACCGGGAACACGATCGATCTCCGGTATCGCAGCGCGAGCGAATCCCCCTATAAGCCCGGAAGCCTGACGACGATCACGGCCCCGACCGGGGGGCGCCGCGCCGACTTCCGCGTCTACACGGCCTCGGGGAACCTCGAGCAGGTCCTCGACTTCGACAACCTGTCGTACTCGGTGCTCGGCTACGACACCCAGCACCTGCTCACCGGCATCACGGACAAGAAGGGCTACACGTGGAACTATCGCTATGCTTATGGCCGCCCCATCATCGATACCGTCGATGCGCCGAGCGTCGAGATCAGCGCCCCGAGCGGCCCGAGCACCGTCCGACCGCGTACGCTGTTCCGTGAGGCCTACTCGGGCCTCTACTCGGCCGCGGCGACGGGCGGTGGCAGGTCCGTCACGAGCCCGATCCCCGTTCCCGCATTCGACATCCGCGCGGCCGTGACGGACCCGCGAGGGAACTCGACCTTCTTCTCCCTCAACCGGTTCGGCTCACCCCGGAAGACGTACGCGCCGCTCACGCCGAGCGACAGCGTCGAGTACAACGATGTGACCGGCCAGGTCACGCGGACGATCTCGCCGACCGGACATGAGATGGTGTACAGCTACTACCCGAGCGGCCTGCTCAGGACCCGAGCCGACAACGCGCTCGGCAAGCTGGACTCCCTGTGGTACGAGACCACGTATGCCCTCGTCCAGGCGATCAAGGGGACCGACGGCGAGCAGTGGTTCTGGCACGATACCCAGAAGGCGGGTTGGCCGCTCACGAAGACGGCGCCGACCAGTGGTGGACCGTTCACCTGGTACTACAAGGATTCGCGCGGACGTGATTCCGTCATCGTTGATCCATCCCTGCACCGTGTCTCGTATGCCTACGCTACCTCGGGGCTGCAAAACCTGGTGAGCGTAACGGCGCCGAACGGTCAGACGACCACGTATGGCCGCAATGCGTGGGGCCTCGTGACGAGCACCACCGCGCCCAATCTCGCGAAGTCGACCGACTCGCTGGACATTCTCAATCGGCGGGTCTGGAACGCGGGCCAGTATGGAGACACGACGCGATTTACGTACAACGAGCTGGACCAATTGACGGTCTTGAAGGACGCGAAGGGTCAGGTCGATAGCCTCAAGCGCAACGCCCTCGGCTGGGTGCGAAGCCACGTCTATGCGAACGGCGCGGTGGATAGCACGTTCTTCGATTCCACGGGCAACGTCGTGCGCACGAAGTCTCGCGCCAATCGCGAAGTCGTTTACAAATACGATGCGCTGGGCCGCCTCGTGACGCGCACCGGCGCTGCGACGCAGATCACGGACTCGCTGTCGTACGACCCGAGCGGCAGGTGGGTCACGGTCCGGAGCCGCGTGGGAGGGACGGTGCTGAGCACGGACACCGACTCCACGAATGAAGCGCTGCACATCTCCTACTCGGCCACTGTGCGGCCCTCAGGCGCCTGGCGCCTCCAGCGGGAATTCCATAGTAACGACCCGGGCATCAGTTCGGCGATCCTCTATAAGCAGGTGAATGGCAACGACGTGACGGCGGCCTACACCAATTACGGCTACGACACCCAGCATCGCCTGGCGTCGATCCGGAGCGCGAACGACACGACTGGCTTTACCTACAACGGGGAGAACCTGGTCGATTCGCGATCACTCAGTGGCAACCTGGGGGAGGCGTTCACTTATACCTCGGGCCACGAGCTCGCGACTCGCGCCTACACGAACGCCTCGTGGGTCGAGGCGACGCTCCACCGCTGGTACCGCACAGATAGCTTGCAACGCATCACCGAACGCGGTGGGTCCGATTCGCTCTTCCAGGCGTTCACCTACGATTCGGCGGGCCGCCTCCGCTCGTGGGCAAAGAAGGCGGAGCGCAGTGGCACCAGCTGCGTCAACGACGGCGGCTATGGCTACAAGTGCACGGGACCGACCCCGTGGCTGTTCAGCCAGGTGTCGCCCACCTACGACAAGGTGGGGAATCCGCATCCATCGGATACCGCGGTCACTACGACCGGGAACCGTTTGACCAGTTACAAAGGCGTCGCCATGACGTACGACGCCGACGGATTCCTGACGACGCGCGTAATCGGGACGACGACCGACTCCCTGACGTGGGACGAATTCGGCCGGCTCGTGTCGGTCAAACGCGTGGGGGGAACGACCACCACGTTCACCTACGATGGGATGGGTCGACGCATCTCGAAGACGTCAGCCGGCACGACGGTCCAGTATCTCTGGGACGGCGACCAGATGATCGCCGAGCTGGATGGGAGTGGGACCATCCAGAAGAGCTACACGTACGACGGCCTCGATCACCCGCGGAGCGTTACGACGGGTGGCGAGACGTACTTTTTCTCGACGGAACCCGATGGGACGGTTGATGGTCTGATTCGCAGGGGATCGGACCGCACGGTCGCTGCGCAGTATGCGTATACGCCGTGGGGCGAGCTCGAGACAGCAGCCCAGCCCTTCGACAGTGTGAGCAATCTCCGCTGGAAGGGGTTGCAGTACGATCCCGAGACCGGGTTCTACTATATGCGAGCGCGCTACTACGACCCGAAGATTCGCCGCTTTATCTCGGAGGATCCCCTCGGGTTCGACGGCGGGATCAACGCATACGCGTTTGCCAACGCCGATCCCATCAACGGCAACGACCCATCCGGGCTCTTGCCGTATGTCCAGAATCTGCCTGGGTGGAACACATCGGCAGTTGGGGGTTTCCACGGGTGCTGGGGCATGGCGTGGACCTCCAGCGACGCGAACCAGCCTTTCCTTTCCTACGCACAGCAACAGTGTCCCTCCGAGCCTAGTATAGGTGCTCCGCCATACGAGGGTCCTTCGATTGGGGCACGACCACAGACTACCGGACGGCAACTCCCCTCGCACCCCGTTCGCGACAAGATTCTGAGCGAACAATGCGGTCGTGCTGCAGTGGGCCTTGCCTTTGCAGGCGTTATGGACGCTGTCACCTGGGGGCACAGCGGTATCTTGGGCGCGCTGGCCAAAGCCGATATGACCAAGGTTGTGTATATTATTGGTGACAATGCGCTTACAGCGGCCCGCGGCCTCCGAGTAAAAAACATCCCAGGGACCACGATCCCGCGAAATACGGCTGCTGTACTATCCCGACCGATGGCAGGATGGATGTTCACCGGAGCTCAGACGGGCATCGGCTCGGCGATCTCCGGAAGCTTGCCAACACTGCGTGATTTCGCGATCGGAGCGTTCGTGCCATTCGGTGGGACTGCATTGGCTGTTAGGGACGTGTGGAACAGTTGCCACTGAGAAGCGAAGCGAGACGGATGTCGAAGACACGACCGATAGTTCATACTGACCAGGCAAGCGCCAGTGACCCCGATCCCATACTGAGTGAACCGGCGCACCGCCGTATGGCAATTGGTGCCAAACGCGGAATCAAAGTGGTGACGCTCTTTTACCTGCTGACACTCATCGGTTTCGTTATCACTGCAGGCCATCTGTTCGATGGCCGCTCATTCGGGGTCATCGACGTAGGCTTCATGTACCTTGCTTGGGGAGTTTGCGGTGGCGCGCTGGGTGGGCTGGCAGTTCCGATTGCTCGCGGATGGGCATCCTCTATTCCCGTGCTGGCGTTGATATTCCTGCCGCTCGCCGTGGCTGTTCGCATTCTGGACCTGGGTTGGACCGACTGGAACGCAGGCGATGTGGTGATTGTCCTCGCATCCAGCCTTCTCATGGGGTTACTTTGGGGGCCTCTCGCATGGAGACAACTGCATAAAGGTCAGTAGAATAGGAGCGATTCGAGCGGGACCCCGCGCGCAGACAGCTCGAATCACGATAAATTAAATG
>DASUGD010000031.1:0-80246 GCA_036274195.1 Gemmatimonadaceae bacterium | reverse complement strand
CCCGGCTCATGGTGGGGGCCTGGGGCACGCTTGGCATTCTGACCGAAGTCTCGGTCCGACTGCGGGGCCTGCCGGAGCGCGACGCGACCCTGGCCCTTCCGCTGCCTAACGCGCCGGCATCGCTCGCCGATTTCCTGACCCGCCTCCGGTCCGCGCCGGTCACGCCGCTGGCCATCGAGATGGTGAGTGCGTCGCTCGCGGCGCGGCTGGGACTCGGCCAAGCGGCTGTCGTCATCGTGCGGCTCGCCGGGAACGCCGACGCCGTGACAGCGCAACGCGCAGCGCTTGGTGCCCTCGGGGCCATATCGGACGTGTCGGACGGGGTGTGGAACGCGCTGCGAACCGCGGACCCGGCCCATGGGACGGTCGTCCGCCTCTCGAGCACGCTCGCTCGATTCCCCGAGGTGTGGCTTGCTGCCGATCGATTGGCCACTGCCGGCGACGGACATGTCCACGCCAGCGTGCTTCGTTCGTCGGCGCGTGTCGTCCTCCCGCATAACGAGGCCGGGCCGGCGGACGCGGCGCTCGAGATTCTTCGCGGTGGCAGCCGCGACACCCGCATCTTCGAGCGACTCCCCGCCGCGCTCTGGCCGGCCCTCGCACCAAGCCACGCAACGGATCGCCTCTCCCGGGGCGTGCGTGCGGCGTTCGATCCCCATCGATTGCTGAACCCCGGGATACTCGGCGAGACCAACCCGTGACGACGACCCTACCGGGGCGAAGGTCGCTTCCGTGCGCGATTCCCGACACGCCGCTGGCGGCGGCCGTTCCGGGAATCGAGACGTGCGTGCATTGCGGCTTCTGTCTGCAGGCGTGTCCGACGTACGTGAACCTCGAGGACGAAAACGACAGTCCGCGCGGCCGGATCGTGCTCATGCGGGCCCTCGTCGAAGGAGAGTTGCCCCTCGACGATCCCAACGTGCGCACGCATATCGACCGATGTCTCGGTTGTCGCGCGTGCGAGACCGCCTGTCCGTCTGGTGTACCGTACGGGCAGTTGCTCGAAGCCACGCGCGCAACGCTGCGAGCGGCGCGGCCGACACCGCTGCTCGGCCGCGTCGTCCTCGGGATCTTCGAGAAATTGGCCGCGCTTCGCGTCGTGCTGTTTGCGTCGCGCATCGTGCGCGCGACCGGTTTGCCGGGGCTGTTCGCGCGCGTCGGCGGGCGGCTGGGCTTCGCGTCCGCCATGCTCGCGTCCACACGCAACCCGCTCCGCGAGCACGACTACGATTTCGGCATGCCCGGCTCGCGGGGTGCCGTTGCGCTGCTGCTTGGCTGTGTGATGGATGGACTTTTCGCACGCACCAACCGGGCAACCCGTCGTACGCTGCGGGCGAATGACTACCGCATGCGTGGAGCGCCGGGCCAGGGGTGTTGCGGGGCGTTGCACGCACACGCCGGCGACCTCGATGCCGCGCGCTCCCTGGCCAGGACGAACATCGAGGCGTTCGAGCGCTCAGGCGCCGATTTCATCGCCGTGAACGCGGCTGGCTGCGGCGCGATGATGAAGGAGTACGGCCATCTTCTGGCCGGAGAGCCCGAATGGGCGGAGCGCGCGGCGAAGGTGGCCTCGCGAGTTCGTGACGTGAGCGAGCTCCTCGCGGTTGCGGGCCCGCGCCCGGGCGGGTCGCTCCCGACCCGCGTGACGTACGACGCGCCGTGTCATCTGCTTCATGCGCAGCGGATCGCCGGGCCTCCGCTGGCGGTGCTGCGCGCGATTCCCGACCTGACGCTGATTCCGCTCCCCGATGCCGAGCAGTGCTGCGGCGCCGCGGGTATTTACAACCTGCTCGAGCCCGCAACCTCCAGCGCGGTGCTCGCCCCGAAGCTTCGGCACATCGCGTCGACGGGCGCGGACTGGGTTGCGACGGGCAATCCTGGCTGCCTCATGCAGATCGGCGCCGGGCTTCGCCGCGCACAGGCCCGCGCGCGAGCAATCCATCCAATCGACTTGCTGGACGCCTCGTACGCAGCACTCAGCCGTCTGCCGGGCGGCGCACACCACTCCGCCAACGGAGAATCCGCCGTTAGAGCTGATGGCTGATGGCTGATAGCTGTTGGCTGTATACTTCCCCCATGATCGACGCCGTACTCTTCGAATTCGAAGGTGTCATTGCTGACACGAGCGCCACGCGACGCAGGACGTTGCTCGAGACCCTTCGGGAAGACGGCGTAGCGTTGAGCGAGGTGGAATACAGCGAGCACTGTGCGGGGATGCCCGTGCGCGCGGCGGTGCGGGCCGCTCTCGCGCTCCGAAATCTCCCGCGCGATGATACCTCGATCGAGCTCGTGGCCATGCGCACCGAGCGCCGGTTCGCGGAGCTGATGGGCACAGGATTGTCGCTCGTCGGGGGCGTGGTCGAGCTCATCGGGTCACTCGAGGGGCGGACGCGCCTCGGCATCGTCTCACGGGCCTCACGGGCCGATGTCGACGCCACGCTCGCGCTCGCACGACTCGACCACGCGTTCGAGTTCGTCATCGCAGACGACGACGCGTTCCAACCCAAGCCGTCGCCCGCGCCCTATCTCGGTGCACTCGATCGCCTGACGCGACGACGCGCTGTGAAGGCGACGCACGTGGTTGCCCTCGAGGATGGCGCCGCAGGAATTCGCTCGGCGAAGGCCGCTGGGCTGCGCTGTGCCGTGGTCGGCTCGCTGCCGGTTCATCTCGCCGTGGACGCGGACGCGCTCCTCCCCTCACTCATCGGGCAACGCGCGGACACGATCGACGCGCTCACGCGCGGTGAGCACGGGGCCGAGCGATGACGTCGCCGGTGGCAACCTCGGAGGCCGCAGCAGTGGCCGATATCGCAGGCCGTTCGGTTGCCCTGCGGTACACGAGCATCGAGAGCGAATACGCTGCGCTGCATCGCAGCGCCATCCTGGTCGACCGATCGTATCGGACACGGATGACCTTCGAGGGCGACCATCGTGCCGAGACGTTGACCGGCCTCGTCACGAATGACATCGGCGCGCTGACCGCGGGGTCCGGCCTCTACGCCGCAGCGCTCACGCCGCGCGGGAAGATCATCGCGGACCTGCGAGTCTTCGCGCGCGAGGCTGATCTCCTCATCGACGTGCCCGTGCGCGCGTCGGCGGGGTGGGTGGCGATGGTTCGCAAGTACGTGAATCCACGAACCACTCGTTATGCGGATCAGAGCGAGTCGCTGGCGGACCTCGGCGTCTTCGGCGTCCGCGCCCGGACCATCGTTGGCACCGCCGTGGGCGTGAGCGGGGAAACGCTCGCTGCGCTCGCGCCGTACTCGCACGTGGTCGGCACGCTGGGCGGAAACAGAGTGCTCGTCGCCCGCGTGCCCGATATCGGCGTCGAAGGCTACGAGGTGATCGCGCCCGTCGAGGCTCGTCCTCAGCTCTGGCGGTGCGCGCTGGAACTCGGGGCGGTCCCGGCCGGACTCGACACGTGGGAGATCGCGCGCATCGAAGCCGGGCGTCCCGAATGGGGGATCGACATCGACGAGACGACGATCCCGCAGGAAGCGAATCTCGACGCGATGCACGCCATCTCGTACACGAAGGGATGCTACACCGGCCAGGAGACGGTCGCCCGCGTTCATTTCCGCGGCCACGTGAACCGACACCTGCGCGGTCTGACATATCCAGGTGTCGATCCCCTTCCGCAAGGCGCTCAGCTCTTTGCCGATGGCGACAAGCCGGTTGGCGATGTTCGAAGCACCGCGGTGTCCCCTCGCCTCGGCGGCGTGGCGATCGCGATGGTTCGCCGTGAGATCACACCGGGGACCGTCGTGCGCGCACGGTGGGAGGGCGGCGAGTCATCTGTGGTCGTGCTCGAGCTTCCCTTCCCGGTGGACGTGTCGTAACGGTGGCGAAGACACCGATGCGAAAAGGGCGCGACCTCGAGGTCGCGCCCTTTTCGCGTGGACAGGCAGAAATTACTTCTTGGCCGTCGTGTCCTTCTTCGTCGTGTCCATCTTCATCATGCCAGTGTCCATCTTCGCCGAATCCATGGCCGGCGCGGGGGCCATAGCCGGAGCAGCAGCGGTATCAGTCGCCGGAGTCTCTTCCTTCGTCTTGCATGCGGCGAGTGCCAGCACGGCGGCGACAAGGGCCAGGCGCTTCATCTACGTTCTCCTTTGAGGGGGATGATCAACGTTGCCATGGTCCGCGCACGCGGTACCAGGATCGGGGGCGGAATCTACGGCCTCGATCGCTACTGTCAAGACCGGGGAATGTTGTCCAAGTGTAAGGACAGCAATGTGTTTCCTCCGACCCCGGCCGGCGCATGCAAGGTTCGTCCCGTTAGGGACGAGTCAGCGCGATTTTCGCTCGCCCGGGCGAAGTCAGGCGTGTGGTGCTCGAGCCGCGTCACTCCAAAGGTAAGTCCATAACATCGAAGGCATTAGAAGCGGGCCCGCCCGCCGTGGCTCTCCGCATGCCACCGCGGTACCTTTTCGATCGGCGTCGATCGTCTTGTTCCCCCGAACGTCCCCCGGCCGTGAGCGCTGTTACTCTCGCTGAGAGCGATCCCCACGTCGTGCGTGGTAGCTGTCCGCACGATTGCCCCGACGCATGTTCGACGCTCGTTACCGTCGAACGCGGACGAGCGACCCGGATCGCGGGCGACCCGGACCATCCGTTCACCAACGGCTTTCTCTGCGCGAAGGTCAACCGATACCTCGAGCGCACGTACCACCGGGATCGGCTGCTGTATCCCCTTCGCCGCGTGGGCAGGAAGGGCGCCGGGTCGTTCGTTAGGGTTTCCTGGGACGAGGCGATCGGCGAGATCGCGGAGCGTCTGGGTGCGATCGCGAGTTCGTCGGATGGCCCGCAGGCGATCCTGCCGTATTCGTACGCCGGCACGATGGGCCTCGTTCAGGGCGCCTCGATGGACCGGCGGTTTTTCCACCTGCTCGGCGCCTCGAAGCTCGACCGGACCATCTGCTCCATGCCCGGAACCATCGGGATGCGAATGACCGTCGGGGCGAACATTGGCGCCGACGGCGAAGGCCTGCCTCGAAGCGACCTCGTGTTGCTGTGGGGCACGAACACGCTTACGTCGAATCCGCATCTCTGGCCGTTCGTGCTCGAGGCGCGGAAGAACGGCGCCCGGGTCCTTGGCATCGACCCGGTCCGCACACGCACGATGGAGCAGTGTGACGAGTGGCTCGCGATCCGACCCGGCACGGACGCGGCACTCGCGCTCGCGATGATGAACGTCGTGTTCGACGAAGGCCTCGAGGATCGAGACTACCTCGAGCGGTACACGTTAGGCGCCGACGAGCTCCGCGAGCGGGTCCGCGAGTACCCGCCCGAGCGCGTTGCCCCGATCACGGGCCTGCCGGCCGAACGCATTCGCGAGCTTGGGCGCGAGTTCGGCCGCGCGCGAGCGGCCTTCATCCGGGTGAACTACGGACTGCAGCGCCACTTCGGCGGCGGCATGGCGGTTCGAACGATCGCGTGCCTGCCGGCCGTCACTGGACACTGGCGCCGAGCAGGCGGCGGCGTGCAGCTCTCGACGAGCGGCACCTTCCAGTACAACAACGCCGCGCTGCAGCGACTCGACCTCTCACCGCCAACTCGGACCATCAACATGATCCGCCTCGGCGACGCGCTCGGGAATCCCGACGCGGGCGTGGGGGGACCGCCGGTGCGCGCGCTGGTCGTCTACAACAGCAATCCGGCGGCGGTCGCGCCTGACAGAAATGCCGTGGTTCGCGGACTGATGCGCGAGGATCTCTTCACCGTCGTCCTCGAGCATTTCCAGACGGACACCGCGGACTTCGCCGACATCGTGCTGCCCGCCACGACGCAGCTGGAGCACTGGGACCTGCATTACTCGTACGGCCATCTGTACGCGACGCTCAATCAACCGGCGATCGAGCCACTCGGTGAGGCCAAGCCGAACACCGAGATCTTTCGACTGATCGCACGTCGCATGGGGATGACGCACGCGGTGCTCGCCGATGATGACGTGACCATCATCAAACAGGCGCTCGACAGCGCCCACGAGCGTATGCGCGGTGTGACGTTCGAAGCGCTGCGCGAGCGCGGGTGGATGCGCCTCAACGTGCCGCGCCCGTTTGTCCCGTACGCCGAGGGGAACTTTCCGACTCCCAGCGGGAAGTGCGAGTTCGTCTCGGCCCGTCTGGGCGAGATGGGCATCGATCCGCTGCCCACGTATACGCCGCCGCTCGAGCTTCCCGAGACGGCGCCCGAACTCGCGGCACGCTTTCCGCTCGTGCTGATCTCGTCGCCGCGACACTATTTCCTGAACTCGACGTTCGTGAATATCGAGTCGCTGAGAAAGAACGCCGAGCCGGAGTGCGTTCTCCATGCGGCCGACGCGGAGCGTCGAGGGATTGCGGAAGGGGCGCGCGTGGTCGTGTTCAACGCGCGAGGTGAATTCACTGCGGTCGCGCGCGTCGGCGACCAGGTGCGCGAAGGGGTGGTGTGGGCGCCGTCCATCTGGTGGGCGAAGCTCGCACCGGACGGTACGAACGCCAACGCCACGACGTCGCAGCGCGAGACGGACATGGGCGGTGGTCCGGTCCTGTACGACAATCTCGTGGAAGTCGCGCTCGCGGACTGAGCGCTATCTTCCACATACAATCGAAATTGGGTTGGCTTTCCAATAACGGAGTGGTCAGTTGCAGTCCTATCCCTCGACACTTGGCGCGTTGAAGCGCTCGTCGTACGGTGCGCCCGCCATGCAGCGGCGATCCGTGAAGGATGAGCTCCGTCAAAATCTCCTCAACCGCATCTGCGCGGGCGGCACGCTGTTCGAAGGTGTTCTCGGCTACGAGGACACGGTCATGCCGCAGATCGTCAACGCGGTGCTCTCGAAGCACAACTTCATTCTGCTCGGCCTTCGGGGGCAGGCGAAGAGCCGCATCCTGCGCTCGCTCACGACGCTGCTCGACGACGTGATCCCGATCGTCGAAGGCAGCGAAGTGAACGACAATCCTTTCGCGCCCGTCTCGAAGTACGCTCGGCTGCGATTGGAGGAAGCCGGAGACGATACGCCGATCGCGTGGCTCGAACGGGACAGCCGTTACGTCGAAAAGCTCGCGACGCCTGATGTCACGATCGCGGACCTCATCGGCGACCTCGATCCCATCAAGGCGGCGCGCGGCGGGCACGTGCTCTCGGACGAGTTGACGATGCACTACGGCATGTTGCCGCGCGCGAATCGCGGAATCTTCGCGCTCAACGAGCTCCCGGATCTGGCCGGCAAGGTCCAGGTCGGGCTCTTCAACATCATGCAGGAAGGCGACGTCCAGATCAAAGGCTATCCGGTTCGCCTTCCCCTCGACGTGCTGTTGTGCTTCACGGCCAATCCTGAGGATTACACCGCTCGCGGGAAGATCATCACGCCCCTCAAGGACCGCATCGGAAGCGAGATCCAGACGCACTATCCGGAGACGGTCGACATCGGCGTGTCGATCACGCGCCAGGAAGCATGGACGGGCCGCGGCGATCGGCAGATCCGCATCCCGGATTTCATCGAGGAGCTGGTGGAGCGCGTCGCGTTCGAGGCGCGGACCGACAAACGTATCGACCGACGGTCGGGCGTGTCGCAGCGAATGCCCATCACGGTGACGGAGAACATCGTCTCGAACGCCGAGCGGCGCACGCTGCGCACGGGCGAGGCCGAAGTCGTACCGCGTGTGGCGGATGTATATGCGGCGATGCCGTCGATCACCGGGAAGATCGAGCTCGAGTACGAGGGCGAGCTCATTGGGGGTCAGGCGATCGCGCGCGAGTTGATCCGTCGTGCGGCCGACGCAACGCTACGCGAGCGGGCCGGCGTCGTGAACGCCGACGAGGTGGTGATGTGGTTCGATGTGGGTGGCGCGCTCGAGGTCACCGACGATGCCTCCGCCGAGATGTTGGTGAAGGGCTTCGCGACAGTTCCAACGCTGCTCGACATCGTCCGGGACGTCGGGCTTGCGTCCAGGAACGACGTTTCGATGACGGCGGCCGCATGCGAGCTCGTACTTGAGGCGCTGGTTGCTCGGAAGAAGATTTCACGGACTGACGCGGGCCGGTACGGTCGTGCGGTGCAGGAGCAGCGGCGACGCCCGAATCAGGACCTCTTTGGGGGTGGAATGTCGGCATGAAGCGAAAGGGAATCGGGAATCGGGAATCGGGAATCGATGGCCGCCGGGCGGCTTTCGAAGCGGGCCCGGCGAAGAACGGCGCCGCTTTGAATCACGCCGATTCCCGATTCCCGATTCCCGATTCCCTGCAGCCGTCTCCTGCCTCCCGTCTCTCCATTCGCCAGGCGACTGCCAAGGACCTTCCCTCGATCGTCGCGCTTCGGCTGGCGCTGCTCCGCGAGCACTCGCACAATGCGATCTACGGCCGGCTGCGCGCGGACGCGGAACCGCGCGCCGCGAGGCTCTTCGCTGCGCAGCTGCAGTCGCCTAACGAAGTGATCTTTCTCGCCGAGGTCGGCGGGGAAGTCGTCGGCGTGCTTCGGTGCATCCATTCGGCGGGCTCGCCGCTGCTCGATCCACCGCACTACGCCTATATCTCGTCGGTGTACGTGGTGCCTAGGGCGCGCGAGCAGGGGGTTTTGCGTTCGCTCCTGGCGGCTGCCGACGACTGGTGTGCGGAGCGCGGGCTCGACGAGATGCGACTCCATAACGCCGCCGACAATCCCCTGGCGAACGCGGCCTGGGAAGCGCTGGGCTTCGAGGTCGCCGAACATCTTCGCGTTCGATCGCTGAAACAGCGTTAGGCGCCGGCGATGCCCGTCATCACGATTTCGCGGATGTTCGGGTCGGGCGGATCGGAGGTAGCGGCGCGCGTTGCCGATGGCCTTGGGTGGACGTTGCTCGACAACGCGCTGGTCGAACGCGTCGCGGCACGGCTCGGACGTACGCCGGTCGAAGTACAGGCGATCGAGGAGCGTGTCCCATCGCTGGCCGAGCGTCTCGCGGACGCGCTGGCGTTGGGGTCCCCGGAAATCGTTTCGCCCGCCCTGTCGGCCCCCCTGCCGCCAACCGAAGAACGGCTGTTAGAGGTGACGGAGCGCGTGATCGACGACGCGATTGCCCACGGACCCGTCGTGCTGGTCGGCCGCGGCGCTCAGTCGTACCTGGCTCAGCGCACCGATGCACTCCACGTCTTTTGCTACGCCTCGCGCGCGGCGCTGATCGCCCGCGTTGTGCAGCGCGAGGGGATATCGTCCGAGGAGGCCGCGAAGCGCGTCGACGAAACGAACAAGCGCCGGGAGCAGTACGTCAGGCGCTACTGGCAGCGCTCCTGGCACGCGCCGGAGAACTACCACCTGTGCGTCAACACGGAGTGGCTCGGCATCGACGGCGCGGCAGATCTCATCGTACAGGTTGCCCGTAAGCGGCTCGCCTAACGACGCAACTGCCACAGGTTACAGGTCAGGTTACTGGTACGGGTTATTGGTTATTTGAACCCTCGGGATGCTCATCTCGCTGGAGACAAGCATCCCGAGGGTTCGATTACCTGTAACCAATCCCAGTAACCAGTTACCAATTCCAGTAACCAATTACCTGTCCCAGTAACCCATTACCAATTCCAGTAACCAGGTACCGGTTCGGTTCGCGCCGTTAGTGTTCTGCGACGATCCATGCGCTGTGTCGCCTGAACGCATACATGGCGAAACCGAGCATTACCGCCGCCCCTGCGCCGATCGCCCAGTCGACTCCCACCGCCCTGGCAACAGCGCCCGCCGCAAACGCGCCGAACACTTGAGACATCCCGACGGAAATCAGCGAATACACCGACATCAATCGCCCGCGAAACTCGTCGGCGACGAACGACTGCAGCATGCTGTTCGCCACCGCGTTCGTGACGATCATGCAGAACCCGGTCACGAGCAGGATCGGATAGGCGAGCCACGCCACGCGCACGAGCGAGAACATGATCAGCAGGAACGCGTACGTGTAGGCCGCCGCGACGAGGACCTTACCGCGCGGTAGGCGGCCACCCAACCCGGCGAGCGCGAGCGCTCCACTGAGCCCGCCAACGCCGAGAGACGATAGCAGGAGACCATAGCCACTCGCATCCAGGCCGAGCAGATCCCGCGCGACGACCGGCATCAAGGTGATGTACGGCACACCCAGCACCGAGAACACGGCAATGAACCGGATCAGTGTGGAGACCTCCTTCGTCGCGCGAACGTAGCGGATGCCCTCCAGCATCCCGTGCAATGGCGAGCCGGTCGTGAGTGGCGGGCGCCACGGCGGAAGCTGAATTCGAGAGAGGCCGATCAGCACCGTGAAGTAGCTGAGCGCGTTCAGCCCGAAGCACCAGGAAATGCCCGCCTTCGCGATGACCGCGGCGGCGACGCCCGGCCCGAAGATGCGCGCGAGGTTGAAGCCGCTGGAGTTGAGCGCGATTGCGTCGCGAAGATCGTCGCGACCCACGAGCTCGATCATCATCGACTGCCGCGCCGGGATCTCGAAGGCGCTCACCGCGCCGTTGACCGCCGCGAGCAGCAGAAGCCACCCGATCGTGATGTGCCCGGTGAAGGTCAACCACCAGAGGGAGAGCGCTTCGCACAGCAGCAGCGACTGCGCGATAGTGACGAGCCGCAGCTTGTGCTCGCGGTCCGCGAGCACGCCCGCCGGCAATGACAGCAACAGGATCGGAAGCGACCCGATCGACGCGACGAGCCCGACGAGAAAGGCATTGTTCGTGAGCTCGAGCGCGAGCCAGCCGGACGCCATCGTCTGCATCCACGTGCCGATGAGCGAAAGCGTCTGGCCGATCCAGAACAACCGAAAGTTTCGGTGCGTAACGAGCACCCGAAACGGGTTGATCGATGGAGTCGACGCAGGCGACTCCGACGCCGGCCGGACATCCGACGTGAGCCCGGGCCTGCGCGGCCCGAGACCCGGCAGTACGTTACGATAGACCGCGAACAGCGAATCCAGACGAGTCCAGCGCCGAGTGCTCGCCCGCCTTCGGGTCGACGCGGTCTCGTCGCCAGCCCTGATTCCCCAGTCCCTGCTGTTATGCGCTTCCACACCTACTCCAAGTTCAGCCCTGAGCTGGCGGATGCGGTCGACCTGCAGTCGCTGCTCGAGAAGCTGGCCGATTTCCTCTTACAGTCCGGATTCGCCGGCGGACGCATGTCGCACCCGTATTGGGGCGACTTCGGCGGCGACGCCGACCGGTCACTCGACGCGCTCAAGGAAGCAATCCTCAACGCGTTGATCGAGAGCGGCCAGTTCACCCCCGAGATGCTCCAGGCTTTGCGAGGCGACGGCGATGAAGAAGCGCAAGCCAAGCTCGCCCAACTCTTGGACGACCTCGTGCAGCGCCTCACCGCCGAAGGGTATCTGAACATCGACGCACCGCCACAGGTTCCGGATACACACCAACCGCTCGAGGGGCGCGGCAGCATCGCGCACGCCGCCTCCCGAGACGTCCAGTTCAACCTGACCGACAAGGGCATCGACTTCCTCGGTTATCGAACCCTGCGCAACCTGCTCGGGTCACTGGGCAAATCGAGCATTGGCGCGCACGACACGCCCTACCTGGCGACCGGCATCGAATCCGACGGCTGGAGCAAGCAATACGAGTTCGGGGATGTGCTGAATCTCGACGTCAACGAAACGCTGAAAAACTCCCTGGCGAGGACAGGGAACATCGGCGTGCCCATCGATCTCGAATACTCGGATCTCATGGTGAGGCAGGCGGAGTACCGATCGTCGTGCGCGACAGTGCTCATGCTCGATACGTCGCACTCGATGATACTCTATGGCGAGGATCGGTTCACACCAGCCAAGAAGGTCGCGCTCGCGCTCACGCACCTGATTCGCACGCAGTTCCCCGGCGACACGATTCGTGTGGTCCTGTTCCACGACTCGGCGGAAGAGATCCCGCTTCCGACGCTCGCCCACGCACAGGTGGGCCCGTACCACACGAACACGGCCGAGGGTCTCAAGCTCGCGCGCCGTATTCTGCTCGCGCAGAAGAAGGACATGCGACAGGTGATCATGATCACCGACGGCAAGCCGAGCGCGCTCACGATGCCGAACGGTCAGATCTACAAGAACTCGATGGGCCTCGACGCCACGGTGATTGCGCAGACCCTGAAGGAGGTCGCGAACTGCCGACGTTCGGGCATCATGATCAACACCTTCATGCTCGCGCGCGACCGCGCGTTGGTCGAGTTCGTGAAGCGCGTCTCGGAGATCAGCAAGGGCAAGGCCTACTTCACGAACACAATGACGTTAGGCCAGTTCATCCTCATGGACTTCTTGCGCCGAAAGACGAAGACGGTGAGCTAGCGACTGGGGACTGGGGACTCGGCCGGGAGGCTATTACTCGAGAGGAAGTCTCCTCGGCGCCAATCGCGTCCGGCCGAGTCCCCAGTCCCGAAACGCCCCTTGCGAGACGGAGCCGACCCGTTTACTCATACTGGCATAATCGATGTCAGTCTCGTGGTGATTTGCGGCGTATTGCGGCCACGTAAAACAAACAGCTAAAAGGCCACGCGTCTCCGCGGCTTTTCTCGCCTCGGGGTTTTTTTTGCCCCTGGGCAACGCGGCGAGACGGGTGGACAAGGAGAGAAGCAGCGTGCCACCCGTCGAGTTGCGTATCGGTCTCATCGGCTGCGGAACCGTCGGTTCCGCCTTCACGGCGTCATTCGCGGACCGCAGGTCATCGCTCGAGCAGCTCACAGGCAAACGACTCCGGCTCGCCCGCGTCGCGGTGCTCCGTCCAGAGCTTCGCGATCCGCGTCTCGCGCCGGCGCCGCTTACCGGCGATGCGGCCGCACTGGCGGCCGATCCCACGATCGACATTGTCGTGGAGGCGAGCGGCGCACCTAACGCGGCAGAGTGGCTCCGGGCAGCGCTCGACCGCGGCGCGGCCGTGGTCACCGCGAACAAGCAAGCCCTGGCTCGCGATACCCGGCTGCTGGCGGCACTGGCCGCCCGGGAGTCTCGCCTCCACTGCGAAGGCGCCGTCGCCGCGGCCGTTCCCATTGTGCGAGCCCTGCGCGAGTCGCTCGCCGGCGAGGAGATCCACGCGCTCCGGGGCGTCCTCAACGGCACGACCACGTACGTACTCGGACGCCTGGAGCAGCAGCGGCCGTTCGCCGATGCCGTATCCGACGCGCAGCGCGAGGGCTTTGCCGAGCGTGACCCATCGGACGACCTGAGCGGCGCCGACGCCGCGGCGAAGCTCGCGATTCTCTGCTCCATCGCATGGCGCGAGCCAGTCACCCTCGACCGCGTATGCGTTCGCGGCATCGACGCGACGGTGAGTGAGACGATCGATGCCGCGCGAGCATACGGCGGGCGCGTCCGCCTGGTGGCATCGGCACGACGCAACGGTCACCTGCTCGCGTCGGTGGAACCGCAGGTGCTCGACAGCGCCGATCCGCTCGCAACGGGAAACGGTGCGCACAACGTCGTCGAGGTTCGCACCGCGCTGGCTGGGACGCTCACGTGGCACGGCGCGGGCGCCGGCGGCCGCTCCACCGCATCCGCACTCCTCGCCGACACTCTCGCCGCCGCGCGAACCCTCGATCGCGCCCACACCGCATCATACCGCACTGGAGCTCTCCGATGACCGCCTCGCTTCCCGCCTCACCGGGGCCGGCCGCGATCGACCGCCCCGGATTCACCGCCCTGCCCCTCGTCTGTGAAAATTGTGGCGCCCAATTCGATGCCGAACCGAGCGCGATCTGCCTAACGTGCCTCGGTCCGCTCGTGCCGGTCTACGATCCGAATCGCTCCCTGCCCGGCCGCGCCGAGATCCACGCGCGCCCGAACTCGTTGTGGCGCTACCGGGAGTGGCTGCCGTTCGACGGCACGCCCACGCTCTCACCGGACACCGGCTTCACGCCACTCGTCGAAGCTCCCGAGCTCGCGCGCCGACTCGGCGTCGCTCGCCTGTGGGTAAAGAACGACGCGGTCTCCCACCCCACGCTGTCCTTCAAGGACCGCGTGGTGTCCACGGCCATCAACGCCGCTCACACCTTCGGCCTCGACGTCATCGCCTGTGCGTCCACGGGCAACCTCGCGAACGCCGTGGCGGCCCACGCAGCGCGGGCGGGCAAACCGGCGTGGATCTTCATCCCGCACGACCTGGAGCCGGCGAAGGTGCTCGCGACGACCATCTTCGGGCCGAAGCTCGTGCGCGTCCGTGGCACGTACGACGACGTGAACCGGCTCTGCGCGCAGGTCGCGGACAGTTTCGGTTGGGGCGTCGTGAACGTGAATCTCCGCGCGTACTATGGCGAAGGCTCCAAGACGATGGCGTTCGAGATCATCGAGCAACTCGGCTGGCGCGCTCCGACAGCGGTCGTCGCGCCCATGGCGGGCGGCGCGCTGGTGACCAAGCTGCACCGCGGCTTCCGGGAGTTCGCTGCGGCGGGCCTTTTCGATGACGCCCTGCCCCGTCTCTACGGCGCGCAGGCAGCGGGCTGCGCTCCGATCGTTAGGCTGGTCGAGCGCGGCGGCGGCCGGATCGAGCCCGAGATCCCGGCGACCATCGCGCGATCGCTCGCCATCGGAAACCCGGCCGACGGCCTGACTGCCGCGCGTGGCATCGCCGACACCGGAGGCTGGGCCGCGGCAGTGAGCGATGCCGACCTCGTCGCCGGCATCCGGCTGCTCGCCGAGACCACGGGGGTCTTCACCGAAACGGCTGGCGGCGTCACGACCGCCGCAGCCTTGCACCTGGCGAAAACGGGACGCCTTGGCCCGAAGGACGAAGTCGTCCTCTGCATCACGGGCAATGGCCTCAAGACCCTCGACCCACTCGTCGATGCCCTCCCACCAGCCCCGCTGATTGCCCCGAAGCTGAGGGAAGTGGCGGCGCTGGTCGATGCGGCGTGAACCTAACGATCCCAAACTCAACCTGATATGTCGCTCACGATCTCACTTCCCAGCGTGCTGTCCCGCCTCACCGATGGCAGCCGATCCCTGTCCGCGTCCGGCGCCACCGTGGGCGAGGCGGTCGCCGACGTCACCCGGCGCTTCCCATCCCTAGCACCTCGTCTGGTCGACGATGCCGGGCAGCCGTATCCGTTCGTGACCTTCTATCTCAACGACGAAGACATCCGCTTCAGCGGCGGCTTCACCGCGCCGGTGCGGGACGGCGATGAGCTCACGATCGTCTCCGCGGTCGCCGGAGGGTGACATGACTGCCACGCTCGCCAGTCTCGCCCCGCGCTCACGCCCGGCGCCAACGCTCGACCGCGACGAGCTGCTGCGCTACGGACGGCACCTGCTCCTTCCCGAAGTGGCCATCGACGGCCAGCGCAAGCTCAAGGCGGGCCGGGTCCTCATCGTCGGCGCCGGAGGGCTGGGCTCTCCGGCCGCGCTGTACCTCGCCGCGGCCGGCGTCGGCACCATCGGGCTCGTCGACTTCGACATTGTAGAAGTCACCAACCTGCAGCGACAGCTGCTGCACGGGACGGGCGACGTCGGACGCTCCAAGCTCGACTCGGCACGCGATCGCATTCACGACACCAACCCGCACGTCAAGCTCGAGCTGCACGCAACCCGCCTCACCGCCGATAACGCTCTCACGATCATTCGCGAGTACGACGTCGTGCTCGATGGCACCGACAACTTCGCGACCCGGTATCTCGTCAACGACGCGTGCGTGCTGCTCGGTAAGCCTAACGTGTACGGCAGCATCTTCCGCTTCGACGGCCAGGCCTCCGTCTTCGCCACGACCGATGGGCCGTGCTACCGCTGTATCTACCCCGAGCCGCCCCCGCCCGGCCTGGTCCCGAGCTGCGCCGAAGGCGGCGTGCTCGGCGTGCTTCCCGGACTGGTCGGCACCGTGCAAGCCACCGAGGCGATCAAGCTGCTGCTCGGGATCGGCAAGCCGCTCGCCGGCCGCCTCCTGCTGGTCAATGCGCTCGACGCCGAGTTCCGGTCGGTACGCGTGCGGCGCGACCCATCGTGTCCGGCGTGCGGGACGCGGGAGCTGCAATCCCTCGTCGACTACGACCAATTCTGCGCAACGAGCGGCGGCGATGGCGCCGGACTGGACGCCGTGCCGCAGATCGAGCCGCGCGAGCTCGCCATCCGCCGCGCGTCCGGCGAGGCCATTCAGCTCGTCGACGTCCGCGAGCCGCACGAGTGGGAAATCGGGCATATCGACGGCGCAACACTCATCCCACTCCACCGGCTGAAGGACCGGCTTCGCGAGCTCGATGCGTCGGCACCCGTCGCCGTGATCTGCAAGGGCGGCACGCGCAGCGCGCTGGCGACGCGCGATCTGCTCGACGCAGGGTTCGGGCGCGTGTGGAGTGTCAGCGGCGGAATCCTCCGCTGGTCCCGCGAGGTGGACGCGGACATTCCCGAGTACTGACGCCGACGACCGAGGCATCGTTGGCGCGACACGCAGCGGAACACCCCGCGCGTATATTGGGCGATGCCTCGCGCACCTCGCACGGGCCCCGCAGTCGAGATCGAACCCGCAAGACGCCGCGAATTCTCGCGGCGTCTTCGCGCGTGGTTCCGGAACCACGGACGCGACCTGCCGTGGCGACGCACCCGTGACCCGTACCGGGTCCTCGTGTCCGAGCTCATGCTCCAGCAGACGCAGGTGTCTCGCGTCGTCGACTATTACGAGCGGTTCCTCGCGCGTTTCCCTACGCTCGATCACGTTGCTGAGGCGCCACGGCGGAGTGTGTTGAAGTCATGGGCGGGGTTGGGCTATTACGCCCGCGCGAGGAGCCTGCACGCGCTCGCTCGCCACGTGACTCGGGACGGCGGCAGCATCCCCGACGATCCCGAGGAGCTTCGCACTCTCCCCGGGATCGGCGCGTACACAGCCGGTGCCGTCGCGTCGTTTGCCTATGAGCGGCGCGCGGCACTCGTGGACACGAATGTCGCGCGCGTGCTCCAGCGCGCCTTTATCCCCTCGGTCGATCCCAAGTCCTCACGAGGGCAGCGGGCGATCTGGGCGATGGCGGAACAGCTGCTCCCGCGCACTGGTCGACACACCTGGGTTCACAACCAGGCGCTGATGGAGCTCGGCGCCATGATCTGCACGGCCCGCGTCAGGCACTGTGGCCGGTGCCCGGTGGGGCGCCTGTGCGAAACGCGGCTCGCCGATCCGTAGACGGAACGGACACTTCCTCGCTTCCTCTCGGCTTTGGTCCGGCATCCAAGACCAAAGGGCGAACGGAAACGGCCGGAAACCACGGCCGTTTCCGTTCCCCCGTTGTCTGGATATTGCCCGGCATCGCAGCCGGTCTGACCCACTACGCCCGCTTGCCGGACTTCTTGTGATAGTCGAGCGAGGACTTGTACGGCCGCTCGTCGTAGCCCGTGTAGACCTGTCGGGGCCGCGCGATCTTCTGCTCCTTGTCCAGTAACATCTCCTCCCACTGGGCCAGCCAGCCGGACGTCCGCGCGACCGCGAATAGCACCGTGAAGAAGTCCGTCGGGAACTTCATCGCCCGATAGATCAGTCCCGTGTAGAAATCGACGTTGGGGTACAGCTTGCGCGACACGAAGTAGTCGTCGCTGAGAGCAATGCGTTCCAGCTCGAGCGCGATCTCGAGGTCGCGATCCATGCCGACCGCTTCGAACACCTCGTTCGCGAGCTGCTTCACGATCTTCGCGCGAGGGTCGTAGCTCTTGTACACACGGTGGCCGAACCCCATCAGACGACCGCCCTTGCCGCTCTTCACCTCGCTGATGAACGCGGGTACGTTCTTCACCGAACCGATCTCCTCGATCATGCGCAGCACGGCTTCGTTGGCGCCGCCGTGCAACGGCCCGTAGAGCGCGGCCACCCCGGCCGCCACGGCCGAGAAGGGGTCAACGTGCGACGAGCCGACGGCGCGGACCGCGTTCGTCGAGCAGTTCTGCTCGTGATCGGCGTGCAGGATGAACAGCACCTCGATCGCCTTCGTGAACACCGGGTTTGCCTCGTACTTCGGCTCGCTCATCCGAGCGATCATCGACAGGAAGTTCTCCGAGTACGACAGGTCGTTGTCCGGATAGATGAACGGCAGCCCCTTGTTGTGGCGGTAAATGAACGCCGCCAACGTCGGGACCTTCGCGAGCAGCCGGATGATCGAGATGTACCGCTGGTCCGGATCGAAGATATTCTTGGCTTCCGGGTAGAATGACGACAGCGCGGCGATGCTGCTGCACAACATCGACATCGGGTGCGCGTCGTAGCGAAAGCCCTCCAGGAACCGCTTGATGTTCTCGTGCACGTACGTGTGGAACGTGATGTCGTGCACCCACTGATCGTACTGTTGCTGGTTAGGCAGCTCGCCGTTGCGAAGCAGCCACGCTACCTCGAGGAAGCTCGCGCGCTCGGCGAGCTGCTCGATGGGGTAGCCGCGATAGCGCAGAATCCCCTTGTCGCCGTCAATGAACGTGATGGCGCTCTTGCACGACGCGGTGTTCATGAACGCCGGGTCGTAACTCATGAGACCGAAGTCGTCGCTGTCGGTCTTGATCTGTCGCAGGTCGTTGGCGCGAATCACGCCCTCGGCGATCGGGGCCGTGTAGGTCTTGCCCGTTCGAGTGTCGCGAATCTCCAACGCATCAGTGGCCGCCGGCGCGCCAACCGCTTCCGTCTTCGTCATGCCGCGTTCTCCCTCAAGCGATCTCGGGTCTGTGATAGCGTGCGGTGAAAGCTAGCGAGCCACGGCGGCGAACGGCATTGCCGGCGCCGTACGGGTCGCTATGTATCCCGACCCCGTGGTGACGCCGTGGACCCGAGCGCGACGGCTCGACTCCGCGTTTCCCGCCACTGCGTTCTGCGTCAGCGTGTTACAGGCCGGCCCAGGACCCGGGCGCGACCGAGCCGCCCTGAGGCAGCTCACGCACTCACGCCCCGGGCGATGGCTTCGAGCACCTTGTCACCGAAGCGGTCGACCTCGTCGAGCGTCGTGTAGACGTTAGGCGTGATGCGCAGCCCGTTGAATTCGTCGTGGATGATCGGCGTCGTGATGATCCGATGCTTCGTCCACAGCCACCCCTGCAGCTTGGCGCTGTCGATGCCGTCGACGTTGAACAGCGCGATCCCACCGGCCTGCTTCCCGTCGAGGGGGGTGAGCACGCGGACGCGCGAGCTCTCCGCCAGGAGTCGCCTGGCCCACCGATCGCGCAGATAGCGAAGTCGCGCGACCTTTCGCTCGCCGCCGATGGCGCGGTGAAACGCCAGGGCCGCCGCGATGGCGTTGTGGTTCGCGGCCGGGTGGGTCCCAATCTCCTCGTACTTTCGCACGTTGTCGTCCATGCTCGCCGGCGCAGCCATGAGCGGCCACAGCGACTTCTGCTTCGACCGGCGAACGTAGAGAAACCCCGTGCCGATCGGCGCGAGGAGCCACTTGTGGAGGCTGGTGCCGTAGTAGTCGCACCCCAGCTCGTCGCGGGTGAAGGGGAAGTGCGCGAAGGCATGGGCCCCGTCCACGAACACTTCGATCCCCTTCTCCCGCGCCATCGCGACGACCTTCGCGACGGGAAGAATCTGCCCCGTCAGGTTGGTGATGTGCGTGATCTCGATGACGCGGGTGCGCGGCGTGATCGCCTCGCGGAACTGGTTGACGACGTAGTCATCGGACGGCGGCGGCACCGTGAACTTGATCTGCTTGACGACGATCCCTTCGCGGCGCGCGCGCTGATCCCACGACGTGATCATGCGCGGGTAGTTCTGCGTCGTGACGATGACCTCATCGCCACGCTTGAGATCGAGCCCGAAGATCATCGTCTCGTTGGACTCCGACGCGTTCCGCGTGATCGCCATCTCCTCGGGGTCACACCCGAATTCCTTCGCAAGCTCGCGGCGCACGCTCTCGATCCGCGGCTCCAGCACACTCCACATGTGCTCCACGGGCGCTTCGTTCGAGAAGCGCAGATCGCGGATCATCGCCTCCAACACGTGCGACGGTGTGGGACTCACGCCGCCGTTGTTCAGGTTGATCAGGGTCCGATCGGCGTCGAACGCGCGCTGGATCTCTGACCAGTAGGCTTCGTCCTCCGCGAGCCGAAGTGCGGGCCGACCGCCCGCGACATGCTCCGCGCGCAGGACCGACGCGAGCGCGTTCGAACGGAAGACGGGAACCGCGAGCCCGGCGCGGGCGAGGGTAGAGATGAAGGCGCGTCGATGAGACATAACGGGAACCGGGAACGGGGAACCGGGGTGCCTGCGCGAGCGCGCGTTCGGCGCGCGCGTCTAACCTGCGGGAGGAGTTAGGCGCCGTCCAGTCTCGACGTTGTTCGGTTCCCCGTTCCCGTCGATTCCCGATTCCCTCTTCCCGATTCCCTACAGTCTCGATCCCTGCGGCAAATCGAGCACGAAGTGAAACCGTGTTCCCTTCTCGAGCTCCGTCTCCACGCCCAGCTCGCCGCCCATGGCAGCGATCAGCTTCTTGCAGATCGACAGTCCGAGCCCCGCGCTCGAGAACGCGTAGTCGCCCGTGATCTGACGCTGACGGAACGCCTCGAACAGGTTCGACATGACGTGCGGCGGGATGCCCCGCCCCGTGTCCTTCACCGAAAACTCCACGCGGCTGCGGTCGATCTGCTTGCACGTCACGTCCACGGAGCCTGCGTTCGTGAACTTGATGGCGTTCGTCGCGAGGTTGAGCAGCACGCGATTGAGCGCGGCCTGGTACCCGATGCGCAGATCGGCCTCCGGCCCCACACATCGGACGACGAGACGTTTCTCTTCCGCCATCGGTCGCAGAATGTCCATGATCGACTGCAGGACATCGGACACCAGGAACGGCATGCGCGGTTGGTCCATCAGCGTCGTGCCGCCACGCGCGAGCTCGATCACGTCGCCGGCGAGCGCGCTCAGGCCGAACGCGGCGGAGTACACGAGTCCGAGCTGTCGCTCCTGAATGGGCGTCAGCGTGCCGCCCGACCCATAGCGCAGCCGCTCCGCCAGAATGAGAATCGACCCGAGCGGAGAGCGCATGTCGTGCGCCATCTCGACCACCAGCTGCTGCGCGTCCTGCCCTGACAGTCGCGCGGCAAACCGATGCGCCGCATCCTGATCGATCGACTGCTGGACGCGCTCGATCGCCTTGATCACCTCCAGCACGCTTCCCTCGCCAGCCGACACGACTTCGGGCGACTCGGCCCGTTCCAGGAACGCGCGCCGCAGCAGCTCGAGCGCGCGACGAACCGGAACGAAGGGCGGGAAGCCCGCCAACGTGACGGTCTCGCCGTTGAGCACCTGCCTAACGCTGTCGGCGAGCGCGGTGACGGTGGTGCGCACATCGCCGACCGACGTGGCCCCGTGTTCGGTGTGCGGCCACTCGGCAACGACGTCGCCGACCGCGGCCGTGAGCGCCCGCGACACCGCGCTCGACGCGACCGATTCGGAGGCGCGCGCCTCCGAATCGATCACTGCGGTTCCACGCGAGGCTGGTTTCTGTGCTTTCGACCGCGGCACGCGACCTGGTTTGAAGCCTGAGCTCACTCGTCGACGGCGCCGCCGAACTCGTCACGGCGGAAGCCGTGCTTTTCCATGAGTCGGTAGAGCGTCGTCCGGTCGATGCTCGCGAGCCGGGCTGCCTTCGACATGTTCGAACCGGCCCGCGCGATCAACTGCGTCAGGTATTCCTTCTCGAAATGCGCGACGAGCTTTTCTTTCGCCAGGTGAAAGCTCTCCGTCATGATGCTGACGGGGAGTCCGGCCGCGGTCGCTGGAGGCGCCGTCGCGTCGTCGTACAAGGGTACATCGTCCGGCTGCACACCCTGGCCGGGCTCGGCCAGCACCGCCAGCTGTTCGACGACGTTCTGCAGCTCGCGCACGTTGCCGCGCCACGGGCGCGACCGAAGAAAGTCGACGGCCGCCTCCGTGAGCCGCGGCGTCGCCTCGCCGGGCTGCCGATGGCGTTCCCAGAAGTGCGTGAGAAAATGATTCGCGAGCAGTGGGATGTCCTCGAGGCGCTTTCGGAGCGGCGGCAGCTTGATCGGCACGACCCGAAGGCGGTACAACAGATCCTCACGGAGCGTTCCCTTCGCCACGCACTCCGCCGGGTCCCGGTTGGTCGCCGAGATGAACCGGACGTCGACGACCGCGTCCTGCTGCTCACTGCCCACACGACGGACGACACCGTCCTGCAGCACACGAAGGAGCTTCGCCTGCAGCGGCAGCGACATCTCGGTCAGCTCATCCAGGAACAGGGTCCCGCCATTCGCGATCTCGAGGAGTCCCGGCTTGTCGCGGTCGGCGCCCGTGAATGCGCCCTTGCGGTGGCCGAACAGCTCACTCTCCAGCAGACCTTCGGGCAGCGCCGCACAGTTGATCGGGACGACCTGGCGGCTCGCGCGACGACTGTGCTGGTGGATGAACTGGGCGATGAGCTCCTTACCCGTGCCACTCTCGCCCATGATCATCACCGACGCGTCGGTGCTCGCGACGCGCCGCGCAAGGTCGACGGCCTTACGAAACGCGGGCGACACTCCGAGGAGCGTGAGCTTGTCACTGTTGCCGTTCTGCTTCAGGAGCTGAATGCGAAGATCGCGCGTCTCGCGCGCGACCATCACGGCGTGGGAGGCGCGACCGATCAACACCTGCAGATGCGTTGCCGAGAATGGTTTCGGCAGGTAGTCCCATGCACCGGCGCGGAGCGCCTCGATGCTCGTCGTGACGCTCGGGTTGCCGGTCATCACGACCACGATCGTCTCTTTGTGAGCGGAGAGCGTCGCGCGAAGGATTTCCATGCCTGACACGGGCGTCATGTACAGATCGACGAGCACGATGTCGAACTTGCGGCGGCGCACGAGGTCGAGCGCCTCATCGCCACGGCCAAGCGTCGTGACGTTGAACCCGTCCATCTGCAGGACGCTGGCGCACCCTTCTCGAAGCGTGCGATCATCGTCCACGATCAGGAGACTCAGGCTCGACTTGACTTCCGCCGAGATGGACAACGGGTCTCTGGCGGTCTCGCTATCGCCCGCAGCGAGTGAGCGCCCCGAATCGCCAAGAACCGCAGCCGAAGTCGACATCTACAAACTCCTTGAGCAAAGAGGCGCACAAGCGACGGTCGCCGCGGCGCGCCGGTGTTCGTCCGGATTCGATCACCGTAATCAGGTCGCCAGACAATCGCTATTGTGACAACACACGATGCTGGCTCATCTGTATGACGAGCATGGTGTCTGGACACAACGAAAAAATGCTGCCAACAAGCTACAGCATAGCGGCGTGGCCACACTGGTTGTGTATCACATTCGACACCGTATGGTGCATCACATCGACATGGGGTGGGTATTCCTTGCCTCCTGGGGCGGCTGCGAACCTCAAAATGGCAGGCCGGGGCCTTCGTCAGCACCCTCGAGCGTGGGCCTGATTTTGCGGAACGGGCTCACGTCCGCCTGTTGCGAATCGCCGCGTGGGACATGGGTCACACGGCGCTCTGGTAGTTTGTACTAGACTTGAGTCAATCCTCCGTCACGCTCTCACCGTCTCGAATGTCCGGATCTCTCGTCCCATCGACGTCCCCGTCCATGGATGTAGCCCCCGATGGGGGCCACGGCGCAATGCAGAGCTGGGGGCCGCCGGCGCCGCCGGCCGCCCCGGCATCGGGCGCCATGAACCTCGGACGCTACGTCTCGGCGCTGCGGCGGTACAAATGGCTGATCGCGATCATGACGCTGTTGGGCGTCGCTGGAGGCGTCGTAGCGACCAGGTTCATCAAGCCCACCTATCAGGTCGATACCACCATCGTCATCGGTGAGTCGCCGGACCCGAAAGGCCCTGTCCGGCCGCAGGTGACGCTGCGGGAGGAAGCATGGCGGGAGCTACTGCTCAGCTTCGCGATCCTCGATCCGGTGGCGCGAAAGTCCGGCACCTACCTGACGCCGAGGTCCGAGGCAGATACCGCGCTCTTTCACAACTTCGAGCCTACCTCCGACCTTCAGGCCGGTGAGTACACGCTGACCGCCAACAAGGCGACGAACAAATACGATCTCGCGGTGAAGCGCGCACGCTCCACCGTGGTCGTGGAAAGCGGAACGCTCGGTGACTCCGTCGGGCGCACCGTGGGCTTCGCGTGGGTGCCTAACGCGCAGGCCGTCGCGGCGCGCAGTCCGGTGAAGTTCGAGGTCACGACCCCTCGCGAGGCAGCGGCAGATCTCCGCAGCCGCCTGAGCGTCTACCTCCCGCCCGAGAGCCGATTCATCAAAGTCTCGTTGCGTGGCAAACGCTCGCAGCCGCTGGCCACGGAGATGAACTCGATCCTCCGGGAGTTCGTCGCCGAGGCGGCAGCGCTGAAGAAGAAGAACCTCACCGATCAGCGTATCGCCCTCAACGAGCAGCTCGAGCAGTCGAGCACCAACCTGCAGAACCTCGAGCGGCAGTTGAAGGAGTTCGAGGTCAAGATCTCGCTCGAGCAGCCCAAGGGCCTGCCGATGCTGCCCAACGGGTTGATCGTTCAGGATCCGGCGTCGGCCAGCTTCTTCAACATGAAGGTCCAGAGCGAGACGGCCCGCCGCGACCGCGAGGCGGTTCAGGCATTGCTCGGGTCGGGGCCGAACAGCCGGATAACGCCCGAGCAGCTGCTGAGCATTCCGAGTCTGCTCGCATCTTCGCCGGACCTGAAGGCGGCCGTCGACGAGCTCACGAAGGCCGAGGCCGAACTTCGTACGCTCCGCTCGCGGTACACGGAGCAGATGCCACTCGTGATTGCGAAGGTGCAGGAGGTCGAGCGCATCAAGACCCAAACGCTGCCGTCGATCACGCGCCAGGTGCTCGAGCAGCTCGGGCGTCAGGAGGCCGAGCTCGATCGTCGAATCGCCGCCGCGTCGTCCGACATGCAGCGGATCCCGGCAACATCGATCGAAGAGTCGCGGCTGACTCGCGAACGCGATCTGGCCGCGACACTCTACGCCGATATCAAGGGGCGATATCAGCTGGCACAGCTCGCGGAGGCGAGTGCCATTCCGGACGTGAGCGTGCTCGATTCCGCGGTGGCCCCACTCAAGCCGGCCAGCAACACCGCGCCGATGATTCTCCTGATGGTCATCGGCGGCTGCCTCGGGCTCGGCATCGTGCTGGCCATCTTGCTCGATCTGCTCGACAAGCGCTTCCGCTATCCGGAACAGGCGACCCACGAGCTCGGACTCGACATTCTCGGCACCATTCCGACGATTCGTCGCGGCAGGAACGGCGCGACGCGGATGGAGGACGAGGCACAGCTCGTCGAGGCGTTCCGCGGGTTGCGGCTCAACGTGCGCAACGCCGCGAACGGGAGCGGGCCCGTGACGGTCGCCATCTCCAGCCCCGGCCCCGGCGACGGCAAATCGCTCATCTCGTCCAACCTCGCCCTGGCGTTTGCCGAGGCGGGATATCGCACGCTCCTGATCGATGGCGACATTCGTCGCGGGCAGCTGCACTCGACGTTCGGCGTCCCGCAGCGACCCGGTCTCGTCGACCATCTCACTGGTGACATTGTCGTTGAAGACGTCATCCGTGAGACGTCGCACGGGAACCTGTTCCTCATTCCCTGCGGGACGCGCCGGCACCGCGGACCGGAGCTGCTCGCTGCGGATACGACGGTGAAGATGATCCGTGCGCTCCGATCGCGGTTCGACGCGATCATCGTGGACACCGCTCCGCTCGGAGCGGGGATCGATCCCTACGCGTTAGGCGCCGCGGCCGGCACGATGATGCTGGTGCTTCGAACGGGCCAGACCGACCGGAAGCTCGCCCAGGCCAAGCTGACGACACTCGACCGGCTCCCGGTACGGTTGATCGGCGCCGTCGTCAACGACGTACAGGCCGAGGGGATGTACAAGTACTACGCGTACCTGGATGGATACGGGACGCTCGACGAGGATGAGGGCCCCCGCCTCGTACCGGCGGGTGGAGCGTCGCTGCCAGCGCGGGCCAATTGAGGCGAAGGGTGCAAGTATAGACGACAACCTCTGTCGCAAACGCGGGGCCGATCGACTCGAGTCGATCGGCCCCGCGTGTTACGTAGACCGCTATGCGCCTGGCCGCGGGTGTCGGGCGGCAGTGCTCAGTGCACGAATCGGAGGGGCACGTCCTCGAAAGCCGTGATCTGCGCGCTCTCGCTCCCCTTCACGTGCCGAAGCGCCGTGGCCGCTCGAAGGAGGAGCTCCACCGCATCGACCGACGACTCGGCGAAATTCGGGACCGCGCAATACCCCGCGCGCAATCGAATCGCGTGATCGCCGTCGAACGTTGCGGACTGTATGGTCTCCTGAATACGCTCTACGAGTCGTACCGCGCCCGGTGCCGCAGTGGACGGCGCAATGATGCCGAACTCGGAGCGACCGAGGTGGCCGATGACGTCCGACACTCGAGCCGTTCGCCTGAAGATCTCGCCGAGGTGCTCGGCGATGCGGTGGGCGAGCTCGCTGGCGTCGTTGCCGTCGACTGCGCCGTTAGGCGTGACCGAGACCGCAACGCAGGCGAGCGCGGCGCCCCGCCGTGACGCGTCGGCACCGAGCTCCTGTGCCCGCCGGGTCAGCCCGCGTACGTTGTAGAGGCCAGTGTCACGATCCAGCAGGCTGTCATCGTGGCACTGATCGAGCTCGCGCTTCGACGCGATGAACGTCTCCAGCTTGAGTAGCAGCTGGTCTGCGTCGATCGGGTCGCTACAGTACTCCCACGCGCCAGCACGGTACGCTTCCAGCCGCTCAGCCCGAGCGGCCGGTCCGGAGGTCGTCACGATGATCGGTGTGCTGACGGAGAACCGCGAGTCCTGCCGCAGCAGCCGGCACACCTCCACCCCGCCGATATCCGGCATGCCCGAGTCGATCACGATCGCGTCGGGATGCGTTCGCCACGCGAGGTCGATCGCCTGTCGGCCGGTATGAGCGCGAACGACCGCGTAGCCCTGCGGTCCGAGGATGCTTTCGAGTGAGCGGGCGGACCATTCCTGGTCGTTCGCAATGAGAACGAGCGGAGGTGCCGTGGTCTTATCGATGTCGAGCATGCACTCTCAGTGAAACAGAAGGTTCGCAACCGGGGCGCGGTTGCGCATTGTGACCCAGCTCACCAGGCTCCGTTGTCGTTGCAGAAGTCGTGCAGCTGGGCGGCAGAATTTCAACCAGTTGACGTCGCACGACTTACAGTGATTTCAGGGTATTGACCGAGATGGTTTTGCTGTTCGGTCGCTACACTTTCGATGGAAATGCGTTACCAAGGCCACAACTCGAGGTCGGGTTCGGTGGCAACTTGCTGGTCATGCGAGCTTGTCCGGCGTTTTGGCTTCGTCGACGCTCATGCAGCCGGCCGAGCCCCCGGGGTGCCCAACTCCCGTTACGACTTGGGGGCTTGGACTAACTGTTGGAACGCCGCCAGACCCTGTTGTACACGCACGACAATCTCGGCTGCTGTTCGCCGGCATCTTGCTCGGAATACACTATCAATTTGGTGAGGAGCAGTGACTTACGGCGTCGACGTAATGTCCAAACACTAGCACGAAGGCTGCAAAGGGTCCTGGCAATGCATACCGACATGAGCTCAACTCGACGACTGCTTTCGATTCGCCCGTCACGGTTAGGCACGGTTGCGGGCGTCCTCTTCGGAATCCTGACGTTACCGATCATTGCCGGCACCGCAGGCGGGCAAACGACATCGACCGCGCCAGCCAAGCCCATTCCGACACCGGCCAGCGTGAGTCCACAACGGGCAACGCTCACCGAGGCCGCCGAGAATTTCGAGAAGGCCGCGCGAACGGAGAAGAACGCCAACAAGCGCGCCGAGTATCTGTGGCAAGCACAGGTCATTCGAAAGCGACTTGCCGAGGGCGATTTCCAGACCGGACACCGCATCCTGCTATTCATTGCGGGTGACAGCGCCCTCTCCGACACGTTCACCGTCATGTCGGATCAGAAGTTGCAGTTGCCGAATCTCCCTGAGATTTCGCTTGCCGGTATTTTGGATTCCGAACTTCAGGGCTATCTGGCAACCCAGCTAGCCAAGTACATTCGGGACCCCTCGGTACGCGCTCAGGCGTTGTTGCGGGTGCAGGTCACTGGAGATGTAGCCAAACCGGGGTTCTACTCGATTCGAACGGACACTCCTGTGACGGACGTTGTCATGAACGCCGGTGGCCCTTCGCAAAACGCCGAGATGGGCAAGATCGAGCTACGTCGCGGATCCACTACCGTGGTGCATCGCGGCGGCATCCAGACGGCCATCCAGAAGGAGCTCACGATGAGTGACATCGGCGCCCGATCGGGCGATGAGCTCTACGTTCCGACGAAGCCGGGCACCAGCCGCTGGCAGAAGTTGGCGGCGATAACAGCGAGCGTCATGGGTATCGTGTGGGCGGTGGCGTACCTCACCAACCGTTGATTTTTGGTTTCGTTAGGAGAATTTAAGAACCTGCGGTAACTTCGAGAGGATATGGAGTCCTACCAGCACCTTGCAGATCACGTCAGCGTCCGTGTTCCGGCCACCGGAACCCGGCGCTCGCGAAGACCCGAACCTGCGGACGCGAAGTCGATCGAGCGTACGCGGGCGATCGAAGCAGTTCGTGAAGCCGACAGCGTCGAATCTGCTGTCGACGTGGTACCGCGTGAGCGGTCGGAGGCACTGAACCGCGCGGTGAACCTGGCGCTCGGCGGCATTGCCCTCGCCGTGCTCTCGCCGCTCTTCGTGCTGGTCGCCATCGCGATCAAGCTCACGTCCCGTGGACCGATCTTCTACACCCAGACGCGTGTGGGTATCGACCGCCGCGGACGACGCGAGCTCGCGATCCGGGAGCGCCGGCTTCAGGACCTCGGCGGGGCCGCGTTCACGATCTACAAATTCCGGTCGATGTACGTGAACGCCGAAGGCAAGTCCGGCGCGGTCTGGGCCACGGTGAACGACCCGCGTGTCACGCCGCTCGGCCGTTTCCTTCGCAAGTTCCGCGTGGACGAATGGCCGCAGCTCATCAACGTCGTCAAGGGCGACATGAACATTGTCGGTCCGCGGCCGGAGCGTCCGAGCATCGTCGCGCGTTTGCGCGAAGACATTCGGGAATATCCGCTTCGTCAACGCGTGAAGCCGGGCATCACCGGGCTCGCGCAGATCAACCTGAGCTACGACTCGTGTCTCGATGACGTGCGCGCGAAGGTCCGTTACGATCTCGAGTACCTTCGTCGCCAGAGCCTCGCCGAGGATCTCTTGATCATGGCGAAGACAGTCCCGACCATGGTGCTCAAGGTACGCGGCTGGTGAGCCAGGGTTGAGAGACAGCGATTAGCTTATGAGGCCCGCACGGTCTGCAACCGTGCGGGCCTCTTGTTTCACTGGACCGTGACCCCTCGAGCGACTCTGACCCGCCGCATGCGCCGCGTGCGCAATCATGTGGCGTTAGGCGCCGCCAGCCTGGCCACCACGTGGGCAGTGTTCGCGGCGATCGAATCGGACGACCCGGTGTTTCGCGCGAGCATGGCGACCGCGTACGTCGCGCTGGCTCTCTTCATTGTCACGATTGCGTTCGGCCCGTATGCCGCGCTGAGAGGCCGCCGCTACCCCGTCAGCACCGACCTCCGTCGGGATTTCGGGATCTGGAGCGCGCTGATGGCGATCGTTCACGTCGTCGTTGGCCTGCAGGTGCATCTGCGCGGCAAGATGTGGGAGTACTTCGTGCACCCCGTCAAAGGCGCCCTGCTGCCGCGTATTGACCCCTTCGGGGCCGCAAACTACACCGGCCTGGCTGCCGCCCTCATTTTCGTCGTGCTCCTCGCCACATCGAACGACGCGTCGCTGAGGCGTCTCGGAACTGGCCGGTGGCGATCGCTGCATGCGCTCGTCGCATGGTGCCTCGTGCTGACCCTGCTGCACGCGGTGACTTATCAATTCATCGAAAAGCGGCGCTGGGAAACCGTCGTGCTGCTGGTCGTGTTGTCCGTAACGACCTCCTGGTTGCGCATCGCGCGGATCCGTCTGCGTGGCAACGTCTGAGGTGCTCGAGGCCGCGCCGTTGCGCAGAAAGAAGCGGGGCGGCTTTCGCCGCCCCGCTCATTGAGCTCGGAAGTTTCGAGCAAGCCCTCAGCCGCAGTGGCCCGGGCCGGTGAGCCCGTTGTTGTAGTCGTCGAGGATCGCAGCGATCGCGATGGCCTGATCGCGTTCGTCAGCCGTGATCACCTTGTCGGCGAGCAGCGCGTTCCCGTCAGCGATCGCCTGCTGAACCGCCGGCGGAGCGGAACCGCCACCGAGGATGTTGAGTTCCGCGGTGATGAGCTGGTGGGTCAGAATGTAGAACGCGTCACCCTTCTTGGGCGGGGTCTCGAGATTCGCATCGATCTGCGCGGCGGTCAGGAGGAACGGATTTGCGATCGTCCCAATGTTCAGCGTGCCGTTCGGCCCGAGGATCTTCTGCACGTACGACTCGTGGTTCTTGTAGTAGCCCTGCGTGAACGTGCACCCCGAGGATACCGCTTCATTCGTGAAGGTCAGACGAACGCCGTGGATCGAGTTGATGAAATCGGTAAATGGGTTCGTCGGATTGTCGATCGTCGTGATTCCGGCCACCGTGCTGATCCGCACGCCTGCGATTCCAGTCAGGTTGGTCGCCGGGCTTTCGGTGACTGTTACATCGGAGCCTGAGCCCGACGGCGCGTCATCCTCGGCAACCACCACGCACTCGCCCGGCTGGATCGTCACGGCCGAAAGCGCCGTGTGGTTGTCGCCATAACCGCCACCGGCCGGAGACGTCGAAACGATGAACATTCCCGGCGTGTTCCCATCCTTACAAACGCGGAACTCGCTCGGGACTGGCGTAGGATTCACTGCGGTCCCGGCGGCATCGAAGTTCACCGCGCCCGGGCTGGACGTCTTCGGTCCCGTCGCCGAGTCCGAGCACGCCACAACAAACGCGACTCCTAACGAGGCGCCCGCCGCGAGCGCCGCCTTCCGGTTCATGCGCATTTCTTCTCCCTTGTGTTAGTGGTGCCTACAACCAGAATGCGTTGAAGAGAACGTCCCCCAGCGCGTCGCATGACCGTGACATGCTGCGTGAGTGACCGAGGTACTGCTCTGTGTGACCTCCCTTTGACGCGGAGACGCCACGAATCGGCGTGACCTGTGGCACAAAGCGTTCCGAGTTGTCTCGGACGCATTGGCGTCCATCGACTGAAAAGATTCTCGACGTTCTCGGTCATCCGGACGGTTAGATCCACCCGATTCGGGGGCCTACACGCGGTCATTTCGCACTCGACGCGCGCGTATCCGCCAGCCTGCCCGGTGGCACGCTGTCGCGTGCGTCCTGCATATGATGTGGGGGACACGCTGCGGTGCCCCGCGCGTGCTGCGACCTACCGCACGTCAGCGATCAGTCTGCCGGAGTACTGCTGAGCGGTGCGAGGATTCGATCGCGCGCGCACGCCACATCGGCAATGCTTGCCGGTGAGAGTGGCGTCGGGCGCTCACCGCGCGTCGCTGAATAGAACTGCTGTACGAGCTCCCGCAGCCCCGGATAGGCGAACTCACGCTGCAGCGTACGCCGCGCAACGTTGATCGTCGCGCTGGCGAACGTCTTTCCCGCAACGATGAACGGCTGAGTGATCTTCGTTCGCCGCGACACAGCTCCGTTGCGCCTAACGGCAAAGCCGTGGAACAAGTCCGCCGTCGCCGAGCCTGCACTGCCGAGCACGCGCAACACGTTCTCGGTCGGACGGCTGTGGGCGGAGATCGCGATACTCACGATGGCACCGGCAACGGTCGTGATCGCCCGAAGCTCGCCTGGAATCGGGTGGACGACCTGCCAGCTGGAAGACGCCAGTGGCAAGCCAAGCAGCGCCGATACGAGCGAAAGCGGATGCGGAAGAATCTCGGCGACGAGCCAGTCGAGGCTCACGGGGTCCGTGGTAGGAGCTCCGGCGGAGCACGTGGAGAATTCCACGCGCTGAATGCGCCCCAGTGAAGGCAGCCACTCTGTGATCTGGCGCACACCTTCCTGGAAAACGAATTGGTGAACCGGACATGTGATCACACGACGTTGCTGCGCCAACTCGAGGAGATCTGTCGTTTCGGCGGCGTTCCTCGCGAACGGCTTCTCCACGAGCGTGTGCAGCCCCGCCTGGATGGCCGAGCTCACGATGTCGCCATGGGTGGGAAGCGGAGTGCACACGTGCGCGGCGGTCGCGTGGCGGGCGAGCAACGATGCATCGAGCTCTGCGACGAGTCGGGCCTCGGGATGGCGACGTCCGAGCGCGTCGCGCGCCGTGTCGTCCGGGTCGACAATCACGGTCACTTGGCCACCGATCCTTCGGACGGCGTCGGCGTGCCATCGGCCCATGAGCCCCGCGCCGATGATCGCGGCGCGCGGGCCGGCGTGCTCACTCATGCCGCGGGGTTGGCACCCATCCGCATGGTCGCCAGCTCGGGTGGCGTCGTCCCCTCGAGCCTAACGCGGCGACCGGTCGCCGCGGCATGGTAGCACGCGGCGATGACCTCCAGCACGTCGCGCGCATCCTGACCCGACGCCGGCGGTGCACCGCCGGTGCGAAAGGCGTCGAGCGTCTTCTCGAACACGAACCGCGTGGCGATCATCCCCGGCTCCTTCGGGTTTCTCGCCAATAACGTGCGTGTGTTGCCGACCTCGCGCCACGCCATGCCCGAAACGCCGTAATCGACACGGACATGGGGGCGCGTGCTCCGATGAAGGCCGGCAGTCACCCGCGCGCGCCCGCCGAACGACGCACGAAGCGATGCACTCGACGTTTCGGCGCGAACCTCGAAGTATTGTGTTTCTCCCTTGCAGAGCCGGTTCTGAACGACCTGCGCCAAACGCCCGCGCGAGAACTCGAGCGTCACGAGCGCCACGGCGTCCGTATCGCCTTCGCGCACCCCGCAGGTGGACACTGTCCCGGAGACCGCGCGCGGCTTCTCGCCGAACAGCGCCATCAGGAAATCGACCAGGTGGACGCCTGCCTCGTACAGCGTTCGCTGCAGCATCTTCCCTCGCCATCCTGGTTCGGCCCACGGCGGGAGATCCATGAGCTGCCAGACCTGGGCGAACACGATGTCGTTCGGCGCCGCGGCGTCCCTCAGCGCTCGGAAGATCGGCATCTCGCGAAACTCGTGATTCAGCGCGAGCCGCTTCCCCGCCGCTTCCGCGGCGGCATTCACGCGATCCGCCTCGTCGAGCGACGAGACGAACGGCTTCTCGCAGATCACGTGGGCGCCGGCGGCGAAGCTCTTGAGACAGTAGCTCGCATGCGAATCAGGCGGCGTGCCGATGATGGCCACGTCGGGATTCGCCCGCGCGAGCATTGTATCGAAGTCGTCGAAGACCGGGACTTTCCACGTGCTGGCCGCACGATCACGCCGCCCCGCGTCTATGTCGCACGCGCCGACGACCTGAACGTTCGACATGCCAGCCAGCGCCGGCAGATGCAGCGTATGACCAGCGTTGCCGAGGCCGACAACGACTACACGAAACAGAGGAGTCATCAGAACCAGTATCGAGTCAGGAATGCAGGCGAGGCGACGCCTGGCGGCGAGATCAACGTGCCACGCCGTCCAGGGTTTGCGTGCAGAACAGGCGAAGGCTGTCGACGATGTAGTCGACCATGACGTCCGAGATGCCGGGGTACACGCCCAGCCAGAACGTCCCCTGCATAACGATGTCCGTGTTGGTGAGATCGCCGACGACGCGATGCGGGAGATCACGGTAGGCCGGCTGGCGGAGCAGGTTCCCGGCGAAGAGCTGGCGCGTCGCGATGCGTCGCGCGTCGAGCCACTGCACCAGCTCTCGCCGCGTGAACGGCGCGTCTGGGCGAACGGTGAGGGCGAAGCCAAACCAGCTCGGATCGCTGTGCTCCGTCGCGCGCGGCATGACGAACAAGTGCGAGAGCTCGTGCAGTCCCTCGTACAAACGACGCCAGTTGTGGCGACGCCGCTCGATGAACTGCGGTAACTTCTGGAGTTGCGCGACACCGACAGCGGCTTGCATGTCGGTCGCCTTCAGGTTGTAGCCGATGTGCGAGTAGATGTACTTGTGGTCGTAGCCATGCGGCAGCTCGCCGAGCTGCCAGTCGAACCGCTTGCCGCAGGTGTTCTCCTTGCCCGGCTCGCACCAGCAATCGCGCCCCCAGTCGCGGAACGACTCGAGGATGGTCTTCATCTTCGGCGCGTTCGTGAGGACGCAGCCGCCCTCCCCCATGGTGATATGGTGGGCCGGATAGAAGCTGACCGTCGCCAGGTCGCCGAACGTTCCGACGTGTTTTCCTCGATAGGTCGATCCCAGCGCGTCACAGCTGTCCTCGACGACCCAGAGCCCGTGCCGCTTCGCGACGGCCATGACGGCATCGAGGTTGAACGGGTTACCCAAGGTGTGGGCGAGGATGATCGCGCGAGTTCGCGGCGAGATCGATTCTTCGAGCCGGGTCGCATCGATGTCGTACGTCCCGAGATCGACATCGAGAAACACCGGCACGAGCCCGTGCTGGATCGCGGGGTTGACGGTCGTGGGGAACCCGGCGGCGACGGTGATGATCTCGTCGCCGGGCTGGAGCTGACGGTCGCCAAGCTTCCATGATGTCAGCGCGCTGGTCGCGAGAAGATTCGCCGACGAGCCGGAGTTGCAGAGGATCGCGTGGCGAACGCCGACTGCACGCGCGAACTCGCGCTCGAACTGTGACGCGAAACGTCCGGTCGTGAGCCAGAAGTCGAGCGATGCGTCGATGAGGAACTGGAGCTCCGTGGCATCGAACACGCGCCCGGAGACCGGCACCCAGGTCTCCCCGGGAACGAACGCCGGCTGGCGCAGGGCGGCTTCGTAATACTCCGCCGCGAGCGCGCGTGCTCGGGCTCGAAGCTCGTCAGGCGACGACATGCGATGGTCGGGGATCGTTCACTGGAGTTGGTATTCCGGGAATTCGGCGCCGGCCGAGCGGAACCATGCGATCGTGCGGGTCAATCCGTCTTCCAGCGAGACTCGTGCGCGCCAGCCGAGCACCTGGGCGGCCCGAGTGGGATCGCCCGACAGCACCGCGAGCTCCGTCGGCCGGTACGACAGCGCACCAAAGCGGGGCTCGGAGCGGCTGCCGGTGCACTCCAGGACGTGGCTGACGATCTGCCGAACGGTAACCGCCCGGCCCGAACAGATGTTGAACGTCCCGCCGACGGCCGCGTCCGTCGTGGCCGCCGCGACGAACGCATCCGCGGCATCGTCGACAAAAACGAAGTCGCGCATCTGGTCGCCGGGTGTGAGGTCGATGGCGCGGCCGGCCAGCGCGTGCCTAACGACCGACGGAACGAGACGACCGGGGGGCTCCATGGGCCCGTACATCGTGAACGGGCGCAGTGACACCACCTCGAGCCCGGTTCGGCGCGCGAACGCATTCGCCAACAGCCAGCCCGCCGCCTTGGCAGCGCCGTACTCGGTGGTCGGCGCCGGAAGTGCATCCTCCGTCCACTGCTCGCCGGCCCCATACTCGAAGCACGAGCCGCAGTACACCAATCGACTCCCCAGTCGCCGGGCGGCAAGCAGGACGGCGAGTGTGCCGTCGACGTTCCCGGACACGAGCTGACGGACGTCACCCACGTCGCCCGTCACGCCGACGGCCGCCAGGTGAAAGATCACGTCGATGTCCCCGAGGACGGCGTCATGGACCGGCTCGGCGAGCGTTCTGACGTCGGCCCGGACCATCCCCGCGAGGTCCGTGCCCTCGAGCAGGCTCCATCGTCGCGCGTTAGGCTGATCGAGGACGCAGACCTCGGCGCCCTCGTCGATCAGGCGCGGCACGAGGTGCGACCCGAGAAACCCGGCCGCGCCAGTGATCATCACGCGGCGTCCCGCTAGCGACCGCACGTCACGCGAGGAGTGCGCGATACCACGCGATCGTCTCGCGCAGCGCGGTATCCAGGTCGTAGGTGGCGCGCCAGCTCAGCGTGTCCCGAGCCTTCGCCGCCGACAGATACTGATCGCGTATCTCCCCTTGCGCGACGTTGCGCACGTCGGGCTCGAGGTCGGAACCCAGGAGACGACGAATGGCATTCACCATGTCGAGCACGGACAGCGGCGTCTCGTCGCTGAAGTTGAACGCCTCGCCGCGAACCGCGGGGTCACAGGCGTGCTCCCCAAGGAGCATGTATGCCCGCGCAACATCCTTCACGTAGATGTAGTCGCGCCGGAATGTCCCATCGCTCCGAAGCGTTGGACGCTCACCGCGGAGCAGCGAGCGGATCGTACCCGGCACGATGCGGCTCCAGTTCAGGTCCCCACCGCCGTAGATGTTGCCGCAGCGGGCGATCGTGACCGGCACCCCGTAGCTGTGGCAGTACGACGCCGCAATGAGATCCGTGCAGCTCTTCGATACCTCGTACGGATGGCGCCCGCGGAGCGGCATGGTTTCGACGTACGGCAGCGCATCCACCTCGCCGTACGCCTTGTCGCTCGACGCCACGATGACACCGCGCACGAGCGACGCGTGGATCCGACACGCCTCGAGCAGGTTGTACGTACCGCGCACGTTCGTCTCGAACGTGGTGAACGGATTCCGATGCGCCACGCCGACGATCGTCTGCGCCGCCAGGTGGAACACGTATTCGCCCTCATGGAGGCTGATCGCTCGCTCGAGCGTCCAGAGATCCTCGACCGTGCCATTGAACACGGTGCAGCGGTGGATATCCCCGCTCCGCAGCAGCTCGGATTGCGGGTCCGCATCCCGGACGAGCACCGCGACGTTGGCGCGCCGACCGAGCAGCTCACGAACGAGCCACGAGCCGACGATCCCGGTCGCGCCGGTGACGAACACTCGACGCTCTCGCCAGAAATCGCGATCCGTCACGACGCGTCCGTCCCGGGGAACGCCGGGTCCCAGGGCGGGAGCTTGCCATCGCAGAGGCTATTGAGCAGCCTAACGTCACGCAGCGTGTCCATGCACTGCCAGAAGCCCTCATGGCGGTACGCGACGAGCTGGCCATCCTGCGCGAGCCGCTCGAGGGGCGAGCGCTCGAAGATCGTGTCGTCGGCGTCGATGTAGTCGAGCACCTCGGGCTCGAGCACGAAGAAGCCGCCGTTGATCCATCCTTCGCCCACCTGCGGCTTCTCCGAGAACTGCGCGACGAGGTCGCCATCGAAGACGAGCCCGCCGAACCGCGCCGGTGGCCGCACGGCGGTAATGGTCGCAAGCTTCCCATGCCGACGGTGGCACTCCAGCAGCGCCCGTGGATCGACGCTGCACACGCCGTCGCCATATGTCATCATGAACGTCTCGCCACGCAGCTCGTCGGCGAGCCGGCGAAGCCGCCCGCCGGTTTGTGTTTCGAGCCCCGTGTCGCGGAGGTGGACCATCCAGTCCTCGCAGTCCGAGCCCTGCACGGCGATCTGGTTCGTCCGCAGGTCGATGCTCAGGCTGTTCCGCAGGTAGAAGTAGTCCAGGAAATAGCGCTTGATGACGTCGCCGCGATAGCCGAGCGCCACCACGAACTCCTTGAAGCCGCGCGCCGCGTAGCTCCGCATGATGTGCCAGAGGATCGGACGTCCGCCGACCTCCACCATCGGCTTTGGCTTCGATTCGGATTCCTCGGCCAGACGGGTTCCCAGCCCGCCGGCGAGCAGGACTGTCTTCATCGTACCTCCTCGCGCTCGCCGCTCGAGAGTGTCATGCCGCTACACGCCGCAGAACGTCAAGCGTTTGACGAGCCGTCACGTTCCAGCGAAACGCGTCAGCACGGCGGTAACCGCGCTCCCCGAGCGATCGAGCGAGCATCGGATCCGTCAGCACGCGCTCGATTGCGTCGGCCAACACGTCGGCCGTCGGCTCGTCCACGAACTCCGCGGCCCCCGTGGCTATCTCGGCCAGACCCGCGCGGTTGACGGTTACCACCGGCGTACCGCATGACAGCGCCTCGACGAGCGTCATCGAGAACCCCTCGTACGACGACGCGTTGACGTACAGGTCCGCGGACGCGTAGATGGGTGGCACCTCCATATGGCTCGCGAACTTGCCGTCCGTCTGGATCACGTGGCCGGTCATGGCGTGACGGGTGATGATCTCGTTCAGTGGCACGCCAACGTGATTCGGGCCCACCAGGAGCAGCGCATGGGGCAACTTCGCGCGGCGCTTCGCGATCGCGAATGCCTCGATCAGAATCGGGATGTTACGCCGCGTTGACAGCTTGCCCACGAAGACAATGTACGGGCGGTCTTCGCCGAGGAAGCGAATGCGTGTGGCGCGCTTGACCGCATCGTCCGTAATGGGGCGGAAGGCTTCGTCGGCACCTTGCACCACGATGTCGACCTTCTCGTTCGTGATGCCGTAATATCGCTCCAGATCCTGCCGCGTGCTCTCGGAGGGAACGATAATGCGGTCGGCACGATCCGCGCTGAAGCGATACAGCCTGCTGTACGTCAGCTTGTACCACCAGGGATGCGTACCGCTCTCGACCTCGTTCATGCTGTGAATCGCGACGACGCATTTGCCTGTGTACGTCACGGGTACCGAGTAGCTCGGGCAGAAGAGCACGTCGACGTCGCTCGTGAACCGCGGCAACACGCCGTGCTGCCACACGCTCGGGGGGACGGACGGGGCAAAGCTTCGAACGCGAATGGACGGCGACGGTTCCCACCCCGATCCGTCATACGGCTCGCGCGTGAACAGCGTACAGCGGTCATCGGCTTCCATCATCGAGCGCCAATGTTTGACGAGGTACTCGATGTAGCGGCCGACGCCCAGTCGCTGGCCGGCGAGACGATGCGCGTCGACGCCCCAATGCATCACGTCGCGCCCGCGGCCGTTGCCGACCGGGCCGGTCCGCGTGAGCCATCGCGGCGCTGATCGCCCTGAGCGACAAGCCCTGCGCCGGGCGCATCGGCAGCCCGCGCCAGCCCCGTCACGCGTTCGTAGAGCCGCCCGAGACGCTCGGCCGCGGCGCCGCTTCCGAAACGATCGACCGCATAATTTCGCAGCGCCGCCCGGTCAAAGGACCGATGCAGTGTCGACTCGATGGCAATGGCAAGCGCTGCAGCGTCGTCGATCTCGGTCAGTTGGCCCGTCTCCTCGGTGAGGATCTCCTCGGGCCCGCCGCACCGCGTGGCGACCACGGGTGTGCCTGACGCGAGCGCCTCGGCCGTCACGAGCGAAAACGTCTCCCGACGGCTCGGTACGACGAGCAGGGCGCTCCGCCGCATGAGGGCGGCTACATCGTTAGGCGCGACCTCGCCGAGGAAGTGGACGCGATCACTTACGCCGAGGGCGCGCACGAGGTCGCGCACGGCGGCCGCGTCGCGCTCGTACGCGCGATAGAACGAGCCTCCGGCCACCGACAGGTGCAGTTCCGGAGTGTCCGGGAGGAGGTGGCCGAGCGCCCTCACCAGCACGTCGAGTCCCTTCACGTGCCGAATGAGCCCGACGAAGAGGAGATGGTATGGGTCGCGCGGCTCGTCCGCCCGCGGCGCGACGAAGATTCGTTCGTCGACCACGTTCGGGATGACATCGACCGGCACGGCATCGCCATAGAGCGCGACGATGCTCGCACGTAGCGCCTCGCTCACGGCGGTCATTCGTGCGATCCGGGGAAGCGCACGCTCGACCTGACGGCGAACGGACGCGTGACGGTCGAGCCACGGGCGCCACATGGCGTGCTCCGATGACACGACCGGTATCCCGAGCTCGGCACCAAGTCGCGTGGCGATCACGCCTTCGGGATAGATGAAGTGGGCGTGAATCAGGTCGAATGGGGTGGCGCGATGCAGGTCGATGACCGCCTTACGAATTGACGGATACGCGAGGCGCGCGTCGAACGCGTGCAGCAGCTGGCCAGGGCCGGCAGCAACGCGCGGGTGATGCACACTCACACCGTCGCGCGTGCTGCCGCGTTCGACCGCCCGAAAGCGGCGGACCGACGACAGCGGCAGGAATGGCGGGGCGTACGGAACAGGCGCAACGACCGTGGGCTCGGCGACGATCCGCGACGCCGCGACGAGCCGCTCGGTCCACAACCCCAACGTGGGGAACGCGTTGTTGGGGTAGTTGCGTGCCAGGACGAGCACGCGAGGCTTGCGCATGCCGATTGGGCGCCCGGTCCTACCGCTCGCCGGCCCCGGCCGAGCGCTGTCCGTTGCCCGCCGTTGCCAGTCGATCCCGGACCTGCTGCTCCACCCAGCGATACGTGACGCCGATCCCTTCTCGGAGCGCCGTCCTCGCTTGCCATCCCAGCGAATAGATCCGCGCGTTACTGAAATTTCGTGACTGCACTCCCACCGGGCCCGGGATGTAGCGCACTTCGAGTTGCTTTCCGCTATGCCCGATCACGGTGTCGACGAGCTCGCGCACACTGACGTATTCGGGACTGCCGATATTCGCGGGAACCTCGAGATCCGATCGCATCAATCGCACGATGCCGTCAACGAGATCGTCGACGTACGTGTACGAGCGGACCGCCGTACCGTCGCCCCACACTTCGATGAAGCCTCCATCGTCCGCCTCGGCAACCTTGCGGCAGATGGCTGCCGGGGCTTTCTCGCGGCCGCCGGTCCAGGTGCCCTCGGGGCCGTAGCAGTTCTGGAAACGGGCAACTCGAACAGCCATGCCGTATCGCCGCGCGTACGCGAACGCGACACGCTCCGCGAAGAGCTTTTCCCAGCCGTATTCGTTGTCCGGATGCGCGGGGTATGCCTCGTCTTCACTCATCTCGGCTTCCCCAATCGCCATGTCGCGGTAGACGCAGACGGACGAGGACAGGAAGTACCGCTTGATGCCTGCTTCCGCCGCTGCCTGTGGCATGTTGACGTTGATCAACGCGCTGTTGCGCATGATCTCGCACTCGGCCGTGCTGATGAAGCCCATCCCGCCCATCTCCGCGGCGAGCTGATAGACCTCGTCGATTGGACTGTCGCCCGCGGGCTTCACGGCCTCACGGCACTGGTCCATGTCCCGCAAATCGAGCAGCCGGAATTCGTCCGCCTCGGTGGGCGCGAACTCCGGCTCCTTGATGTCGACACCGCGCACCCAGTACCCGTCGCGCTTCAGGCGCTTGACGAGGTGGCTTGCGATGAAGCCGCCCGCTCCGCACACGACCGCTCGTTTCATCGAGTTCCTGTCTCCAAATGGGTCGAGCCCCATGCGCCGGAAAGGCGTCGGGGTGTGGGAAATCTACGCGTCGAGCCCGGAAAACTGGGCCAAGCCGGCTGGTGCCCCCGCCGGGGCGGCAAGATGCGTGCACCGGACAGCCCTCGGCGATTGGCCGTCCTGGCGTCATCGCCGGAGTACCGGGAACACACAGCGTTGCGTTATCGCAACACGCGTACGGAGTCCGTAACATTCGTCATGCCGCTGGCGTGCTGTCGATCACGCAGCGAGAGCCGAGTCGTTGGCCCAGGGGGCACAGAACTGGCCGTTGCGCGGGTCCGCCCCTGGGTCGTCTGGCTCACACCAACGCATGACCAAGACATCTCCACTCGTATCGATCGTCGTACCGGCATACAACGCCGAGCGCTTCCTCGGCGACGCCCTCGCATCGGTGTGCGCCCAGTCACACTCGACGATCGAGGTCATCGTCTGTGACGATTGCTCGACCGACGCGACATCCGAGATTGCGCGCGGCACCGGCGACGATCGGGTACGGTATCTCCGCAACGACCGGACGCTCGGCGGGTACGGCGCCATGAACCGGGGCGTGCGCGAAAGCCGCGGCGAGTTCGTGGCGATCTTCCACGCGGACGACGTCTACGATCGGCGCATAGTGGAGCGCGAGCTGGCGTTCCTCGGTACACATGCCGATGTCGGCGCGGTTTTCTGCCTCGATCGGTTCATCGACGAAGCCGGACGCGAGTATGGTCGGTTGCGTCTTCCTCCTTCGCTCGCTCGCGTGGAGGTGTTCGACACGGCTCTGCTCGCGGAGAGCCTGCTGCGCCACAAGAACACGTTCCTCAGAACACCGTCGGTGATGTTTCGGCGTGCCGCGTTCGATGCGGTGGGCGGGTTCGACCAGGAGCGGTTTGGCATAGCGGCGGACCTGGACATGTGGGCGCGTCTGTCGATCGAGTGGCGCATCGGCCTCGTGCACGACTACCTCATGGGCTACCGGCACTACACGGCCCAATGGTCGAAGCAGTACGAGCGGATGCGCACGGAACCGGAAATGTTTTTCGCCGTGATGGATCGGCACCTCTCGCGGCCGGGGATCCGCGGCCTCGTGAGTGCGGAAGCCTTGACGTGCTATCGCGTGTGGCGCGTGCAGGACGAGGCGGAGCGCGCGGCAAACGCGTACGTGCTCGGAGACCGTCAAAAAGCGGTCGCGCTGCTCAACAGCTCGTTGGTGCGTCCCCTGCTTCGATCGTCGCGCCGGGCTCAGGTCGCGCGGGTGCTGGCGCTTCGCACGCTGGTGCGCGCCGCGGCGGCCAGCGGGACGAACGTGAACGCGCGGCGGCTGGTACATTTCGCCCGTTTCCGTCGGCTGCCCGCGCGGGATCTCGCGCCCCCGTCGACATCGGCAGCCCATTCACTCGGCAACGGCGCGGCGCATGGGGCAACGACACCCGCGCCTAACGCCGGGGCGGACTCGGGCACACGGCCGCAATCGTCACAGCGACGAACACCTTCCATCCGGGTCTATCTCGATCCGTTCACGCGACATTTCCACGGGAACGCACTCTTCGATCCGCGGTCGCGCTTCAATCGAGACAACGCGCTCAGGCCCTGGTTTCGTCTCAAGGAACGACTCGCCGAGCGCGGCGTCCCCATCGACACGGGCGACTACCTCACGGATGCCCGCAGCGACAACGGGGCCGGCGCGAACATCTACGTGTCCTACGGGATCCACGATGCGTATCGGTCGCTGATCGATCGCGACGACGTGTTGCTCAACGCGTTCTACCTGTTCGAGGTCGTGGTCGTGGACCCGGTGATGTATCGAGCGACTCCGGAAATCGCCCGGCATTTTCGCAGGGTCTACTGCTGGACGACGTCCGAGCACCTCCGTGCGTTCGTGCCCGACATCCCTGTCGTAACGCCGTTTCGGATTCCGATGCCGTACGACAGCGTCCTCGAGCCTCATTGGAGCCGGACGGATCGCCGAGGCATCATCCTCGTGAACAGCAACAAGCGGGCGGCCCTGTCCGACGGCGAGCTATACACCGAACGTCTGCGTGCCTTGAAGTATTTCTCGGCTCGCGGGGAGATCGATCTCTGGGGACGACTCTGGGAGAACGGCCTGGGCGATCTGGAAGCCGAGTATGGCGATGCCGTGCGCAGATCGCTGCGCGGGCCGGTGGACGACAAGTACGAGGCGATGAGTCGTTATCAGTACGCGATCTGTTACGAGAACATGGTGCTCGACGGATGGATCACGGAGAAGTTGTTCGATTGTCTTTATGCCGGCGTGGTGCCGATCTACCTTGGCGCTCCGGACATCGACACTGCCGTCGATCCGGACTGCTTCATCGACGCGCGGCGGTTCTCTAGCTACGACGAGATGCAGCGGTATCTCGCGGCGATGAGCACTGCCGATTACCAGCGACTGCGCGTTGCAGGGCGAGAGTACCTGTCGTCCGAGAAGTTTCGTCAGTTCTCGCCAGACGCGTTTGCCGACCGCTTCATTGCCGACATTGAAGCCCACCTGAACGAACGCGGACTGGCGCACCTATGGGGGTAGGATCGCCCCCGGCGGTCGACCCAGCCCCTGCGCCATCATTTCGGCCGCTGCAGGCGATCGTCGCGCTCGGAGGGATCCAGGCGCTCACGATGCTCGCGGGTCTCGCGCGTACAAAGGTGCTGGCCGTCCTGCTCGGCCCCGCCGGCGTCGGTGTCGCGAGCGTCGTGGACCAGGTCGTGTCGCTGGTTGCGCAGTTGGGATCGCTGAGCATCCCGTTCGTTGCGCTCAAGTTCCTGTCGCGCACGCGAGACGAGAGCCCGGAGGAGACGCGTCGGGTGTACAACGCGCTCGTCCTGCTGCTCGTTCTGGCGTCGGTGACGTCGGCAGTGATTGCGACCGCGATCGCGGTCCTGTTGCCGTCGACCTTCGGTGACGGGCTTGCTCCTTACCGGTTGACGTTGATCGTCGCACTGGCCGGGGTTCCGCCATTCGCGCTCGCGCCGCTTCTTCGCAACGCGATGGCGGCGCTCGAGCGGCATCGCGAGTCGGCGTTGGCTGCGCTCTTCACCGCGGTGCTGACCGTTGGCGGGGCGGCGATCGGAGTCATGAGCGGCGGGCTCGTCGGGCTGTACGTGGCCAACGCGATCGTACTGGTCATCACGATCGTCGGGATGCAGTGGTATCTCGGACGATCGGTTGGCCTCGGGCTGTCGCCGACCACGAACGCATCGACAGCGGCCGTCGCGCTTCGTTCTCAGCCGGGCCTCACGTCGTTCGCGGGATCGATGTACGTGCTCGCGCTGACGTCCCCGCTCGCGTACCTGTTCGCTCGATCCATGCTGCTCTCGACGCACGGCGCCATCGAGGCCGGGCTCGTCGCCGCCGCGTACGGCATTGGGGTCTCCATACGCCTCGTGCTGAACCAGGCAAACGGCTTGTACCTGACGCCCCTGGTCAATCGAAATACGCCAAAGGGCGAACGCATCACGGCGGTGGCCGAGTACCTGCGAATCCTCGTTGTGCTCGTGGTGTTGTCGACGTTGGTGTGCGTACTGTTTCCGGCACAGTGGATTCGCCTCCTCTACTCCCCGAAGTTCGCTGGAGCGGTGTCGCTGGTGGCGGTGTTCGTCCTGGCGGAAGCAGTGCTCCTCGTCGCCGGCGTGTTGCAGGCGCTGTTGATTGGGTTCGATGATATCTCGGGTTTTCTGGTGTGCACCGTGGCCGGCCAGCTCCTGACGATTGCCATGACGTGGTGGCTCGTGTCATCGGAGGGCGGAATGGGTGTGGGGATCGCGTTTCTCGCGGGCAATGCGACGATCCTGATCGCCACCGGCCTCCGCTTGCTCTTCCGCCACGACGCAACGCGTGTCGTCGCGCCGGTGGTGCTGCTGGTCATTGCCCTGGGCACGACCGCAGCCGCCGGATGGTGGGCAACGCGTGCGCCCGGTCCTGCGCCGCTGTGGCGTGCAGCGGGGTATCTGGTTGCCTGCGGTGTCGCGCTCGCCTTTCTTCGGCCGGATGAACGTCGCTGGATGATCAAGCCGTGGCGCGCCCCCGCGCCGGCGCGGCCTCGATGAGCGCGACCACCGGCTGCGTTAGGCGCTTTGCGGTCATCGCCGCCGTATGCGCGATCGGCTGCCGCGACCAGGCGCCTCCCCACGCGCCGCCGCCGCGATTCTCGATTCTCGACATCCACACGCACCTCGGGGGCGTGGACGCGTGGCCGGGCAAGCGGCCGAACTTCGACGAGCTGACGCGCACGATGAACGAGATGCACGTCGAGCTCGTCGTGGACTTCAAGGCACCCGACAATTCGGTCCGAAACGGCGTTTTCGGCGATCGGGTTTCCGAGCGGCTCGCGCTGTACCCGGACACCAGCCGGTTCAAGCTCTTCGCCAACGTGCCCATCGACGACGCGACCAACGAATTCGTCGCTGACCACCGCCCCGACTATCCGACCTGGGTGGCAGACATCCTCGAGGATGCCATTCGGCGAGGCGCCTCGGGCCTCAAGATCAAGGATCAGGCGGGCGCCGGGAATGGTGTGGATTACTGGACTCACGATCGCAACGGCGATCTCGTGCCGTTCGACACGGCCGCGTACGACCCGCTGTGGAGTACCGCCGAGCGGCTCGGCGTCCCCGTGCTGGTGCACCTCGGCGGGGCGTACAAGGGCGAGCACCAGCTGCCTAACGGCGGGAACCGGAACGTGCGCTGGGAAATCCTGATGCTCCAGCGCGAGCGCGTGCTTCGCAAGCATCCGCGTCTGCACCTGATCGCGGCCCACTGGGCCAGCGCCGCCGGGGATCGGCCCTATCTGGCGGAGCTGCTCGAGAAATACCCGAACATGTACACCGAAGGTGGCGCCAACCAGCCAAAGGCCGAATTCGCGGTGCTCGACTCCGCGGAGGCCGCCTTCTTCGTTCGGTACCAGAACCAGGTCATGTTCGGTACCGACTACATGGAGAAGACGTTTCGCTGGCTCAAGTCGTATCGCCAACGGCTCGACATGTTCCTGCCCTTCACGGAAAACTGGCCGCTGCCGGACAGCGTCATGCGGAAGTACTATCACGGGAACGCTCGCCGGCTGCTCGGGCGACCGGGCGCTAACCCGACGCCGATCGCACATCCGGGGTTCACGTCGACGCACGTCCCGGGAGACACGGTCGTCCTGGACGGGAGCGCGAGCTATGGGTTACCAGGAACTGCCCTTCGCTACCGGTGGCGGCAGACCGACGGACCCGGAGCTCGATTGGTAGGCGACACCAGTGCGACACCTCGGTTTGTCGCGACGGAGCTCGGCGACTACGCGTTCGAGCTCACGGTGACGAGCGATTCAGCGACGAGCCGGGCCCGCACCGTTCGCGTGAATGTCGTGCCGCCGAGCGACCAGTTCGTCGAGGACAGTGGCCGCGTGGTCATCGAGGCCGAGCACTTCATGACGGCAACGCCGCGCAGTGGCCAAGCCTGGACCGCGAGTCGTGTGCGCCCCGGATTCTCCGGCGACGGCTATATGGCTGCCGGCCCGGAGCGCGGAACCGTGGTGGAACCGGGCGAGCTTCGAGCCAAGGCCCCAGAGCTCCGTTACGTTGTCTGGATTCAGCACCCTGGCACGTACGTCGCCTACGCGCGAGGCATGGCGCCGGACAGTGCGCGTCGCAGCGTTCACTTCGGGCTCGACAACGAAGAGGTCCGCCTCGCGGATCGCGTCGGTCAGCTGCCGGTGGGTCGATGGGGCTGGGCGCGTGACGCCTTCGAGTGGGATGCCCAGTTCCAGATGACCGACACCACGCTCGCGGTCCTCAATATCCCGGAGCCCGGACCGCACGTCCTGAACGTCTGGATGCACCACGACGGCGTCATGCTCGACCGCATCATGCTGGTGCGGGCCCCGTTCGCCGAAGTGTCGAAGCCGGTGTTCGACCCCGGGAACGGCGTTGGACCGGCCGAGAGTCCGAAGCGATAGCGAACCGCGTTAGGCGCGGCAGCCGCGCGTCAGTACTGGGCCAGGTTCCCCACGCGCCGCGCGTACCCGAGCGCCGCTCGGAACGCAACCGCGCTCGCCGCCATCGTGACAACCGTGAATGCGATGAGGATCGAAACGTCGCGCCACACCGCGGTGAGCGGTCGCCCCTCCAGCAAGACGGGACGCAGCGCGTTGAGGCCGTACGTCAGCGGCAGGAAGGCGGAAAGCGATTCGATCCAACCCGGAATCGCCGTGGTCGGGTAATACACACCACCGAGGAACGTGGACGCGAGCATCACGATCTGCGGCAGCGGCCCGCGCGTCCGGAAGGCCAGCACCATCGCGGCGGTGACGATGGCGATCGGGAGGTGGGCGAGCACCACGAGCGCGATGATGGGGATGCTTGCGCCGAGGCGGAGCCATGCAACGTGGGCACCGAGAAGTCCGGCCGCCACGAGCATCACGAAGCCGCGCAACAGAGCGAGCAGCACCTCGTACCCCGAGAGCCCCGCGAGCAGCGCCGAGAGCGAGGTCGGCGTGGCGAGCAACGCCTCGAGCGTTCCGGTCGACGTTGCGGTCTGCAGCCCGCTCGGCAACGCGTTCACCGCCGATGAAACGACGTTCAACGCGATCAGGCCCAGGACCAGGAACGCGAAGTACTGGTCACCCTGCCCCTTGATCACGTCCGCCATGGTCTTCTGGAGCGCGCCGCTGATGAAGAAAATCGGCACGATGCTCACGATCAGCGATCCGAACGAGAACATGAAGCTCAGCTTGTAGCTGGTGGCTGCAAGCCAGTTCGCGCGGACGAGCGCCCAGGCTTTATGCATTGGCGTGGCGTGCGAGCACGCGCTCGAGCAGGTCTGCAAGCGAAAGCTTCACCGGCTCACAGCGCGCGACGCTCACCCCGCGAAGGGCAAAAAACGCGATCGCCTCTGCCGCACCGTCCAATCCTCCACGCAGATCGCACTCGATCCGTGACCACCCATCGACATCCTCCATCACCGCGACTTGCCGCACGACCCCGCGGGCCACGAGCGTATCGATCGCGGATTGGTCAGCGGGGCGAATCCAGATCGCGAAGCGGTCCTCGCCGACCTCCCGCGCGAGCTCGGGCGTGGCCCCGGTGGCAACCAGCCGGCCGCGATGCAGCACGCCGACGCGGTCGCAGAGCTCGAACGCCTCTTCCGCGTTATGCGTCGCAAGCAGCACGGTGCAGCCCTGTGCCAACGCCACGTCCTCACGGAGAAACTGACGGAACGAACGCGCGGAGATCGGGTCGAGGCTCCGCGTCGGCTCGTCGAGCAACAGCACGCTCGGGCGAGCGAGCAGCGTGCGAGCCACCAGCAGTCGCTGCTTCATGCCTGACGAATACCCGCTGACGAGACGATCGGCGGCCGTGACGAGGTTCACCAACCCGAGCAGCTCGTCAATGCGCCGTGTCGCTTCCGCGCCGCGGAGCCCGTGAAGCGCGGCGAACAGGCGCATGTTCTCGCGGCCCGAGAGACGCCAATGGAGGCTTCGCTCATCGGCGATCACGGGCGCGAGCACCTCACGCACGCGACTCGGCGACTTCAGCACATCGTGACCACCGACGATGGCCGAACCCGAGTCCGGGGTGACGAGCGTCGCGAGAATCTTGAACAGCGTCGTCTTGCCCGCGCCGTTCTCTCCGAGCAGGCCGAAAAATTCGCCGGAGCGAACCTCACACGACACGTCGGTCAGCGCCCGCACCGACTCCGGCGCCTTGCCACTGAACATGGCGCGCCAGCCGCGCTGCTTCGGGAAGGACTTCGTGAGCCCGCGCAACACGACCGCAGGGCTGCTCGAGACAACAGGGGTCACGAACGCGATCGCACCGGCCGACGTTATGGTTGACTGCTCGATCACGATACGGCGTCGGAGGTTTGCGCTGCCGAGTGCCACGTGCGTATCTGCTCCACGACGCCAGGCAGCCGAGTGAAGTCCCGGGCGACGTGCAGCCGGTACACCGGCACGGCGCGAACGATGTCGCTGGCGCGAAGGAAGAGCTGCATGGAGTCCGATCCGCCGATCGCCGTTCCGGCGCGCTGATGCCGGAGCAGCGTTCCCACGGCGTCCGTGCCTTTCACCCGAATGCGCTCGACGGGCGGCACGTTAGGTCCGGTCGGAACCGGCGTCAGCTCGTAGATCGCCGATACCGGCAGGCGGCGCATCTCGACCTGCTCTCGAGGAAGCTCGTTCACGTGATACTTGTTCGTCACGGGGTGCGTCTGTCCGCTCGCAAAGCGAAGGTGCGACGCGGAGTCATGGAGAAGACGCACGGCGGGCATTGAGGGCCACGCCATGACGGGAGCCCGGGGGTCGACCGGCAACATGTCGTCGGTGATCAGCGTGGCTCCCGCGGCGCAGAGGGCGGTCGCCAGCGTCGATTTGCCGGAGCCCTTGTTCGCGAGAAAGCCGATGGCCGAGCCATCCACACCGACGGCACTTCCGTGTAGACAGAGCAGGCCTTGCAGATGCAGCGCGACCGAGAATACGCCGCCTAACAGGTCCGCGCGAACCAGTTCCATGGCGGACGCCGTTCCGGGCGTCCAGGCGATGACGCGGCCTCGCTGCGTGATATCGAAGGTGCCGGTATCGTCGAAGTCGAGGCGGAATCCGTCACTGAGCTTGCTGCACCGCACGCGGATGGTGGCGTCGACACGATCTTCACCGAGATAGATGCCGCCGGTGGGTGGTTCCGCGGCCCGCTCGAAGAACCAGTCGGGCGTCATGCCCTCGAGAACCGGTAGCTCGGGAAGCGGGAACTCCGAGCGGAGACAGCCGCCGAAGATGGCGTAGTCTCGCAGCGGGGAGACGCTTGGGACAGCCACGATTTGTGAAAGAGGCCCTACGGGGGGACATAACGTGCCGACGGGGGAGGCTTTCGCCTCCCCCGTCGGCAGAGCGTTAGCGGTTACGAGTACCGGTGATACGGGTTCACGGCGTCGGCCTGTGAGACCATGCCGCCGGCGAGCGTAACCTCGCGGAACGTGCCCAAACGCTCCAGCTTCGGTGCCTGGTACATCCAACCCTCCCATGAGAGGTGGTTTTCCGGGAATTCCCGGCAAATTACGGCCGGCATGGCCGTAGCTGCAAGCCTGCGGCAGTGCCGGACGTGGTGACAATCCCATCCGGCATACCTCACTGCACAAACCCTACCGCTGGCACATTGATCCTGCTGGCATGCGCGTCGGTCGATGCGACCGCCGTCACATCACGGGCGCGGAGCCACATTTCGGTCATAAAGGCAACGAACAGATATGCACCCCCACCGCCCCCGGCGCCTTTGTATTCACGCCACGCGTGTTGCATCGCCGCACCATCGACGATGCCCCGATCCGCCAGGATCGACTGCGAGAACGCGTCGGTGACCACGCCGCCCGGGTCGCCGCGAAACGATCGGGCGAAGTAGCCGGTGAGCACACCCGTTTTCCCGACGCGCGGCGCGAGGACGCTGGCCGGCAGGAGCGTGCTCGCCGAGCGGCGCAGCAGGTGCTTCACCGCGCCCGCGGACGCGCGCTCACGGCGCGGTCGCCGAAGCGCGAACCGCACGACGCGCTGATCGAGAAGCGGTGCGCGGAGCTCGATGCCGTGCTCGAGCGCCATCGCGGAAAGTCCGGCGAGCACCCGCGGAATGGTTGGATTCCCCAGCGATCGACGGGTCTCCGCCGACGCGTGTCCGCCCGCCTCCAACTCCGACTCCGCCGCCGCCTGCCGTTCGACGAGCGAGTGCCGCGCCACGAAGCCCGCGTCCAGCCACGTCGGTAGCCCGATGCCCGGAGTGGTCCGGCCCCGCGCCCGCCGCACACGCGCGGCCAGCTCGGGTCGAGCCACCTGGTGCCACAGCTCGCGTACTCCCGAGCCGTCGAACGCGCGCCACTCGCGACGGAGCTCGCGCCACCGACCGTTGCTGAACAGATCGCGGAGAAATACCGTCGATACGGCGAACAGCTGATCGCCCCCATCGCCGTAGAGCACGACGCGCGAGCCCTCCCGCGCCGTCGCGCCTAACAAGGCACGAAGCCAGTTCTCGAAGGCGTGCTGGAAGGGAATGTCGGCGCGCGCGGCGTGCTCCCGGACATTCGTCAGCATCGGAATGTCGTCGATCGACACCCACGTCGGACGCGTGGACCAGAACGCCGTGATCTCCTCGATCAGCTCATCTTCCCGTCCCGGATCCCCGGGTGGATAGCTACACGAGACGGGAGCGAGTCGGTCGTACCCAAGGCGGTCCAGCGCCGCGTTCCCGACGCCGAACATCACCGGCGAATCGTAGCCGCCGCTCAGCCAGATCGTGGTCGGACCGGAGACCGCCCGCCGTTCGACGATCGCGTTACCGAGGAGATCGCGAAGCTCTTCACTGGCGGCGTCGAACGACTCGGCCGAGTCGCGATCATCAACCACGATGGTCCAGTGTTTGGTGACACGAACCGCACCCGAGCCATCTCGGACGAGCGCTTGCGCGGCCGGGAGCGCACGCACGGCGACATAGGGCGTGCGCTCGTGCCCCGCGAGGCTGTAGCCGACGATTTCTGCGAGCGCAACGTCATCGAGCTCGCGCGAGCAGGCGGGGTGCGCGACAATCGCGCTCACCTGGGAAGACAGGATCAGCCCCGTACCGATCTCCGCGTAATACAGGGGTCGCCGACCCATGAAATCGCGAGCCGCGAACGTCCGATGCCGGGCGTGGTCGCGAACGACGAAGGCATAATCCCCCTCGAGGTGCCGCGTGCAGTCCGTGCCCCACGCCCGGTAGGCCGCGGCGATGAGATGCGCTGGCGTCCGACCCGCGGGTTTGACGTTCGCGCCGCTGAGCGCACGCAGCAGATCGTCGCGATAGTAGAGCGTCGCGTCGGCGGCCACGGTGACATCGGCGTCGTGCACGATGAGGCCGGGCCCGGAGAATTCATCCGCCAGCTCCCAGTCGAACCGGGAGACCACCATGACCGACTCGTTGTTGCGCCAGACCGCGAAGCGATCGCCACGCGAGGACAGCGCAGCCATCGGTCGCACGAGGCCTGGCTCCGCAAGGAGGCGTCGCGAGGGGTCGATCACCGCAAAGAAACCACTCATGGATGCCGGGTGGTAACGAGCGCGGGACGCGAAACGGCTGACTTCATCTCGGGAGCGATGGGCGAACCTACGAACGGACTGCGACCTGGACCGTGCAATCCCATTTGCAGCGTATATGCCGCGGCGGGTCGCTCGGCGCGGGACGCCGCGACTGGTTAAATCCTCGCGTCACTAGGGCTTACCGAGAAGGCGACGCGTCGGCTACGGTACAAGGCGGTTGCCCGCTGCGCGAGAGTGGCGTCCCGTCGACACAACCGTTGACGCGGCGCCATACGGCGATCGGTGCCGGAGAAACGCGAGTGGCAAGCCCACGGTCGGCTTCCGCCGCGCAGCGAGAACGTTCAGCTGTCCGGGCGGAGAAGTCCGCGAATGTAGCCCGGCGACGCCAGGAGCCGACGTACCCGTTCTCGCCGCGGCAGGATATGCACGGGGGCTGGCTCCTTGGGCGGCACCACGAATTCCGGTTCTTCGTCCCACGGCCGCACATCGCCGTGTCCGCTCCATGACGGCATCACCGCGAGCTCCCACAGCGCGTGGTCGAGGGCGACAGACGGGCACCCGCCGTCGACCGGAAAGAGATTCCGAATGAAGTGCCGTTCGACGGCGCGCAGAACATAGGCGCTTCGCGGGGGCCGCAATGCGTTCATGACATCTGGCGGCGCCGCCACCCCGGCGGCCAAATCGGCGATGCGCAATGTCCAGTAGCATGACGTCGCGCCGCGAGCTGCGCGTGCCGCTTCGCTGTACGCCGTCCAGTCGATCGACGGGTGGCGCGACAGCACGTCGACGTCACGGACGGTCCGCCAGATCCCGAAGCGCCCCTGGTGCGACCAGAGGAAATGCAGGCACGCGTGAAGGAGTGAGTGAATCGGGCTGGGGACGAACACGTTCGGGAACCCCGCGCCTAACGGCTTTGCGTTCGCCCACAGGTCCTTCACGTCGAACGCGAACGGCTGGCGCTCGGGGAACAACGCCGTGTGCACCTCGAGCTGCAGGTCCGGCGACCGGCTGTCCCGCAACGGGGGGAGGTGGTGGTGGTGCTCGTAGACCGCGTTGGGAATTCCGCCGACGATCTCACGCCACCCGGTGTCGAGCATAACGCGACGCGCGACGTGCGCGCAGCTCGAATCGACGAGCAGGTCGATGTCCGACATCGGCCGCTGGCGCACGCCGGCATAGACGGTGTGCGCCAGCGCGGCGCCCTTGAGGAGCAACACCCGCACGCCAGCATTGTGCAACGCGCCGAGGGACTCGCGGAGGCGTGCGTCGAGGTGCAGCATCGCGAAGTCCGAGACGAGCGCGAGCCGGCGCATCTGCTCCAGGACTTCGGGCGGCATCGCATCACCGGCCAGCGCGCGGAGCCGCGGGTAGATCACGGGCACCGCTCGCTCGACCTGCGCCAGTCCGAGGAAGCGAGGCCAGTCGACCTCACCTCGCGCGAGTGCCGAGATGGCGAGATCGTTCGCCGGCCCGGCGGCGGTCAGCAGCAGCAGCTCCTCCTCGGCCGCGATGGCCGGGAGCCTGCGCGCCGGCGCCGAGCCCGCCGCGCGTGCCATGTCGCCGCTGCTCGCGGCAGCGGACGCGCTCACGATACGGAGGCCAGGGCGCAGACCATTACCGTACGGTTCATGACGGGGTTCCGGTGTGACAGAGTGCGACGATCGTCCGGCCAGCCGGCAGCCTAACGCCACGGCGTACCGCCTGCCCCTCGAGACGAAGCCACGCGCGCTTCATCCGAGCCGCCCACGATGCGTGGTCCCGGCTCGTCGCCAGGATGCCGTGGTACTCGCTTGCCTGCACACGCCGTGCACGCAGCTCCCGTGGTATCTCCGCCAGCCCCAGCATCGCGTTCACCCGGCTCAATCGCCTTACCTCGAACCCCGCAGCCCGCAGCTTGTCGCGGAGCTCGCGCGGCTCGTAGCGATGAAACTGGTACGCATGATCATCCGCGGTCGCTGGAAAGCTCTGGGCGTTCGTCCTGACGAACAGCCACCCACCGGGCTTGAGGACGCGGCGCATCTCACGGAGCGCGGCGTCGTCTCCGCCACCCAGCGGCACGTGCTGCAGCACATCCAGCGACACCACGACGTCCGCTACCCCCGATGGGTACGGTAACGCGAGCGCTGACGCCCGCGTGATCTCGAATCCTGACTGAGCGGCAGCCATCACCGCGTCGGGCGAGATGTCGCATCCAAGCATCCGCCATGCGCCGAAGTGCTGGCCGAACCATGCGAGCGTCTGGCCCGACCCGCATCCGACGTCGAGAATCGTGCCGCGTGCGGGCAGCTGGACATCGTCGAGCAGCATGGCGGCCACGTCGCGCATCGCGGCGTTCCACCAGCCGCCCTCCTCGAGCTCGCGCATTCGCGCGTAGTACTCGGGCGTGAAGATCCGTGGCGCCGTCATGCCGCGACTCCCTGCGCTTCCAGCAGGGGCGCGGACGCCCGGAGAACGGCGCTCACGAGAGGCAACCGGCGTGCACGCTCGTAGGCCAAACCCGCCCATTGGGCACTACCCAACCGTGCACGCTCGATTGCCAGCAGCGAGGCCGGCTCCACGCGCACGGCGGTGAAGCCAGCGCGGCGCATGCCGCGCCGCAGCTCGCGAGACGAGAGCGGACGATGGTGTGCATAACCCTGACCGCCGCGCCACCGCACATACCTGTCGGCGAGCCGGCGCGGCACGAACCCGACCCCCCAGACCCCGACGTGTGGCTCGGAGAGCATCGTGAAACGGTTCACCGTCCGGATCTTGATGTCGCCCTGGCTGACCAGCACGCGGTTCGACTCCGCAAGTGCCTGCTCGGCATCGCGACAGTGCTCGAGCGTTCCGACCGAGACGACGCGCGCGAAGGTCCGGTCCGCGAACGGCAGGTGCTCTGCATTGCAGCAGATGAAATCGACGGGCGCGCCCGCGAGCTCCGCCCGCCGCCGCGCGACGACCAGCCATCGCATGGCGACGTCGATCCCAACGACACGGATGCCCTGCTCCGCGGCCGCACATGCCAGGTCGCCTGTTCCCGTACCGACATCGAGCCACGACCCCGACGGTCGGCCACCAGCCGGGTCGAGCCGCTCGACCCACTCGCGCGATCGCGCGCCGGCGTTCATGACGTGATGGACGAAGCGCGACGCCTGTTCCACGGACGTTCCCGGCGTCATCGACCAGTACGTTCGCACCATCGCCTCGAGCGACGCACCGCGCGAACTCTGCTCGAGGCGCCGGGCCTTCTCTCGGTCGTCCTCGAGGCCGATCCAGGGATCAGCCTCGAGGCGGAAGTCGGCGATTCCGAGCACGACGGGATAGTGCACGCCGCAGCGCGCACAGTCGAACGCGTCGGCTCGCGTGGCGAGACCCCCGCGACACCGCGGGCAGACAACGCCTAACGATTCACGCCACGCCACCGCGGCGCTCACCGCGCGTCTCCCGCGTCGGGCTTCTTCGAGGGCACCGGTGGCCACATCTCGACGCCGACCTCCGCGTACGCCTGCGTCGTCGCGTCGGGCATTGGCTCCCCGAAGAGGTGATGGAGGGTCCAGCCATACAGCACGGCGAACCCGTTGTTCAGGTAATAGAGCGTGTGCAGCGGCACGACCGCGAGCGTAAACAGGAAGCCGCGCGTGCGGAAGAAGAATCCATAGAGGCGCCGGTTGAGAATCAGCACCATCGAAAACGCGATCGCCGCCCAGATCGCCGGCGTCCACGTGCGCCAGATCGCCGCGCCGAGCAGCAGCAGCATGGACAACCACACCAGCACCGTGTTGAGCTTCTCGACCGTGCGCAGATTGAGCGTCCGCGACTTCGTCGCGAGCCCCTGCTGGATCAACATGCGCGTCCAGGGCACGCCGCGGTCGCGGAAATCGCCGGTCACGAAGCCGCGCAAGGTCCAGCGCTTGAGATGCGTACACTGGATGTCCGGCCGCAGGAGGATGCGGTGTCCGAGGGAGCGGACGCGGTGCCCGAGCTCGACGTCCTCGATCTGCGGTCGGGGGTACGACCATTCGTCGTACCGGCCGGCTTCGAGGAACACGTCGCGGCGAATCGCCCCACACCCGCCCCAGAACGTCTCGGCTTCGCCGGCGCTTTGCGAGTGAACGAAGTGGTGGAGCAGGTTGCGGTACTGGGACACCAGCTGCGGCGCTTCCGGCTGCGTGTCGTACGCCCCGAACACGGCACTCACATCCGGCTCGTTCGCGAGTACCGCGGTGAACTTCCGGAGCGTGTCGGTGTGAACGCAGACGTCGGCATCGACGAACACCACGATCTCGCCACGCGCCAGCTCGACCCCGCGGTTTCGTGCGTACGCGGGCCCGCGCGGCCGGTCGGGAAGCCGCACGACCGCGTCCGCGAACTCCGCGGCAATGAGGGCGGTCGCGTCGGTGCTCGCGTCATCAACGATGATGAGCTCCCACGATCCCCGGGGCATCTCGCTCGCGCGCAGCGCGCTCAGGCAGCGCGGGAGGACCTGCGCGCCCTGATACACGGGCACGATGACCGACATGAACGGCGTCGTCACGTTTGTCGGCCCTCGGTCACCTCGTGGAAGCGCCGCCTGACGAGGCGCGCGCCCGCGCGCCAGCTCAGGTGATACCGGAACCTCGCTGTTCCCCATCGCTCCAGTTGCCCGCGCGTTCGCAGATAGAACATGTCGATGCGTGGCAGCAACGCACGGGCCTCGTTCGCCGATACCCAGCGCATGTCGGTCGTGCAGCCCCACGCGAATCGTGACGCCACGATCCCGACGGCAGCATCGTTCACGGCACCGTACGGGTACGCGAACACCACCGGCGTCTGGCCAAGCTCCGTCCTGATGCGCTCGGCGCCGCCGATGACCTCGTCCTCGATCCGGGCTTTCGTTAGGCGCGCGAGGTTCACGTGCGTGCGCGTATGCCCCCCGATCTCGACGCCCTGGCCGCGGAGACGCCCGAGCGCATCCCAGCCAAGCAGCGGCAGTTCGGGAACGCCGCGGTCGCGGCGCCCCGGCCACCGGTTGGTCTTTCCGGCCGCGTCGGCGACGACGAACAGCGTGGACGGCATCCCGTGATCGGCGAGCAGCGGGGCGGCCACGTCGCCGAAGCTCACGAAGCCGTCATCGAACGTGAGGGCAACCGCGTTGGCGTCGCTCGGCATTCGCATGAGCGTATCGAGCGATACCACGCGGACGCTGCTCCGCGCGAGCCACACGACCTGTTCCCGGAACACCTCCTCGGAGATCGAGATCACAGACCCCGACTCATCGATGGAGTGATACGTGAGGATCGCGCGCATGGCCGCTACGTGACGGCGACCGCCGGGGCGGGCGGTGTCGCCGGGAAGCGGCGCGCAATCGTCCGCTCGATGATCTCGAGATACCGCGGAACGATCGCGTCTTCCGACCACGTCGCCTCGTACGCGCGGCGCCCCGCCGCGCCGAGTCGATCGCGGTAGGCGCGTTCGGAGGCGAAGCGCTCCAGAGCGCGTCGAAGGTCGACAGCGTTGTCGAACAATTCGCCGCCGCCGGCCTGCCCGACGATCTCCGGGAATGGCCCAATGCGTCGCGCGACGACCGGCGTGCTCTGTCGAAAGGCTTCGACCAGGGTGTTGCCGAACGTTTCGAAGCACACCGACGGAGCGATGTGCGCCACCGCGTGCCGGTAGAGCGGCGCGAGCCGCTCGGGACTTACGTGGCCGAGAAACCGTATGCGGGGCGAGTCACCGGCGAGCGCGCGGAGAGCGCGCTCGTGCGAGCCTGCCCCGGCGATCAGCAGATCCGCCGGCGCATCGGGATACCGAAACAGCGGCAGGACGTCGTCGAGGCCCTTGATGCGCTCGAGCCGGCCTGCGTAGAAGAAGTACGGGCGCGGATGCGGGCTCACGGCAGGCTCGCTGATCGTGTCCTCGTCGGCGTCGAACACGATCGGCGGCAGCACTTCCATGTCTCGCGGGAATCCGAACTCACGATGCTTCTGTCGACTGAACTCGCTGAGCGCGATGAACGTATCGACATGGGGCAGCGATCGCTCGAGCAACCCCGTACCTCGCCAGAGCTGCGGCGGACGCCCGGACCGGAGCGAGCAGCGAACGCACTCGCGCCCGGTACACGGCTCGCGACGATGGCGCCACAGCACGTGCGTGGGGCACACGAGCCAGTGCTCGTGTGCCGTGTAAACGGTCGCGGCATCGCGGGCGAGCGCGAACAGGCCGGGGCCGCCGACGAGCGACACGTTGTGAAAGTGCACGACGTCGAATTGCCGCGCGGCGAACAACGCGGCGATGCCCGCGCGGTGGACCACCGGCCGCCCCAACTGGTGCGTGAGCAGCACCGACAGGAAGCCGAGCGAGCTGCGCAAAGTCACCACCTCGACACCGTCGTCGACAGTGGCGGCCGTCGGGGGCGGGTGACCTAACGAGGCATAGGAGTCGGCGTCGTGCACGACGGTCACCTCGTGTCCGGCCCGCACGAGCGCCCGGCAGAGCCGCTGGAGGGTGATGCCGTCGCCGCCGTAGCTGTACGGCGGGTAGAACGTCGACACCATGCAGAACCGGAGCCGGCCGGTCACGCGGCCGCCTCCTCCAACGCGTCGAGCGCCGCGCGCGCGCTCGAGGTCCAGCTGAGCGTGGCGGCGCGCGCCAGCGCCCCGGCGGCGAGCGCGCGACGATGCGGCTCATCGGTCGCGAGGCGCCGCATCGCGGCACCTAACGCCAGCTCGTCGCGCGGCGCCGTGAAAATCCCGCCGCCGGCCAGCAGCTGCGGGAGCGGACTCTCGGTGGTCGCGATGACGGGGACGCCACACGCGGCCGCCTCGACCGCCGGCAACCCGAACCCCTCCGACTCCGACGGCAACACCAGCGCGACCGCGCCGGACAACAAATGGCGCAGCTCATCATCCGGCACATACCCGGCCCACCGAACGTGGTCACCCGTGCCACACCGCGCGATCTCGTCACGGATGCGCTGCTGCGCGCCGTAGAACGGGTCGTCGTCGATCGCCCCGACGAGCACGAGCATTGGCGGATCGGCGAGATCGCCGACGAGGGTCGCGTGCGCACGGACGATCGCGTCGACGTGTTTGTGGGGGTTGAAGCCGCCTACGTACGCGAACCAGCGCCGGCCGTCGGGAACCCCGGCGCGGCGCGCCGCCGCCACGACATCCTCCGCCGATTCACTCGGCCTGTAGGCCGGCGCCGCGGCCTCCACCGCAATGCGAATGCGATCGCGACGCACACCCAGCGTGCGGCTGACCTGTGTCGCCGCGTAGTCCGAAACCGTGAGCACGAGGCGCGACTGCGCCAGCGCCATCTGCACCTTCATTCGCCAGAAGAGCCGCGCCCGAGACGACGGGAGCGTGAGCTCGGGAAAACGATCGGCGATCGCATCGTGGAACGTGACAACGGCGGCGAGCGTTGGCGGCAGCGGGAAATACGTGTACACCGACGGCGAAAAAAACACGTCGAGCGCCTCGCGCGCGACCGCGCGCGTCATGCGCCACATGTCACCGAGCGAACGACTGCCGTTCGCGCTCGCCGCGGTCGTCGGCGACGCCGACTGCCGCACCAGCACCACGCGCACACCAGCACCAGCCAGATCGAAGCACCGCGCCGAGCGGTCATCAACGAAGCACACGAACTCGTGCGACGCACCCTCGACGACCATCGCGCGAAGCAGCTCGCGAGCGAATCGCCCATACCCGCGGGCATTGGCCCAGCACGTCGCATCCACCCCGATGCGCATCAGGTATCGGCCCCTGTTTCCACCACGTTCGCGTGCCGCGCGCGCGCGGTCAACACGGCGAACATCTCAGCACACCTTCGCCAGCGAGTCGCCCGGACCCGCGACGTAGCCCACCATCTCGCCAAGCGCCCAGGACACGACAAAAACCGCGAGCAATGGCAGCGACCGCACCAGCTCGGAACGGTGGCGCCGCTTCGCCACAACTCGCGAGACCGTTCGGAAAAACAGGAGCGGCGGCAGCGCGAGCGCGGCCGCACCATACCCGAGCCGCTTCGGAAGCGGCGCGCCGGCAACCCGCGCCCCTGCGTACGACCTCGCGTACAGATATCGCTGCGATAGATACTCGCCCATTGTGTAGTGTTTCTTATGACCTACGGCAATCTGTGGTCGGCACACGAGTGATACGCCGTCGCGACGCATCGCGTCGTGGAGTCGGTTCTCCCACTGTCCCCGACCAAGGACGGACTCGTATCGCCCGAGCAACGCGCGCGGGTACACCACGTTGTTGCCGGGGAGCCAGTCGGCAGGCCCTTCGGGCAGCGGGGTAATGCAGTGACTATACTCACACAGGAACGCCGCCCAGTCCACCAAGCGATCGACAGCGGCGTTCTCGATGGCCCCGCCCACGACAACGTCCGCTCCAGCCTGGGCGTCGAGGAGCGCGCGGGCCCAACCCGGCGGAACGATTACGTGATCCTCGATGACCGCCACCGACCTGCCACGCGCCTCGCGAAACGCGAGTGCACGGAGGTCAGGGATCGTCGTGCCGGGTGTCGCTTCCAGCACGCGGACCCACGGATGCGTCTTGCGAACTTCTTCGCGAAGGACCTCGCCACACCGATCGGCAACGAGTACCTCGAGATCGACGTCGGTTCGTTGTCGAGAAAGCGCCGCAAGACAGCCCATCAGGTCGCCGAGGCCGTTCACCGACGGAACGACGACCGTGAGCGATGGCTCAGTCATCGCCTGCCGGCTTCGGCACGGGCACCTCGGCCGGCCCGCGCAGATATCCGACACCCTCCCCGATCGACCAGGCCGTGAGGAACAGCATTGTCGCCGGCAACGCGCGCAGGAACGTCCCCCATCGCCCGCGGGCCGCCGCGCGTGCAACACGCCACGTGAGCAACGCTGGCAGGAGCGGGCTCACCATGAGCAGAAACCAGCGACGCGCGCCTGGCTCTTCCAACAGCCGCTTCCGGGCGAAGTCACGTCCATGCTCGTAGCGGTCGACGCAAAACGCAGCGACGCTGTAGGTCTGGTTCTGATAAATCGCGGCGGTCCTCGCAAAGCGAAGCATGCTGCCGCGCGCGACGAGCCGCGTATGCGCCACGTTCTCCCACTCACCATCCTGCGCCCAGCCGATCACGTCGGCAATGACGTGACGTTTGTATGCGACGTTGGCGCCGGTGAGCAGTGGCGTGCCTTGCGGTGCCTCGGGACGATCTGTCGAGAAAAAACCGTATTCCGCGAAGTACGCCGCCCAATCGACGATGCGCGACCGGCGCGCGTTGTCCATGCCGCCGCCCACCACGTCGGCATCGCCGCTGGCGCTGAGCGCGAGTGTCTCGACCCAGTTGGCGTCGGCAACGCAGTGGTCCTCGGTCAGTGCTACCACATCACCGGAAGCCTGCGCCATCCCCACGGCGCGCAACTGCGGAATCGAGGCATCGACGGGTGCCGTCACGAACCGAACACCGGGGTAGGTCTTCGCCAGCGCAGCGACGTCCGGCGCCGTTCCCGCGCGCGCTACCAGGAGCTCCGCATTCAGTCGCTGACACTGGCCGAGCAACGATCCGAGGCACGCGTGGAGGAGCGCCTTGTCGCGATTGGACGCAACGACGACCGACACCGATGGGCCAGACCCGCGCTTGGGCCCGCGCCCGGGCGAACGCGCCACGTCGCTGTCCAGTCGGCTGGGCGAGGACATCGTTAGGCGGGTCTCGGAACGACACGACGCGGCGCCGGTGCCCCGCCGAGGGCACCCACCGCCTCACCGACAGCCCAGCAGCCGGCGAGTAGGAGGAAGGCCGGGAGCGCGCGCAGGAACCGGCCGCGGTGCTCCGCCATGGGACTCACCCGACGCCAGGCGCGCAGCGCCAGCGCGAACGGTACGAGTGGAGTGCCGGCGACGATCATGGCCGGCGAGCGCCCACCCCGCGAGGAACGCCACGCGCCGGCGTGGCGACCATGGTGAAACCGATGGCCGGCGATGGTGAAAAATGGGAAAGACCTGCCGTAGCGCGCCGCTGCACCGGGCACCACGGCGAGTGAGCCACCAGCCAGGCGAAGCTGACGGTGAAATTCCACTTCCCAGAAGCCGTCATCTGAATTCATCACGAATCGCCGAATCGCCTCACCGTCATACGCAGCGTTATCAGCGGGAATCCCCGGGACACCGCAGACTTCGTTGGGTTCCTGCAAGAACTCCGAATACCGGAGGTAAAACACTGCCCAGTCGGTAACGGAGGTCGCATCGCCGAGATCGAGTCGACCGGCCGCGCCGGTGTGACCCGTTCTGAGCGCTGATTCCAGATTCTCCAGCCAGGTTTTTCCTACCTCAAAGTGCCCAGTCGTCAAAGCGACCACACGTCCGGTCGACCGAACGATTCCGGTCGCCCAGAGCTCAGGCGTGAGCGTCCCCGGCACGCAGCGTATGACAACGGCGCGTCCCGATTCCCGCTCCGCAATGTCCGCGCTCGTGTCGCGTGATGCATCGACGACGATCACTTCCGAACATTTCCCTACCAGCGCCGAACGAACCGACTCGATGCAGCGCTCGATCGATCGTGCCGACTCCACCGACGCGATGACCACCGATACATCGAACATGTCCATCGCGAACTGGTGAAACCGTGCTTCCGCAAATCGCAAAGAGTGCCGAGCTCGGTCTATCGTTAGCTGAATCTAATCCACGAGCCAACTCGGCTCACCCGTATTTTTCGAAAACCGCGATGTGCAAGGATGGCGCCCCGGCATGTGTTTGCAACGGCTCACGGAGCTGCTTGCTATCTGAAATGGCAGAAAGGGTTTGGCCGTCTAGTGAAGGTCCACCTGGCGTCCTCGATCGCCGCGGCGCGAGCGCCGCTGTTGCCTTGGCGCCACAACTCTGGGGCGCTCGAAACGGTGAAGGCCTCCAACCACCTTTTCACGAGTGGCTCGGTCCATCGCATGGCCTAACGGGTGGTAAGACGCTGCGAACGCCTGCCCTGCGGGACCGGGCTGCGCATTGGTTGGGCGACTCCGGCCGCCAACTCTCGTTTCGTGATGTCCGTCACCGACCACATGATCGCCAGCTGCATGTACAGGAAGCTCAACTTCGCGAACGAGCCGAAGACGCCCGCCAGCATGAACGCCAGCAGCCCGAGCTCGAGCGCCAACAGCTGTTGAGCACGGGGAGACCCGCGCGCAAGCCGGCGGGTGCGCTCGGACGTCACCGCGACAACGCCGACCGTGGCAAGGAATAAGAGAAGGCCGGGGATCCCCGTCTCCGCCGCGACGTTGAGATACGTGCTGTGCGTGTCACGGAACCCGAGCGCGGCATCGGGCACGCCGACGCGCGGTGCATACATCGCATGCCCACGCGGGTAGACGCCCAGCCCGATCCCGGAGACCGGATTCTCCTTGATGATGGTCCCGGCGACCCGCCAGATGTTGTACCGGGCATCGGCGGAGCCTTCGGGGTCGGCCTCGACCGTGTTCCCGCTTACGAGTTTTCCCATACCCGAAAAGCGCTTCCAGGCGGACGTGGGAACGAACGGTAGAATGACGATTCCCGCGGCGGCCGCGACCAGCAGTGAGCGCATGCGCCGCCCCTTCGTGTGCACGATGAAGAACACAATGCCGGAGACAACGAGCGCGATCAAAGCCCCACGGGATTGCGTCAGCAGGATCATCAGCGGCAACCCGGCGACACCGGCGAGCGCTGCACGCTTGATCCACTTGTTCGTTTCGGTGAGGGCTACCGCGACCGAGAGCGCGAGGGGAAAAAACGTAAGCGCGGCGAGGTCGTTGGGGTTGCTGTAGATGTAGTTCCACAGCGCCCGACCAAAGACGGTGTACCGCGCAATGAAGTAGTTCACGAACGTCCCACGTGCCGGGTACAGCGCGAAGCACGCGAGGAAGAACACCATGAACACGCGCATGCGCCAACCGTCGCGCGTGACGTTGGCGATGACGAAGCAGATCACGAAGACCTTCGCGAGCACGATGGTCTGCGCGAGGGTGCCTGCGGGGTCGACGCTCGTCGTGTAGCTCGCCGCGGCCCAGCTCAGATAGGCAGCAAACAGGATCACGAAGAACGGAACCGTGACACGGCGCTCCATGAGAAGCCCGAGGAGCGCCAGAATCATCGCCGGGATGACGAGCGGCAGACGATACGTCACGGCGGAAAAGAGGTACACGAGCAGGCCGACGAAGCTGACCGACCACGTCGCGGGATGCTGCCCCGTCCCCCTGAGAAACGAGGCGATCAGCGACTCGCTGGTGGCGGCGACCGCGGAACGGACACGGCCTCGTGGCGCGCGCATGACGGGCGCCGGGTTGCGCGGCTGCGCGGGCGTCGCATCGGCGACCGCCATCTGTGGTGGCGGCACCACATGACGCGCACTTCGCCAACCACCCTGACGAGGTCTCATGCAGACGGAGGATTCAAAACGCGTTTGGGAAAAGGCTCACAGCAACGTAGCATGCGCCGCGCCGGGGAATGCAACGATCGCACCGATCGAGCGAACGCAACCGCGCTTGCTCGCTGGTAGGACGGATACGATTGACGACGCGTTTCATGTGTCGCTACGCGATCGGTGTACCATTCCTGACGTTGCAAACGTCTGCTTGTCGTCACCGACACCGAACCCCCTGAAGCCCCCATCGTGTCCTCTGCCGTGATCGACGCACCCCCGGGGCCCGCCGCCGACCGGAACCGGTTGCACCTCGTGTTCTCCATCGACACCATGAGCGTCGGCGGGACGGAGATGAACGCGATCCGCACGGCCGAGCGCCTGGACCGGGGACGCTACCGACTGAGCGTGGTGACGCTTCGCGGCGAAGGCCCGCTCGCGGCGCGATACGAGCGGATGGGCGTGCCGGTTCTTCGCTTCCCGATTCGGAACCTTTACGGACCCGAGACGGTACGGCAGGGCATTCGGCTCGCGCGTTTCCTGCGCGCCGAACGCGTGTCGGTCGTCCACTGTCACGACCAGTACTCGAACTTCTTCTCGACGATGGCGGCCCGCTGGGCCGGCGTCCCGGTGATCATCGCGAGCAAACGGTGGCTGCACTCACCGTTGCGGTATCGCATAGCGAACGGCGTGGGGTTTCGCGCCGCTTCGCGAGTGATCGCGAACAGCGACGCGGTGGCCGCATCCCTGCAGCGTGATGATCGCCTGGCGCCCGACCGCGTGGTGGTGGTCCCGAATTTCGTGGACGAAGCAGCCTTCGGGCCACCACCGGACCACGTTAGGCAGGGGTGGGTCCGGGAGCTCGGGCTCGAGCCGGATGCGGTCGTGGTCGGCATCGTGGCGTCCCTCTTGCCGATCAAGGACCACGCGACCCTGCTGCGAGCGGTGGCGTCACTCACTCCGGAATGGCCCGCACTGCGTCTCGTGGTCGTTGGCCAGGGCCCGGAGTTGGACCGCCTCCGCGCACTCGCCGATGAGTTGGGGATCGCGCGTGCCGTGCGCTTCGCGGGGCTCCGCCCGCAGATTCCGAGCTTTCACTTTCTGTTCGACATCTCGGTGCTGAGCTCCGTCTCCGAAGGTTTCCCCAACTCGCTCGTCGAGGCGATGGCGGCGGGTCGGCCGATCGTCGCGACCGACGTCGGCGGCGTGCGCGACGCGGTGCGCAACGGCGAGAACGGGCTGCTCGTGGCGGCCGGCGATGCGCCGGCGTTCGCGGGTGCGCTGCGCGTGCTGCTTCGGGACGCAGACCTGCGTCGGCACATGGGCGCGGTCGGTGCACAACGCGCCCGCGAAGAGTTTCATGCCGCGGCCGTCGTCGGCTCGCTCGAGCGACTCTACGAGCGGCTATTGGTGGACGCCGGTCAGTCCCAGTGACCTCGATCGATGCCTAACGTCTTGTCCACGCACCGCCTCCTCGGCGCCGCGGCTGGCCTCGCGGTGCTCCTCGGGTGCCCCGAGCGTTCTACGCCACAATCGAAACCCACTGCCGATTCCACGACGTTGCGCGACGTGCGCGCGGCGATCGCCGCGACGCCGGCGCAGACCGACACGACGCCGCGCGACAGTGTCGCGGACCTCCCTCGATCGCAGGTCGATGTTCGCTCCGTGCCGTCCACGGGTCAGACCATCCGCGTTGGGGCGAACGACAACCTGCAGTCGGCGTTAGGTCGCGCGAAGCCTGGTGACGTGATCCGGCTCGCGCCCGGCGCGACGTACGCCGGGAACTTCATCCTGCCGACCAAGCCGTGCGGCGCCGCGCCAATCGTCGTCCGCACGGACGTGCCGGACTCGGACCTCCCGGCCGACGGCGAGCGCATCACGCCCGCGGCGTCGCCACGCCTCGCCAAGATCGCGACGCGCAACGACAAGCCGGCGCTTCGCACCGAGAACCCGACGTGCGGCTGGCGACTCTTCGGGCTCGAGGTGACGGTCACGTCCGACCTCTCCCCGGGGGCGATACACTACGCGCTCATCGCGTTGGGCGACGGCGGATGGGCCAAGGGCGGCGATACGCAGACATCACCCGGCCGCGTCCCATCCCGCATCATCCTGGACCGGGTGTACGTGCATGGAACGGAGGCGACGAACCTGGTGCGCTGCATCGCGCTCAACTCGGCGCGATCGGCGGTGGTGAGCTCATGGATCTCGGATTGCCACGCGAAGGGGTTCGACTCGCAGGCGATCGAGGGGTGGAACGGCCCGGGGCCGTTCCTGATCGAGAACAACTTCCTGTCCGGCGCCGGTGAAACCGTGATGTTCGGCGGCGCCGACCCAGGTATTCAGGGATTGTCGCCGAGCGACATCACCATTCGCCGGAACCACTTCTTCAAGGACCCGAGCTGGAAAGGTCGCTGGACGGTGAAGAATCTCTTCGAGCTCAAGAACGCCCGCCGTGTACTCATCGAGGACAACGTATTCGAGAACAACTGGTCCGACGCGCAATCGGGCATGGCGATCGTTATCAAGTCGTCGCAGGACTCCTGCGGCTCGTGCACCTGGCAGGGCACGACCGACGTGACGTTCCGCTACAACATGGTGAAGAACTCACCGCGCGGGTTCAATCTGCAGGCGGTCGACTGTACCGGACAGGCGTGCGTGGACGTCCACGTGCAGCGCGTGCGCGCCGAGAACAACCTCTTCTACAACATCGGGACGTTCAACGGGACCGGCTCGGATGGGTTCCTCATGTTGCTGACGCACGATCTGCGGGATGTGGCAATCCGTCACAACACGTTCGTCGGCAACATACCGACGCGTGGTACGCCGCTCGTGATGGACTACGGCAACGGCAAGGCGCGTCACCTCACGATCACGGACAACGTGTTCACGAGCGGCGTCGGCTACGGGATCTTCTACTCCGGAACGAAGGTCGGCTCGGAGAGCCTGCGCGCCATGGCGGGCGACTCGTGGACGTTCGCGCGCAACGTGATCGGCGGCGTCGACCCGCAGTACGTGCGCCTTCACCCGCCCGGCAACTGGTACGCGCCGACCGTTGCGCACATCGGGTTCGTCGACCAGGAAGGTGGGGACTTCCGCCTCCGCGCCAAGAGCGAGTTCAAGCAGCACGGTCAGGGCGGCACCGATCCTGGTGCCGACCTGAACGGGCTGAAGAAACGACTGGAGGGCGTGGTAGTTCGTTAGGCGCTCAACCCAGCAGCGCGTCGAGGTCCACGGTCCGCGGCGTGCGGTCGCGCACCGACTCGAGGATACGAAGGCACACGAGCGTCGATCGTGCCCCGTCGCGTACTGACACCGCCGGCGCCTCGCCCGTGCGGATCGAGTCGATGAACCCGCGCATCTGCTGCTCGTAGCCCTTCTCGGGCCACCACTTCGACTTCGTGCTGCGCGTCCCCGTGCGCGACTGGAACCACTTGAAGTCCTCGACGATCGCGCCGAGGCCGGGCGCCCAGCCTTCCACACGCTCGCCCGCGGACGTCTTACTGCCGATCGTGGTGTATGTGAGGTTCGCAACCGACCCATCGGCGAACCCGATCGTCGTCGCCACATTGTGGTCGCCGATCGGCTCCTTCACCGTGGTCGGCAAGCACGCACCACTTACCCATACCGGCTCCGACTCGAGGAGCCAGTACAGCAGGTCGGTGAAGTGACATCCCTCGCCCAGAATCGCCCCGCCGTGCGCCGCCTCGGCGGCCCAGTAGGTCCCGGACAGTCCGGGTGAATTCACGCGGCAGTTCACGACCGCCGGACCGCTGCGACGCGACAGCAGCCGCTTCTGCTCGACGTAAAACGGCGCGAAGCGCCGATTGAATCCCACCGTGAGGAGCCTGCCGCTTTCCTCGACGGCGGTGTTCAGCGCCCGGCACTCGAGCTCCGTGAGCGCCATAGGCTTCTCGAGAAAAACGTGCTTGCCAGCGCGCAACGCCGCCTCTGCCTGCTCGGCGTGCTGCTGGTTGCGGCTCACGATCAGCACGACGTCGATGTCCTTGTCATCGAGGATTTGCTGGTAGTCGGAACACGCGTACGCCGCACCGAATCGCTTGCCGTACGTCGCGCCGCGCGGGCCACTCGCGGAATAGACCGCGTGGAGCGAGACACCGTCGATCTTGGCGATGTTCGGCAGGTGTGCCCACCGTGCCAGGTTCCCGGCGCCGACCAGCGCGACCTTGAGATCCCCCGATTTCCGCGGCGCCGCAGGGGCCAGATCGACCCGCCGGCGTGGCGTGAAGGTCAGCTCCGTGCCAGACGCCGCGCTCGCCGGGTAGCGCAGAACGACAGCGAGGCTGTTCGACCCTGGCGCCATGATCGTGTCGTACGCCGCGGATGCCTGGGAGAGATCGAACGTGTGACTGATCATCGGCCTGACGTCCACACGTTTCGTGGCGATGAGCCGGAGAAACTCCTCCATGTTCCGGTTCTCGGTCCACCGGACGTATCCCGCCGGATAGTCGCGCGCCTGCCGCTCGTATGCCGGGTCGTAGCTTCCGGGCCCATAGGCGCGCGAGACGACGACGTCGATCTCCTTCACGTACATCAGGTCGCGCGAGAGGTTCATCTCCACCGCGCCTACGACGACGACCTTGCCGCGCTCGCGACACAGGCGCAACGCCAACTCCACCGGCGCCGACGACTTCGCGGCCGCCGCGACGATCACGCAATCCGCTCCACGTCCCGCCGTGAGCGCCGCAATGCGGCGCTCGGCCTCGTCGCCCGGGGCGAACGCGTGATCCGCGCCGAGTCGTTGCGCGAGCGCGATGCGGTCCGGGCGCAGGTCGAGCGCGATCACCACGGCGCCCTGCGCACGCGCGATCTGGGCGACCAGCTGACCGATCATGCCCATCCCGACGACGGCAACGATGTCGCCGACGCCGAGGTTCGCCATGCGGACGCCGTGCATGGCAATCGCGCCTAACGTCGTGAAGCAGGCTTCCTCGAACGACACGGCATCCGGGATGCGCGCCACCAGGAGACGTCCCGCCAGCACCGTTTCGGCGTGGCCCGTGCCTTCGCCGCCGTAGGCCACACGCGTGCCGACCTCGAGGTCCGTCACAGACGGGTGGCGGTCCACCACATACCCGGCACCCGAGTAGCCCAGCGCGGCGTACTCCGAGAACTTCGCCTGCACCTCCGCCGCCGTCCGCACCGGGCCGGCCACTTTCATCGCGTCATAGATCTTCCGCAGGTGCGAGGGGTTCTCGGCGACGCTGCTCAGAAGACTTTCCTTGTGAATGCTCGCCGTCTCGGTGCCGGCGCTGATGAGCGAATACACCGGGCGAACGAGGACGTGATGCGGCGTCGGCGCCGGATCCGGTACCTCGTCGACGACGATGTGCTTGAGGCCTTTTCGTAACACCTGCTTCATTGAATCTCCGATCGAATCGGGGAGGGAGCGGATGACATCACTTGTCGACCGAGCTCGTGGTACGCCTCGAGCCACGCCAAACGGACGGCCGGCCATGCGTAGTTCACGCAGGCTGTTCGCCCGTTTCGCGCGAGACGGACCGCGAGATCATCATCGCGGAGCAGGCGCATCGCCTGCTCCGCGAGCGCCTCATGATCGTCACGCGGCACGATGAGCGCCGTTTCGTCGTGAGTCACGATGTACGGCACGCCTCCGGCGTCCGTGGTGACGACGGGCAGGCCGCACGAAAGACATTCGATCACGGATCCGGGCATGTTGTCGATGTTCGTCGCCGTGAGGTACACATCGGACGCGTCGTAGAGGTCCGGCATGTCGCCCCACGGCACGCGTCCGACGAACCGCGTGTTCTTCAGCTCGAGGTCCGCCGCCAGCTGTTCGAGCTGCGGTCGCATCCAGCCGTCGCCGGCTACTACCAGTGATGCGTCGGGAAAATGGCGCTGCACGACCGCGAACGCTCGCAAGACACAAGGGACATTGTACAGCGGCTCGTGCAGCCGGCTCGTCAGGAAGACGGGGCGAATCGGCTTTCGCTCGCGGTAGCGGAAGACGTCGAGCTCCACGACGTTGTGAATGGCGCGCGCTCGCAAGCCGAACTTCGCGAAGACATCGACCAGGTAGCCTGACGGCACGACGATCAGATCTGCAAGCCGGATGAACGGCAACGCGGTCAGCTTCCAGTTCGCCAGATGATCCTCTGCTTCTCCGCTGTGGTAGTTCAGCAGGAGCCGTTTCCGATAGAGCTTCGCGAGGAGGATGATCGGCAGCACCGACAGGAGGTACGAGTAGTACGACGCCGAGTAGGCGTGTATGACGTCGTACCGCCAGAGCCTGGTCACCGCCATGATCCAATACACGACGGTGTTGACCACGGTGCGCACGTACTTGATCCGCTGGAGGAACCGGAGGGGCCGTGGCAGGCGCGGCGCGTGCGGAATGAAGCCGATGTCGACGGACGGCTCCGCAGCCAGTCCGTTCATGAGGCGTTCCGCCTGGCGCGATTGGCCCCCGAGCACATCGATGGAAGGGGCGAGAATGCACACGCGCACGGGACGACTCCGATCTCCGGCTCCGTATGCGGTGGTGGCGGAATTCGGTCGCGAATCTATGGCGAGGCCCGTCATTGATTGCGGGTCATTGCGATCGGTGGACACGTGCGGACATCACAGTTGGCGTACCGCATGGACGAGACGACGCCCATCGGCAGATGTCGGATCGGTCAAAGCAGCTTACGGGCCAACGCGGACCTGGCCCTCCCTTCCCACTGAGTCTGCCGCGTACGAACATGGACGCCACACCGGGCGGGTCAGGTAACCGCAACGCTCGCGGCCAAAGTTAGTTACCTGGCGCGCTGTGGGCGAAACGCCACAACGTGTCCGAGCATCGCGACATGGACGCCCACGCGCGTGCCAGCGGAGGTATCGCCCAGAGCCTGAGGAGTCCGGTCGGGGACTTGCATACCGGAGGTCCTGCTCGACAGAAGCGCGGCTCGCCCGCGCGACATGCTATCGTTCAGTCAGAATCCGCCCCGCAAACGCCGCCCGGCCATGCGGGCCGGCTCTCCTTTGCCTGGTCGTGCCCAAAGCGTCTCGCCGCCGTCTCGCAACACTGATCCGGATCCGTCAGGAGGTCGAGAAACGCCTCGATCGCGTTGCCCCGTATCTGCGGGGACCATCGGCGCTCCGAGGGGTGCTGACGCCGGCACTCGCCGAACTGGCCGCGCGTCCGGATGGCGACGCCCTGCGACGAGCTCTGGCGGCCGATTCCGAGCACCGGTTCCCGGTTTCGCATCTTCGCGGTCGCGACATCCGCACGCTGCCGGCACTCGAAGCGCTGCAGCGATCGATCGCCGATGCCGCGAGTGGCAGCTGGTCCGTATTTGGGACTCCACTGGCAATCGACCCGAGCCGCCACGAGTGGAACAGGCACCCGACTTCGGATGCGGTCGTCTCGCGTCTGCATTGGAGTCGCGTTCGCTACATGGACGGGATTGCCGGTGGTGACGTGAAGGTCATCTGGGAGCTGAGCCGGCATCACCATCTGGTGCGCTTGGCGCAGGGCTACTTCCTCCACCGAGACGCCGAGATGGCCGAGCGGCTGATGGTGCTGCTCGACTCCTGGATCGCCGAGAACCCGCATGGCATCGGAATCAACTGGGCCAGCAGTCTCGAGGTGGCGTTCCGCGCCATTGCGTGGTGCTGGATCTGGTCGTTGACGTTCAAGTCAACCGCGTGGACGCCGACGCGGCTACAGCGCTTTCTCGTCTCACTGTGGCACCACGCGCGGCACATCGAGCGATTCGACTCGATTCACCACAGCCCAAACACCCATCTGACTGGCGAGGGCCTCGGGCTCCTGTACGTCGGCCTGATGTTCCCGGAGATGCGTCGCGCCGCCGAGTGGGCAAACCTCGGGCAGGACATCCTCGAGTCGGAGCTGGATGCGCAGATCCTGAGCGACGGCATGCACTACGAGCGATCGGTCGGATACCACAAGTACACCGCCGAGTTCTATCTTCACTATCTGTTGCTTGCCCGCGCGTTCGGGCTCGCAGTGCCCGAGTCGACGCGGGATCGGGTGCGCGCGCAGGTCGACGCCGCCCGACTGCTTCGCCGACCCGATGGCACGTGGCCAGTCATCGGTGACGAAGACAGTGGAGACACGCTCCTTTTGGCTCCCGTCGATCCCCAGGATCAGGGACCGGTACTCGCCCTGGGAGCAACCCTGTTTCGTGATCGTGACCTCCTGCGGCTCACGACGGATGCGCATCGCTCGGCAGCATGGTGGCTCGTCGACGACAATGACTGGCGGTGGTTGCGCGATGCCACGCACAGTGAGCTGTCAGGCGGCGGGGGTTCCGAGGCTCAGAGCCCGACGCGACAGGGAGAGCCGAGACTCGCACGCGAATCGGATGCGCTGCCGGCGGCAGGCTATTTCGTGGGGCGGGAAAGCGACGACGCCAACGCGTGGTGGTGTCTCGTGGACGCGGGGCCGCACGGCGGAGACCGCACGGGCCACGCGCACACAGACCTCGGACATGTGGAAATCGCGCACGGCGCAACCCACGTAGTCGTCGACCCGGGGTGTGCCGGCTACACGATCGGCCGCGCCGCGCGCGATCGCGCCCGCTCCGAAAGCGCCCACGCGTGTCTCGTGGTCGAACAGTCCCCGCTCGCCGTGCCTGCGGGTTCGTTCTCGTGGTTGCATCTCGCGCCCACGCCAACACCGCGCTCCGGCGATGACGGCCGGCTCTGGTGGTGCGACCTCGTCTACGAGCGTGAGGCAGTGGGGGGACGACTGACGCACCGCCGTCAGGTGCTGCTCGTACGCGGGATGGGGGTGGCCATCTGCGACTGGATCGCCGGCGTGACGGACGGTCCGATCGCAATCCACTGGCCCCTTGGGGTCGCACCCGGCGAAGTGGCGCTGACCGAATCCGCCGTGACGTTGCCGCACTATCGGGTCGCGTGGAGCGTGGCCGTGGGCGCGCTCGATGCGTCGGTGGAGTCGACGACGCGGGCGCCCGGCTACGCGCGCCAGGTCGACGCGGCACTTCTCCGGCTCGGCTATCGCGGACCGCTGCCTGTGTCAGTCATCACCTGCTTCACGAATCCGGCAACCCGGCTCGGTCGTCATCTGCACGATGGCGACTCGGTGCGCCTCGAGCTGTTGGATGGCGTTGCCGGACCGGCCTGGATCCTGTCGATCCGTGCCGGGGAAGCGCCGTCGCTCGAAGCGATGGACGCACCGGCCCTTCCCTCCCAGTGATCCGATAAATGTGCGGTATCTGCGGGATCGTGCTGTCCGACCCGACTGCTCGCGTGAATGCGCGCGTGATCGGGCGGATGAGCGATGCCATCGCCCATCGCGGCCCCGACGACGACGGTCAGTACGTGAACGGAAACGTTGGACTCGGATTCCGTCGGCTGAGCATCATCGACCTGAGTGGCGGCCACCAGCCGATGGCGAACGAGGACGAAACCGTCTGGATCGCCTACAACGGCGAGATATTCAACCACGCCGAACATCGGGCGCCGCTCGAGGCGCGCGGGCACCGGTTCCGCACGCGATCCGATACCGAGGCGATCGTCCATCTCTACGAGGAATACGGGAGCGCGTGCCCGCGCAAGCTGCGTGGCATGTTCGGGTTCGCCATCTGGGATGAAAAGCGGAGGTCTCTCCTCCTCGCGCGCGACCGCAGCGGCATCAAGCCCATGTTCTACGCGACGACGCCCGGCGGCGATCTGGTGTTCGGCTCGGAGATCAAGGCGATTCTCGCGAGCGGGATGATTGCGCCCGAGGTGGATGACGCGGCGGTTGCCGAGTACTTCGCGCTCGGCACCGTGAGCGGGAGCCGCACGCTGATTCGCGGCGTGAAGAAGCTCGAACCCGGGCACACGCTGACCTGGAAAGATGGCCGTGTCATCATCGAGCGCTACTGGTCCCTGCCGGCGTACGAACCGGGCCGCGTGGTCGTTCGCGACCTCGCCGAGGCAGCGGACGAGTTCTGGCGGCGATTCGTCGAAGCCGTCGACATCACGCTCATGAGTGATGTCCCGCTCGGGGTGTTCCTCAGCGGGGGACTCGATTCCAGTTTGATCGTGGCGGCCATGCGCGAGCGCGGCGTGTCCGAGCTGCGCACATTTTCGGTCGGATTCGCCGAGGCCGAGGCGAGCGAGTTGCCCTTCGCGCGCATCGTCGCGAAGACGTTCGAGACCGAGCATCACGAGGTGGCGTGCACGGTGGATGACTTCTTCACGGCGCTGCCCCGGCTCACACGGCATCGTGACCACCCGCTGACGTTCTCGGCGAGCATCCCCCTCTTTTTCGTGTCCGAGCTCGCGGCGTCGAGCGTGAAGGTCGTGCTGACGGGAGAGGGCAGCGATGAGCTGTTTGCTGGCTACGGGAGGTATCCGCGCGCGCTGCTCAACCTGCGGGCGGGCGGCGCTCTCGACGCGGTGCTGCCTAACGCGGCGCGCGGGTCGCTCGCGCGCGCGATCGGGCGCCTCGGGGATGACTACGTCGGCAGCCGCCTCAAGCGGTCGTTCCTCGCCCGCGCGTCGTCGTTCGAGGAATCGTACCTCGAGCCGTTCGCCGACTTCGACGCAGCGCACCGCGCGCTCGTGCTCAACGGGCATGGAGGCGGCGCGTACTCCGAGCTCGGTCCGCTCATCGACCGCAAGCTGCTGGCGGTGAACCCGTTGGAGGCCATGCTTCGGTTCGACCAGGTGACGTACATGGAGGAGCTGTTGGCCAAACAGGACCAGATGAGCATGGCCGCGTCCCTCGAGAGCCGTGTTCCGTTCCTCGACCATCACCTGATCGAGTGGGCCGCGCAGCTTCCGCCCGACGTCAAGCTCAAGGGCGGCAGCGGCAAGGCGCTCGTCCGTCTGGCGGCGGAGCGGGTGCTGCCGCGAACGATCACCCACACGAAGAAGCGCGGATTTCTCGTCCCCCTCACGCGCTGGCTGCGCGATCGCGGCCACGACATTCTTGGAGAATACATGCCCGAGTCCGACGACTCGCTCCTTTCGTCCGCCTACGTCCGGCGCCTCCTCGATGAGCACCGCGGTGGCCGAGACCATACGGCACGGCTGTGGCGGGTGCTGGCGTTTCAGGTGTGGCGCCGTGAGCTTTCCGCGGCGCCGGCGGACGTTCGGGCGGCCGTGGCCTAACGATGGCTCCTCAGCGCATGCCCACCACCGCTCCGCCGCCGCTCCTCGGCGGTCTCGATCTCGTCACCTTCGCGAACGACTGGAACGCGGACCCGACGAGCAAGCACCACATCATGCGGCGGTTCGCGCGGACGAACGATGTCCTGTGGGTCGAAGCAGCGGGGATGCGGGCGCCCAAGCTCCTGGCCAGCGCGTACGACCGGAAGCGACTGCTGACGAAAGCCAAGGCGATGCTCCGCAAGTCGCGTCCCGCGCTCGACCGACTTCACGTCCTTTCGCCCCCCGCGCTTCCGTACCCTCACTCGGCGATCGCCCAGCAGGCGAACGCGTTTCTCTATCAGTACACGATCGCACGGGAGCTCGACCGGCTCGGCATGGACCGGCGGCCGGTGCTGTGCTCGTTCGTGCCGCAGTGTGCGCCGTACATCCGACGCATCCCGCGCGAGCTCCTCATTTACTACTGCGTGGACAAGTGGTCCGCGTTCGAGGGGTTCGATCCCGCAACCATGGAGCGCGGGGAGCGCGAGCTGTGCGAGACGGCCGACCTCGTGATCGCGTCGGCGCAGGACCTCGCCGAGCGCTGCGCTCGGTTCTCGAGCAACGTTCACTACGTTCCGCACGGCGTCGACTACGACCATTTCGCCTCGGCGCTTGCGGCCGGGCCGCTGCCCGCGGACCTCGAGCGCATCCCGGAACCTCGTGTCGGCTTCTTCGGGCTCATTCACGAGTGGGTCGACGTGGAGCTGATCGGAAAGCTCGCGGACGTGCTGCCGTACTCGTTCGTGATCATCGGGTCGGCGAAGACCGACATGAGCCCGGTCGAAGGCAAGCCTAACGTCTTCGTGCTCGGGCGGCGGCCGTATGCGGAGCTGCCGGCCTACAGTCGTGGCTTCCACGCCTCGATCGTTCCGTTCAAGATGACGGAGCTCACGCATTCCGTGAATCCGATCAAGCTGCGGGAGTACGCCGCGGCGGGGTTGCCGATCGTCTCGTCGCCCTTGCCGGAAGTGCTCAAGTGCGCCGACATCGCGACGTGCGCGTCGTCGTTCGACGACTGGGTGGGGGCCCTGCGTACGGCAGTCGAGGCCGCGCAGGATCCGGCCGCGCGCGAGGCGCAATCGCGGCGCGTCGCGCACGAGGACTGGGCGTATCGATGCGAGGAGATCGCACGACTCGTCGACGCGTCGGCTGGTCGGCGTTCGCCCGCGGCACAGCGTAGAACAGGCACCTGACGCGGCATGCACCTTCTCCACATCGCGGGGGCGCGTCCGAACTTTCCGAAGCTGGCGCCCGTTCATCGTGCGGCGTGTGGCGCCGGGTGGCGGCAGACCATCGTGCACACCGGCCAGCACTACGACGCGGCCCTGTCGGATCAGTTTTTCGAGGAGCTCTCGATCCCACATCCCGACGAGAATCTCGAGGTCGGCTCGGCGACTCATGCCGTGCAGACGGCGCGAATCATGGAGCGGCTCGAACCGATTCTGGATGCGCGGCGGCCCGACTGGGTGCTCGTGTACGGCGACGTGAATTCCACGGTGGCTGCGGCGCTCGTCGCGTCGAAGCTGGGCATCCGTCTCGCCCACGTCGAGGCGGGGCTGCGGAGCTACGACCGTACGATGCCGGAGGAGATCAACCGGCTCGTGACCGATCGGCTCGCGAATCTGCTGCTCACGCCGTCGCGCGACGCGAGCGAGACACTTCGGCGGGAGGGAGAACCGGACGACGAGATCGAATTCGTGGGGAACGTGATGATCGACACGCTGCTCCATTCGCTGCCGACGGCGCGCGCGACCGGGTTTCGCGACCGCATCGGTGCCGGGCCCGAGTCGATCGTCGTCACGCTCCACCGCCCGTCCAACGTCGACGAGCCGGCTCGCCTAACGCGCATCGCGAACGCGCTCCGCCAGCTGGCCGACCGGCACACGGTGCTGTTCCCGGTACACCCGCGCACGCAGCAGCGCCTGCGGGACACAGGGGCGGATCTCGGGAGCGTTCAGGTGCTCGAGCCCATCAGCTACTTCGCCATGCTGGACCTCGTGCAGGGCGCGTACGCGGTGGTCACGGACTCGGGCGGGCTCCAGGAGGAGACGACGGCGCTTGGCGTGCCGTGCTTCACCGTTCGCGCCAACACCGAACGCCCGGTGACGATCACGGAAGGGACGAACGAGCTCGTGCCGGATCCGGACACGCTCGTGGCGCGGGTCGAGGCGCTGCGCGTGGAGAAACGAGTCGGACGTGTGCCGGAAGGCTGGGACGGCCAGGCGTCGAGGCGCATCATCGACGCTCTGGCGGCGAGAGGAGAAGCGAGCGCGGGGCCGGCCTAACGCGATAGGGCCGATGCCACGAGGGCGGCGACCGGTTTGGTCGCCGCCCTCGTCGCTTACCCGCCGTCAGCTCACTGCACGATCGTGCTGCTCGTTCTCTGCCGGAGTCCCGGGAAGTCGGCGCCGGGATCCTTGCCGTCCGTGGCCTTGCCACGATATGGGCTCGCGCTGCCGAGCGAGTAGTCACCGCCGCTCGCATTGGCGAACCCCACGGCCGCCATCGATGCGGCGTAGTAGCTCGTTTGCGGATGCCATGGAACGAACTGGGGGTCGAGCCCGATCACCACGTTGCGGTCGAACGCCCAGTAGCTCGATGCGAACGCGTTCAGGCTCGCGGTGCCGATGCGGGCGCCGGAGTACATCACGGCGCCGTATGGGCCGCCCTTCGTCGCCACGTTGTTGCTCAACACGATGTTCCGCGCGGCGCCGTACGACACGTCGGAGATCATCATCTGCCCGTCGGCGGTGTAGTTGTGGATCATCGTGTTGTGCGAAATGGTGAGGTCGTGCGGGTCCTGCAGGAGGATCAGCATGCGTCCGTACGACGTGCCGTTGTAGGTGCCGATGTTGTAGAACAGGTTGTTCTCGACGCGAACACGCGCCACGTGCACGGCCGGGTTGGTCTCGGGATGCGCGGCGATGGCCAGCCCCTGTGGCGAGTTCCGCACGATGTTGTAGCGAAAGTTCACGTCCGTCGTGCCCTGCCACGGCGCCGTGCCACCGTCATTCGCGGACTTGAAGATGATGGCCATCCCCGTCTGGGCAGCGATCCAGTTGTTCTCGAAGACGTTGTTCTCGATCAGGAGCCGCCGCGCGTTCTTCAGCTCGAGGAGATTCTTGATCGTCCAGACGCCCTTCCACGCGGGGTTCTTGTAGAAGTGGTTCCCGCGGATGGTGATGTCGGACGGCACGAGGTTCGTGATGTGCGGGTCCGCACCGCCAAACATGATGTTCTCGCCCGCGGCGGCGAGATAGTTGTTCTGGATCAGGTACGGGCCAGGCCCATTCCAGCCGCCGATCGCCTGCGAGTCGAAGCCCTTCGCGTGGCACTCACTGATCCACGAGTCGGCGATCACCGTGGTGGCGGAGTTGAGGGCAATGCAGCGCGTGAAGTTCGATCCAGCATCGCCGTGCACGTAGAGGTGGTCGAGCACCAGATTGCGTGGCGCGATGTCCGTCGTGACCTGGCTCTCGCCCGCCTTCAAGTTCCCGCCGTCACCCAGGAAGATGAGGCCGTAGTTGTACGCGCTGATGACGGGCAGGTGGATCTCGAGATTCGACACGCGATAGCATGACGCCTTCGGATCGGTACGCAGCGCCGGGGCGACGGTTGTCGAGACCAGCTTCGCGAGTCCGGAGGCCGTGGATGGGGTGATTCGCTTGCCCAGCACGGGCGGCGTTGCGTCGGTGCGAACCGTGATCCAAGCGCTGCACGGCGACGCGAGGTTCTTGTTGCGGAGAATGAAGTTGCCGGTGAACTTCGCGCCGGGGGCAAGCAGGATGGCATCGCCGGGCAACGCACCATCGAGGGCCGCCTGCAGGTTGCCGCCCGCAGCGACACGAACGACGCGCGACGCCGACGGGAGCGCCCCGTAGACGGGGGTCGTTTGCGGCGCCGCTGGCTCGGCCGCCGTTATTCCTGAAACGCTGGGCGAAGCCACCGAAGTCGAGCTCCCGATCGTGATCGATCCCGATCCGGTCGCGGTCGAGGTCTTGGCGGTGATCGTCGCCGTTCCGGCGCCCTTGCCGGTGACCAGGCCGGTGCTCGAGACCGTCGCGATGGCGGTGTTGGAGCTCGTCCATGTGACGGTACCCATGGTCACCGCAGTGCCAGACGCCGTGGTTTCCTTGGCGACCGCCTGTGTCGTCTGACCGACGGGGAGCGACTGTGTGGAGAAGGTGACCGACATGACGTCGCCGCTCGAGGTCGAGGTGCCGCTCACGGTCAATGGCTTCGCGGTGGTGATCGAACCACACCAGCCGACGATATTGGTCGTTCCGCCTCGGCGGCCCGTCAGAATCGGGCGCCCGTTCGAATCGATACCCGTGACGTGGACGATGGTCGTGTCCTGAATCGTCCACTTGACCGTCCGCGAGCTCAACGCGGCACCCGTGGCGGTGTACACGCTAGCGTACGGAGTGGCGTGCGCGCCGACGGCGATCGTTTTCGGGTAGACCGAAACCACAAGCGAGCTCGCTCCGGTGACACACGTCGTGGCGACAACTTCGTGCGCGTCGGCGTCCAATCCCTTGATTGCGGGGCTGGCGGGATCGGTGGGCGAGTCACAGGCAGCGATTGCGGCGGCGCAGAGGCTGAGGGCGAGCGTGCGGGTGCGGCGGACCGTCATTTTTTTACTCCCCGTTAGGTCGGCGGCCTGGCAAGCATGGTGCGCCCCGTTGCGCACGTTAGCCCCGATGGCTTTGCGTCACCGTCTTTCGAGCGGCTTTGCCTTTGTCGCTACCCTCCAGAGAGCAAGGGCCCGCGATCC
>DASUGD010000030.1:0-14548 GCA_036274195.1 Gemmatimonadaceae bacterium | reverse complement strand
TGACGCGTCACCATCCGCCGACTTCGACCACGTCAGGACGAGCGTCGATCCGATGATGGTCACCGCCCCGGCAAGCGTCCACAGGTCGGGAATCTCGCCGAGGAAGATGGCGCCCCACAGCACGGCGAACGCGACCTGCAGATAGCCGGCGGTGGTTGCGCGGGCGGTGCGCTCCAGCTGAAGCCCGCGCGTCATCGAGATCTGCGCCAGCTGTGTCGTCACGCCAACGCCGATCAGCAGCAGCCACTCCATGGCGTCCGGCCACTGCCACTGGGCGATCGCGAACGGCATGGACATCGGCACGCTGAGCAGCGGCAGGTAGCCGACGATCACGAGCGGGTGCTCGACCCCGCGCATCTTGCGCACGAGGGTGTAGGCGGACCCGCTGCACGCCGCGCCGACCAGCGCAGTCCCGACGTACAGCGGATTCGTGGCGGGTGATTCGGCGCCGAGTGTCGCCGGCGGGTGAGCGACGAACAGGACGCCGAGCAGGCTCGCGACGAGACACGCAATCTCCCGTGCGCGAAGCGACTCGTGCAGGATGACCGCCGCCAGCACCGTCGCGAAGACCGGGTTCGTGTACTGAATCAGCGTCGCTTCGCCCAACGGCAGGTGGACGATCGAGTAGAAGTAGAAAACGAGCGCCGTGGCGCCGAGCAGCCCGCGGACAAAGAGCAAGCGTCGGCGGTTGCCGAAGGGCGAGATGCCGAGGCGCCACAGCGACCACCAGCTGAGGCCTAACGTGATGACGCTCCGCGCGAAGACGATCTCCATGCTGCCCAGGCGCCGGCCGGCGAGCTTCACGAAGAGGCCCATGAGGCTGAACCAGAATGCCCCGATGGCCATCGCGCGGATGCCGGGCGACACGAGCGGCAGGCGCTCGACTTCGGGCTGGGAGGCGAGAGACACGGCCTGAAACTAGTTGCCGCCAGCCGCCGTTCTCAGTCGCCAGTCCTCAGTCGCCAGTGGCCAGTGGCGCGCCGCTAGTTGCATATCACAACTGAATCATCATATAATCACAGGCGAATCTTCGCTGGGTGTCCATTGGGCAACGTGCTGTGGAGCGAGGGCCAACCGGGACCAGGGGCAGATCGGCGTGCCTCGCTCGTTCCGCCGGGCATCATCGTCGCCGCCGCGGTCACGTTCGTCATGACGGGGTCGGAGGAGCTCTGGAAGCGGTTCGTTCCACGGTACATCGAGGCCCTCGGTGCACCGATCCTCGCGGTCGGCGCGTACGGGACGCTGCGCGACCTCGCGGACGCCATGCTCCAATACCCCGGCGGCTGGGTGACCGACCGCTTCGGGCGGCGCGCTGCGCTGCGCGGGTTCATTCTCCTCGCCGCCGCGGGGTACGCAGGGTATCTGTGGTCGCCAACCTGGGTCCTGACGTTCGCGGCGTTGCCGCTCGTGATGTGCTGGTCGAGCGCCGCGAGCCCCACGGTGTTCGCGATCATCGGCGACGTGCTGCCCTCCGCCCATCGCACCATCGGGTTCACCGTGCAGTCCATGACGCGCCGCGTTCCGATCGCCATCGCTCCGGCGTTAGGCGGCGCGCTGATCGCGCGACTCGGGCTGCGACACGGGGTGCAGGTCGCCCTCGGCGTCGCCATTGCGGGAGCAGCGGTCGCGTTCATCATGGCCGGGGCGATCGATCGCCCACCAACGTCGCACCGGGCCACCGCCAGACATGACTCGGCGTCGACGTCGATGCGCGACGTCTGGTCGCGGATGCCGCCCCCACTCCGTCGTCTGCTGGCGTCGGACGTGCTCGTCCGAACATGCGAGTCGCTCGTGGACGTGTTCGTCGTGCTGTACGCGACCCGCGTGGTCGGCATCACGGCGCCGCAGTTCGGCGCGCTGGTGAGCATTCAGATGGTCGCGTCCATGGTCGTGTACGTCCCTGCGGCGGTGCTCGCACGGCGCACCGGCCGCAAGCCGCTCGTCGTCGCGACATTCGTCGCCTTCGCGCTGTTCCCACTCGCCATCATTGCCGCGAGCACTTTCGCCGGACTCGTCCTGGCGTTCGTGGTAGGCGGACTTCGGGAGACGGGCGAGCCGGCTCGCAAGGCGTCGATCGTCGATCTCGCGGACCCGGCCTGTCGCGGCCGCACCACGGGCCTCTATTACCTCGTACGCAGTCTCGCGATCACGCCGGCGGCGTTGGCGGGTGGTGCGCTGTGGAGCGTCAGGCCGGCGCTTCCGTTCGTCATCGCGAGCGCGTTCGGTTTCTTCGGCGCGCTCGTCTTCGCGCTGACGGTGCCGGAGAGTGAAGTGTGATGTGCTTGTCGCGACGCTTGTCGCGACGACCGAAACCGATGGCGGATGACGTCACAGCTCGAATGGCGTGCCCACACCGAGCGCCTTCGCGCGGGTGTACACCTGCCACGCCGCCGCAAGGTCCTGAAAGGCGAGGCCGACGCTGCCGAAGATCGTGATCTGATCCGGCCGGGTGCGCCCTCGCTTCACGCCGGCGATGACTTCGCCGAGCTCCGCGTGGATCGCCGCCGGGCCAAGCCCGGCGCCGCCGATCGCGCCGCCACGCACCGCGAGGTCGCGGTCATCGCAGACGAAGAGTGAGCTCGCAATGAGATCGGCGTGCACTTCGCCCTTGGCCGGCTCGTCGGCTCCGACCGCCGTGATGTGAACGCCATCCCTCACCATCGATCGCGACAGGAACGGCTCCTTCGACCAGGTGGCGGTGACGATCACATCGGCGTCGCGCACGGCGGTCGCCACGTCACGATGGACGACGACCTCGACACCTAACGCCGGCCCCACGCGTGCGGCGTAGGCCTCCGCCCTCTCCGGCACGGCATCGACGACGTCGACGCGCTCTACGCGCCGCACCTGCTGCAGCGCGCGAACCTGTGCCTCGCCCTGCACGCCCGCGCCGATCACGGCGACGCGCGGGACGTCGCGTCTCGCGAGCACGTCAGCGGCCACCGCGCCGGCCAGCGCGGTCCGCTCGGCCGTGATGACAACGGAGTCCATGATCGCGAGCACTTCGCCGGTGTCGGTAGCGGTCAGGTTCATGGACCCGACGACGCTGCGCGCGGCTCCCGGAATCTTCGTGTTGACCTTCACGGTGAAGGCGGGGATGCCGTCGATGATCCCCGGGAACACGATCATGACGGTGCGTCCACCGGGTCCGGGGAGCGGCGAGCCGGCCCTGAGCGCGGGGATGGCCTTGCGCATCGAGTACTGCGCGAACGCGTCGCGGAGTGCGCGCAGCAGCGCGTCGCGGTCGAGGAGCCGGCGGATGTCGGCGGCGGAGAGCAGGAGAGTCGGCACGCCAGCAAGGTACTCACCCCTGCCAGCCTTGCGCGGATGGTGGTCTGTCTGTTCCCTTCGGTGCCGTTTAGCGACTGGCGACTGGCGACTGGCGACTGGCGACAGAAGCGTGTCATTCCGAGCGGAGCGCCGAAGGCGCGGAGGCGAGGAATCGTCGTCGTCCTGGTAGAGGGGCTCAGTTCGTAGTTCGCAGTTCGTAGTTCCCGGTTCCCCGTTTCCCGTGTCCCGTTTCCCGTTTCCCGTTTCCCGTTTCCCGTTTCCCGTTTCCCGTTTCCCGTTTCCCGTTTCGCCACACGTGAATCGTTTCCCGTGGGAGCGCTACAGCGATGACCGATTGCTCAAGGTCCGCCTCAAGGACCTTGGCGTCACCATCGAGGGCACGTGGCTGGAAGGGTGCGTTGCGCAGCTCTACGAGGAGCTCGATGCGCGGGCGCTCGTGCTCAAGCCGCACGTGTGGCTCTCGGACGAGTGGTTCTCGCCCGGTGGCGTGCCGGGATTCGCGGTGCCGTTCTATTTGGCGCACCCGCGGCTTCGGCGACTCGAGCGGAATCAGATCCTCGACGTCGAAGGGGCGTCGCGGGCGGAATGCATGCGCATCATGCGCCACGAGACCGGCCACGCGATCCAGCACGGGTATGAGCTGCACCGTCGTCGCAAATGGCAGGAGCTCTTCGGGAAGTCGTCAACGAGATACCCCGAGTACTACCGGCCCAACCCCGCGAGCAAGCGATACGTGCAGCACCTGCGGCTCTGGTACGCGCAGAGTCACCCCGACGAGGACTTCGCCGAGACGTTCGCGGTGTGGCTCCGGCCGCGATCGGACTGGCGCTCGCGTTATGCAGGCTGGCCCGCCCTCAAGAAGCTTCGCTACGTCGACTCGCTCATGAACGAGATCTGCGACCAGAAGCCGCTCGTCTCGACGCGACGCGTCATCGAACCGCTATCGAAGCTGACGCACACGCTCGCGCAGCACTACGAGTCGCGCCGCGAGAAGTACACGGTCAAATTTCCGAACACGTACGACGCGGACCTGCGCCGGCTCTTCTCGGACGAGCCGCGCCACCGGCGACAGGAGACGGCCGCGCGCTTCCTTCGTCGTAACCAGGGCGAAATTCGCCGGTTGGTCGCCAAGTGGACGGGCGAATTCCAGTACACGCTCGAGCTCGTGCTGAACGACATGATCGGGCGATGCAAGGACCTGCGCCTCCGCGCCGTGGGGCCCGAACGACAACTGTTGACCGACTTCTGCGTGCTGCTGACTGTAAAGACGATGCACTTCCTGTACAGCCAGGGGAGAAGGGATTGGATCGCGTTATGAGCTGTTCACCCGGACTGCGGGCGGCGCCGCGATGAGAAAGCTCCGCGTCCTGGCGCTGATGCATCCCGAGCTCGTGCCCCCCGACGATGCGGCCGAGCGGGATGAGAAGGAGCGCTTCGAGTGGAAGACGGAGTGGGACGTGTGCCGGACCCTCCGCGGCATCGGCCACGAGGTACAGGCGTTAGGCGTCCAGGATGAGCTCCTGCCCATCCGCGACGCCGTCGCGGTGTTCAAACCGCACATCGTGTTCAACCTGCTCGAGGAGTTTCACGGCAACGTCCTGTTCGACCACAACGTGGTGAGCCTGCTCGAGCTGCTGCGCGTGCCGTACACCGGGTGCAACCCGCGCGGCATGATCATCTCGCGGGAGAAGGCGCTGTCGAAGAAGCTGCTCATCTACCATCGCATCCGGGTCCCGGCGTTCCACGTGTTCCCCGTCGGCCGGAAGACGAGGCGCCCGAGGACGCTGGAACTGCCGCTCTTCGTGAAGAGCCTCACCGACCATGCGTCGTTAGGCATCGCACAGGCGTCGCTCGTGAAGACCGACGAGGAGCTCACCGAGCGCGTCGCGTTCGTCCACCGCCGCCTCGGCTCGGACGCGATCGCCGAGCAGTTCATCCTGGGGCGGGAGATCTATGTCGGCGTGATCGGGAACAACCGGCTGACCGCGCTGCCGCCGCGTGAGCTGGTGTTCGAGAACGCGCCCGATGGCGCGCCGCTCATCGCGACCGCTCGCGCCAAGCACGACCTCGACTACCAGAAGCGGCACGGGATCGACCAGCGCGCGGCGGAGGATCTCCCCGCTGGCGTCGCGGCTGGCCTCGAGCACCTGGCGAAGCGCATCTATCGCACGCTCGAGCTCACGGGCTACGCGCGCCTGGACTTCCGACTCCGGCCGGACGGCACCCTCTTCTTCCTCGAGGCGAACCCCAACCCGGAAATCGCGTTAGGCGAGGAGTTCGCCTCGGCGGCTCAGGCGGCGGGGCTGGAGTACCCGGAGCTGCTGCAGCGGATCATCAATCTGGGGATGAGGGGGACGGCGCCGGAATGAGGGATGAGGGATGAGGGTTCCGCTCTTAACCCTCATCCCTCATCCCCCATCCCTCATCCCTCATCCCTATTTGGAGATATTCCCATTCGCGTCCAACTGCCCACGGATCTCGCCGCCCGGGAAATCACCGGCACCCGTGTTCGCCGGATCGATGCCGTCATCGGTGTGCACGTTGCCGTACGTCTGCCCCGCTTCCACCGCAGCGAGGAAGTCGGCCATCGTCTTGCCGGCCAGCGCGCCCCGGAAATCGGCCGACGAGAACGTCCCCGAAACGAGAATCCGGGAGACCGGGCCACCGCCGCCCGGCAACGGGGCGGTTCCCTTCACGCTCGGATACAGCCAGACCACGATCCCGCCATTCACACCCTTCGGCGCCATGTGGATGTGCGCCATCGTGACGTTCGTGATGTCCGCGACATCGAGCGTGTACCCGATGTGGTCCGCGTCCAACAGCCTGAGCGAGAGCTGGCCCGAGGCAGCGGTGACATGCGCGGGCACTTCTTCTGCGCCGTGCAGAAGCGTGACGGTCAACCGGCGACCGCCGTTGTCGGTGTTGTTCATCGAGCCACTCGCATCATGACCCGACATCGAGCCGTCGACTACCGCACCACTCAACCGGGGCGCCGTCGTCTTGGAGGCATCGTCGGTGCACCCGAGCACCAGCGCTGCAACCGCTAACCCGTAGTACCTGCGCATACGTGTCCCTCCCGGTGAATGGTTGGAAGCCGGCGGGTACGAGAGCGCGATACACCAGCAATAGCAACGAACCTTCGGTGAAGGGCGTCGTGGAACGGGCCGAAGGCGCGAGCGCGGGCGCGAGAGCGTCAGGCCCTGGCGAAGTCCAGGTAGCCCTTCCCGACGTCCACCTCGACGAGCTTCACGCGTACGTGGTCCCCGACGTCGAGGCCCTGCTCACCGCGAACGATCCGGCCCTCCGCGGGCGGATGCGTGAGGCGAGCGAACGTGCCACTCTGATTCACCCCGGTCACGATCGCGTCGAACATCTCGCCAATGCGCCTCTGGAGCAGCGTCGCGGCGACGACCTTTCGCATGGTGCGCTCGACCTTGCGGGCTGCGTTTTCCATCTCGGTGCAACGCGCCGCGATCGCGTCGAGCTCCTCCGCCGCATACGGGGTGGGCGCGCCGCCAATGGTCGCCTTCACCAGACGCTGCATGACCAGATCGGCATACCGCCGGTTAGGCGCAGTCGTGTGCGAGTAGTCGTCCACGGCGAGACCAAAGTGTCCTTCCTCGCCGTCGGGTTCCCAGGGCCGCTCCACGGAATACTGGCCGGACCCCAGCAGCTTCACCACCGAAAGCGACAAATCGGCAAACGCGTCAGGGTCCGCCGTGCGGCGTCGCTGCAGGAACGCGGAGAGCGCCGCGGAGCTCGGGTCGTCAGGCAGCGACTCGCCGTACCGCTTCGCCAGGTCGACGAGCCGCGGCCATCGCTTGGGAACGTGAACGACGCGCCGTATCGACGCGACCCGGCGGGCCTCGAGGAACTTCGCGATCGCGACGTTTGCCGCGATCATGAAGTCCTCGATCAGGTCGCGCGCGCGGTTCTTTCGGGTGACCGCGATGTCGACCACCTGCCCGGTTGCCGATGTCACCGGCTGCGCCTCGATCGTCTCGAGATCCAGCGCTCCGTGCTCCTGCCGACGCGCTCGGAGACGTCGGGCGAGATCGTCCTGCAGGCGGACCTGGGATTCGAGCCCGGCGATCGCCCGGAATTCTTCCGGCTTCGCACCGCCGGCGAGCCACATGCCTACCGCCTCGTAGGTCAGCTTCGCGTGATTGATGATGAGCGCACGGTATGCCGAGACCTCCTTCACGTCGCCGGCGTCGTCGATCACGAGGTCCACAACCACCACAGGTCGTTCGGCAGCCTCGAGGAGCGACGTGCGATCGGTGGATAGCGCCTCCGGCAGCATCGGGAATGTCTCCACTCCCGTGTAGAGCGAAGTGGTGTTGGCCGCCGCTCTCAGATCGATCGGCGATCCCTTTGGGACGTCCCGGTCCACGTCCGCGATCCCGAGCCGGAGCCGTGTGAGCCCGCCGTCGAGTGACTCGCAGAATTCGACCTGATCGAGATCACGTGAGTCGCGATTGTCGATCGACGACCACAGCATCGATCGAAGGTCCTGGACGTCGGCGGGCGAAGCGGCATCACGAAGGGATCCGGGCAGTTCGGCAAGCTCCGCCGCGACCTCACGGGAAAAGTCGGTGACGAACCCGTTCTCCGTCGCGATCTCGCGGGCGCGAGCGCGGAGGTCCGTGGACGGAGGGTTCGATGCTGGGTTGGGCGTACTGGTCATGCGATAGAGTACAGGTCGCGCGGGAGAGTGTACATGTAGCGTTCGCTTGGCTGGACGCCCCCATGCACAGGCGCAATGTTTGATGGGAGCGGCGCGCGGCTGCCGCCAGCGACGTACAAGGAGCAGAGATGATTCAGCCTGTGCGCACCATCGGGATCGCCGCTTCGTGCTTGCTCTTCGGCGCTGGGGCAGCATCGGCACAGCGTGGTGGCGGCGCGTTGCCGCGCATCGTGTCGGCGCCGGCGGCACCGGCCTCGGCCGGCAGCATGGGTGTCCCGCGCTACGCGAACCCTGCCGCCGGGCCGACCGCGCCGCGCGGTGGCAATCTCCCTCGTCTCGAGAACCGGGCCGGGGCGTACCGAGCCGGCCCGGGCTTCCGTCATGGAGTCATGGGCGCGGCGCCGGGTCAACCGCTGGGATCGGGACGCTCGCGGCCCCGACAGGGCGGTTATACGCTCTGGGGCGCCGGCCACGGCTGCTCCCGCAACTGCTTCGTTGGCGGGGTCGGAGGACATCACGGGCGCTTCCTCGGATCGTTCGTGGTCGGCTTCCCGTTCTGGGGCGCGGTGGTGTGGCCGTATTTCGACTACGGCTATTACGAGTCCGCCTACGCCGAAGCGGCGGAACAGTCGAGCGAGCCAACCCACACCGGCTCGAAGCTGATCGTGGTCGGGGGAGGAACGACGAGCGGGGGTGACGCGCTCACCATCGAGACCCTCGGCGACAGCGTTCGACTGAGCTGGCTCGGCGCCAATCGCCCGGTGCGCGAGGTGAAGCTGTTCGTCGCCGACTCGGCCCACCGCGAGCTGGCGACGCGAAGCGCCAGCCCGATGGCTCCGACGGCGACGTTCGAGGTGTCCACGCTCTCTGCCCCGGTCGCGTTCGCCGGCGTCGCCGTCACGTTCGCGGACGGCGCGATGACGACGACGACGATCCCCTACCTGCGGCGTTAGGCGCACGTCGCGGGGGATCAGGTTGCCGGTCGCGCCCGTTCGCGACAGATTCGGCGCGCGCAATCCTTCCTGATGACGACACCGACGAAACCAGCGCCCGCATTCCGAACGGGTCCCACCCGTAGTCCCGCTGACGGGCGGCTCGCGGCGTCGATCGACGCATGGAAGCGAAAGCTCCTCGACCTCTCCAAGCGAAACCGCGCGCTCAACTTCCGGGCGACGAAGGTGTCGACCGTCGCCATCGTGGACGAGCACCCGGCCGAGATCTTCCGCCTGCTGTACCTCAGCGAACGGGAGATGCGCTTCAAGGCGGCAGAGCCGGCGCCGGACGATGCCGGTACCTCCGCGCCGATGAGCGCCGACGGGAGCCCTGACGAGGAATTCGACAGCGCGGCACCACAGCCGGCGTTCGTCCCGTACGACGCCGCCGCGCTCGACGATCGGCACACCGACGAGTTCCTGCAGACCACCGCGACCCCGGAAGCGCTCGACCGCTCGCTGCGCCGGCTCGACGAACAGGCGCGGCTCGCGATCGAGGAACAGGGCGTGAACACGCTGTTCCTCGCGCTGGGGATGCTGCACTACGCCGAGGCCGACATATCGGACCAGGCGTTCACTGCCCCGCTCGTGCTCCTTCCGGTGCAGCTGTCGCGAAAGTCCGCGCGATCGGGCTACCGCATTCGCGCGGCGGACGACGAGCCGGTCATCAACCCGGCGCTCGCCGAGTATCTCCGGCTCGACTTCGGGATCTCGCTCCCGGAGCTTCCCGACTCCGCCACGATCCCCGACGACTACGACCTGCAAACGCTGATGTCGAGCGTCTCGCAGCTCATTGCAGGGCGGCGTGGCTGGTCGATCACGACCGATGTCGTGCTGGCGCTGTTCTCGTTCCAGAAGCTCGTGATGTACAAGGACCTCGAGGCGAACGCTCCCGCCGTCGCCGCGCATCGACTCGTCAGGCAGCTCGTCGGTCGGGAGGGAGAGCGCGTCATCGGGCTGCCAGACGACGTTCGGCGCCTGGACCTCGATCGTGAATTCGCCCCGGAAGCGACGGCTCAGGTGGTGGACGCCGACTCGAGCCAGCTGCGCGCGATGGCCGGCGTCGCGCGTGGCTACGATCTGGTCCTCGAGGGTCCGCCGGGAACGGGCAAATCGCAGACGATCACGAACCTCATTGCCCAGGCGTTAGGCGCCGGCAAGTCCGTGCTGTTCGTGGCCGAAAAGATGGCGGCCCTCGATGTCGTGCACTCGCGTCTCGTCAAAGCCGGGCTGGGCGAGTTCTGCCTGGAGCTGCACTCGACCAAGGCGAGCAAGCGGACGGTGATGCGCAGCCTCGCCGCGGCGATCGACGCTTCGCTCCAGTCCGTGAGCGTCGGCGTGCAGGCAGGGGTCGCGCTCCCCGGCGTGCGGGCCACGCTCAACGACTATGTGCGCGCGCTGCATACGCCGCACGGGACGCTGGGCATGACGCCGTTCGAGGCGTACGGCGCGCTCGCCCCGGTTCGCGGCGCGGACCGGCCCGCCACGGAAAGCACCGCGACAACCACGCCGCGAGTGCGATATGTGCGTCGTGTCGACGACGTCTCGCGCGAAGCCCTCGACTCCACCGTGCGTGAGCTTCGCGAGCTCGCCGCGGCGGCGCGCGGTGTGGGCGACCCGTCACGGCATCCGTGGCGTGACGCGACGAAGACGTTCTACACCGAGGATGACGTTGCCACGATCCGCGAGCTCGCCACCGAGCTCGCGACGCGGATCGCGGATGTGCGTCGACAGGCAGCCGAGGTCGAACGAGCGTTCGGGCTGACGCCGATCCAGACGGCTGCCGACGTGGACACCGCGGACCGCGTCGCGACCGTAATTGGCCGCTCACCGGGCGCGAGCACCGAGGTGCTCGGCAGCGCCGACTGGAACACCGCTCCCGCCGCCGCCCTGCAGCTCATCGAGCGCGGACGCTCGGTCGCCGCACTTCGCGCGCGCGTGGAGCGGCACTTCACCCCCGCAGTGCTCGAGCAGGACCACGCCGCCGACATCGCCTACGTCGAACGGAAAGCGGAAGGCCTGTTCGCATTCCTCGCCGTGCTCGACGGACGATGGCGCGCGATTCGATCGCGGTGGACCGGGTATCGCGTCGGCACCTACCAGCCGTCGCTCGTGGAGCAGAGTGCCGAGATGAAGCAGGTCGATCGTCTCACCGCCGAGCGAACAGCGCTGAAGGATTCGGAGGCCGCCGCACGATCGCTGTTCGGCGCGCACTGGCACGGGGAGCAAGGTTCCTGGGATGCCCTCGACGCCTATGTACAGTGGGTGGTCGAGCTCCGCACCTGCGTGACGCGGTACAAGCTGGGCGCCGCCGCCATCGCCGTCGCCGCACAGCCGTTGCCTAACGTCGCTGCCGTCCACGCGCTGCGCGACGCCACCGCCGACGCGCTCGGCACGCTCGATCGCCTTCGGGCGGTGATCGGGTGGCCGAGCGGATACTTGTCGGCAGCCACGTTCGAGGAGCTGCAGCAGCGCGCCGACGCCCTCGTCGCCTCGGGCTCGGCCGGCCCGAGGTGGGCGGCGTTCGAGGCCGCACGCCAGATGGTGGCTTCCGGAATCGCCGGAGAGCTTCTGGACGGCGCGATGAGCGGGTCGCCGCCATTCGATGTGCTGCCGGACGTATTCCTGCGGGCGTTCTACATGAAGTGGCTCACCGAGGTCGTCCAGCAGCGTCCTGCCCTCGCCCGCTTCGACGCCCTCACCCACGAACAGCGCATCGCCGAGTTTCGTCGTCTCGACCGCGAAGTGCTCGCGGAAAATCAGGCGGCGCTCACCGCGCGCCTTCGGGATCGCGCGCAGGAGCGCTTGCAGGATCCAAAGGCGCGCGAGGCGCTGCCGTTCCTGCAGCGCGAGATGGCGAAACAGCGCAATCATAGTCCGCTGCGAAAGACGCTCAAGCTGGCGGAATCGGCCATCCGCGCGATCAAGCCGTGCTTCCTCATGAGCCCACTGTCGGTGGCGCAATACCTGGCCGGCGGCGAGCCCGGTTTCGATGTGGTGATCTTCGACGAGGCATCGCAGCTGCCGCCGGAGGACGCGGTTGGCGCGATCGCGCGCGGGCGGCAGCTCGTCGTCGTCGGCGATCCGAAGCAGCTTCCGCCGACGAACTTCTTCATGGTCGCGGCATCGCCCGATGCGGTTCCGGTCGCTGACGACGGGACGCCGCTGTACAGCGATGCCGAGAGTGTGCTCGAGGAGTTCATGGGTGCCGGCGTGCCGATGAGTCGCCTGCGGTGGCACTACCGAAGCGCACACGAGAGTCTCATCAGCTTCTCGAACGTCGCCTTCTACGACGCGGACCTGTTCACGTTTCCGAGCACCGATACGACGACCTCCGCGACGGGGCTTCGGTTCGAGTTCGTCGACGGCGGAACGTACGAGGGCAAAGGGCTCAACTCGGCTGAGGCGAGGCGTGTGGCCGACGCCGTCGTGTCGTTCGCCCGCGAGCAGCTCTCGCGCCGGGCTCGCGGCGAGGCGATGGAGTCGTTAGGTGTCGGGACGTTCAACCTCCGCCAGCAACTTGCCGTGCAGGATGAGCTCGAGGTGCGGCGGCGCGAGGACCCGGCGCTCGAGCCCTTCTTCGACCGCTCGCTGCCGGAACCGTTCTTCGTGAAGAATCTCGAGAACATTCAGGGTGATGAGCGCGACGCGATCTTCCTGAGTGTCACGTACGCCAAGGCTGCCGATGGCGTGCTGCGCTACAACTTCGGTGCGCTCAACGGCGAAAATGGGTGGCGCCGCCTCAACGTGCTCACGACGCGCGCCCGTCGGCGGATGCACGTCTTTTCGTCGATTCGCGCGGCCGACATCAACCCATCGAGCGCCGTATCGGCCGGGCCGAGGCTGCTCCGGGATTTTCTCGACTACGCGGAGCACGGCCGCCTGGCGGTGCCCGCCGGGTCGAGCGCCGGAGCCACGGAGTCTCCGTTCGAGCAGGAGGTGATGACCGCACTGGTCGAGCGCGGACTCCAGGTCGTGCCGCAGGTCGGTGTCGCGGGGTACCGCATCGACCTCGGCGTCGTTGATCCGCAAGCGCCCGGACGCTTCGTCTGCGGCATCGAGTGCGACGGCGTGGCGTACCATTCGTCGGAGACGGCCCGCGACCGGGACCGCCTCCGGCACCAGGTGCTGGAGGCGCGCGGCTGGACGCTCCTGCGCGTGTGGTCCACGGACTGGTTCAAGGACCGCGCCGGCCAGGTCGAACGGATCGTTAGGCAGGTCGAGGAAGCGAGGCAGCGCGCCCGGAATCGCGTTGCGCCGCCCGAACCGACCGGAAGCACGTCGCCTGACGGCTACCCCTCGGAGGCCGCGGCCGAGGCACCGGCCGCACCTGACGAGTACGAGCGACCAGCCGCCGCACCCTACACGACGGCCGAAGGCGAGGGGCGTTACGCGGATCGCGAGCTGCTCGCCGAAGCGCCGGCGACGTTGGCGACGGCCGTAGCGACCGTCGTCGAGACGGAGTCGCCGGTGCACATCGATGACGTGGTCGCCCGCGTCGCCGGCATGTGGGATACGCGCGTGGGCACGCGGATCCACGCCCGAATCGCCGACGCCTGCGTGCTCGCGGAGCGTCAGCATCTGATCGAACGCCGCGGTGACTTCATGTGGCACCCGGGGCGGGAGGCGGTAGTCCGGTCGCGCGCGGGGACGCGCATACCGGCCGAGCGCATTGCGCCCGAGGAATATCGGGCCGCGGCGATGATGGTCCTCGCGTCCGGCCGCGGCTTCGCTCGCCCCGCGCTGGTGACGGAGGTCCGCTCGGTGTTGGGCTTCGCGCGCACGAGCACGGCCCTGGACGAGGCCATCGGCTCGGTGCTGGACGCCATGTTGGCCGAGGGTGTGGTAGGGGAAGGCAGTACGGGCGTGCGGCTGCGTTGACCGCGTCAGGCGCGACGACATTCGCATGCGCGACCACGTTCGCTTCCGCTCGACCGCCTTCAGCCCCGCCGCTGGTCCGGCTCAGGCGAACACCGAACGGTACGGCTATGCGCTCGCGACCTGGGTTGCTGCTCGGCTCCAGGAGCGCGGCTTCGATGCCGACTCGCCGATCCCGGAGCATTGGGGCTGGCTACTGGGCGTCGCGCAGCAGGGTCGGGTCGTCCGGATTGGCTGCGGCAACGTGGCGGGGTCGGTCTCGGAGTGGGTGATCTGGCTGGACGTGGTGCGGCCGGGCATGCTGGCCCGGCTCCTCGGGCGGTCGCGGGACGCGACGCCTAACGCGGCCTACGGGGTTGTTGCCGCGATTCACGGCGCGCTGCAGACGAGCGGGCATGCACAGGAGATCGAGTGGTTTCGCGTGGGGCCGAGCGGAGAAGAGGTAGATCACGCGGCGACGCCGATTTGAGATCGGGAAACGGGAAACCGCCGGGAAACGGGAACCGCCGGGAAACGGGAACAGCCGGGAAACGGGAACCGCCGGGAAACGGGAACAGCCGGGAAACGGGAACAGCCGGGAAACGGGAACAGCCGGGAAACGGGAACAGCCGGGAAACGGGAAACGGGAACCGGGAAACGGGAAACGGGAAACGGGAAACGGGCGCCGGCGAAAGAGCGTTGTCCTTCCGAGCGGAGCGCC
>DASUGD010000029.1:0-3396 GCA_036274195.1 Gemmatimonadaceae bacterium | reverse complement strand
GCCGTCACACCGATTTTGATCGCTTTGTGGCTCATAGATAAGGACTTCTCGAAAAGAACGCTGGCTCAGGATAACCCAAATCCGAGCTCGCTGGCGGCCGCCGCCCGGCGCTTCCGGCCGGCGGAAATCCGCCATGCCGCGCCCGCGAGCGCAACGGTTGCGGCAGCGATTCCAGCCGTAGCCGCCGGGTGCAGCATTGCCTGCGTATAAAGGCTCGAGGCCCGCGTGTGCCCCCACCAGTTACGGCCGCGCTCTCCCCCATCATCCTCGACCGGCATGTAAAGATTGTCACGGCGGCCCGGAGCGGTCGTGATCTCGGTCTTCTGCGAATCGAAGGCCCAGCGTTCCATGTACTTGTCGGCCAGCCGGGGAGCGAATCGGGCGGCGCTCAGCTTGGCCCCGGCACCGCCGGCGATGAGCTCCCTGATGGAGTGCTGCGCGGCGTGGAGGATCACGCTGGCGACGACCTCGGGCGCGTACACGGGTGGCACCGGCTGCGGCTCGACTCCGAGATAGGTCCGCGCCTTTTCGAAGAACGGTGTGTCGATGCTCGCCGGCTTGACGAGCGTGACCGAGATCGGGGCGCCTTCGTCCTCGAGTTCCATGCGCAGCGTATCGGTGAACGCCTTCAGCGCGTGCTTCGCGGCGCAGTAGTTCCCCTGCAGCGGGATGGCACGATCGGAGAGCGCGCTGCCGACGTTGATGATCGCGCCGCCGCGGCTCCTCAGATGTCTCGCCGCGACACGCGCTCCATAGACCTGTCCCCAGTAATTGATGTCCATCTGCCGCCGCATGTCCTCAATCGGCAGTTCGGTGACGCGGCCGTACATGGACACCGCCGCGTTGTTGACCCACGTATCGATCCGGCCGAACGCGCGAATGGCCGCCTCGGCAACCATCTCCACCTGATTCGGATCGGCGACATCGGCCGTCATGTGCACGGCTCTCCCGCCCTCCTGGCGAATCTCCTCGACCGCCCTCGCCAGATCCTCCCCGTTGCGGGCCGTCAGGACGACTGATGCGCCCCGCTGCGCTGCCTGCTTCGCCGTTACCAGGCCGATCCCACTGGACGCACCGGTAATGACCATCACCTGCTCGCCGACGGGCAGCAGCTCGATTCTCATCTTGTCCTCGCGCTCTCGAAAGCCCCCTGAGCAGGAGGCTTGTCTATGAAGCAATGGATTCCATCATCAGCCGCGCGCGATCGACGACATTCACCGATCGCGCCTCGGGCGGCGGCTGCCGGACCACATGGAGCGTGCCCTGCTTGTGAAGCACGTCCCACGTGGACCTCCCGCGTCCATCCCGCCGGAACCGCATACTCACCTTCGCGTGCCCGACCCGCAGATCGCATACGACCACTTCTGGCATCCACGTCGGAAGAACCGGGTCGACGATCAGCGTTTCAGCCGGAGCGAGCGGCACGAGGCCCAGCATCGACTGCAGCGCCAGCGGAAATGCCGTCGCGTTCCACAACTGCGGCGTGTTGGCGCGAGGGTACGCGCCAGGCGTCGCGTGTTCGCCGCGAGCATATCCGCCCACGCACTCGGGAATCCGATCTTCCGGGTACAGCAACGCGAGATCGAACATTGCGCGCGTCAACTCCAACGCGCGCGCGTTGAACCCGAATCGTCGCAGCCCGAAGATGATAGTGCCTTGCTCAACGCCCCACACAGTTCCACGGTGGTAGCTCAGCGGGTTGTAGAAGGCGTGTGACGACGACAGTGTGCGGACGCCCCAGCCACTGAAGAGGTCCGGCGCGAACATCCGCCCCACGACGGGCGCCCGATGCTGCTCGTCGATGATGCCCGTGGCCAGACAGTGCCCCACATTGGACGTCAGTGCCCCCACCTGCCGCTTGTCGGGATCGAGCGCGACGGCAAAGAACTGCGCGTCAGGAATCCACCAGTCCCTGTTGAATCGCTGCTGGAGTTCTGCGGCCGAGCTGAGGTGTGCGTTCGAGTCGCCCCGGCAGTCCATCGCCTCGCAGAGCACCCCCATCAGCTGCTGCGCGACGTACCAATACCCCTGGAGCTCGCACGTGGCGATCGGCGCCGGAACCGGCGAGCCGTCGTCATAGATGATTGCGTCACCGCTGTCCTTCCAGCCCTGGTTCTTCGTGCCCTTCGACGAGCGGGTCAGGTACTCGAGATAGCCATCGCGATCGGCATCGCCATAATCGCGGGCCCAGTCGAGAATCCGGCGCGCGGCGTCCCAGTGGCGTTCGAGCACGCGCCGGTCGCCGGTCCATGCGTACAGGTTCGCGAGGGAGATGACGAACATGAGCGGGCTGGCGAAGTCGGCATAGTAGGCGGAGTACGGATTGAGATTGAGCAGCGCCAGTGGTCCGCTGCGAACCTGGTATGGGATGCGCCCCGGCTGCTCGTCGCGCCAGTCGTCGAAGCGATCGCTCTGCATCCGTCCCAGCCGCGTGAGCGCGGCGTCGAGCGCCTCACCGCCATCGATCATCGCCGCCTGCCACCCGGCGGTCACCGCGTCGCGTCCGAAGAACGCGGGATACGCCGGCACGCCGGCCTGAAGGGCGAGCCATTCGTCGCGCTGGCCGTCGAGCGCCGGGAACGAACCGAAGTCGCGGACGTTTCGCGCGACCACGCGCCCGAGCTCAGTGTTGCCGGGCACGCTCACCCGCGCGAAACGCGAACGCCACGCGGTGAGCGCGTCCTCGCGTTCGCGGGCCGCTTCATCGGACAGCGCCATGCCGCCACGCGACGCGACGACCGTAATCGCGAACGTCTTCGATTCCTGTGATTCCAGGACTACCTGCGCCTGCACGCACGCGAGGCCGTCCTGAATTGACGGATGCCAGCCTGTCCCGGTGACCTCGGAGCGATACGGAATCCGTGCGTTCTGGTAGTCGAACGTGATCGCCGTGCTGCTCGCCGTGACGTTCACGGTGGACGACTGTTCACGCCGCGACGCGATCGCCTCCTGAACGTCGGCGAAATCAGCATCGAGCACGCAGCGCAGATCGAACGAGACGCGCCGGCGCGCCCAATTGGTGACGGCGAACTCCAGCCTCAATCCGCCGGCGCCGGCACTCAACACAGCCCGCACGTCGAGCGAGCGCTCGGGGATGCCAAAAGCATCGACGCCCTCCTCGTCGCCCGACTGCCCCGTCCCGCCGCCGCCAGGCTGTGTAATCTCCGGATGAACGTAGGTGAACTCGAGTCGATCCGGCGCAGTCGCCGCGGCTTCCGCGAGCCACGGCGCGGCACCGTTGATTTCGAGACGCAGCGTGCTGAGCACGCGGGCTTCACGGTAATAGAAGCCGGAGAGCGGGACGTCACGCCCGCACTCGCCACGAGGCGTCGTCACGAGCAGCGACGGTCCCTTCCACGCGTACAGGATCTCTGCACGGACCTGCGCGACGGACAT